>DATIFR010000238.1:0-43076 GCA_035455145.1 Nitrospira sp.
CAGGCCCGCGAGGAATACCTGGATCTCGGGAAACAGGCGGTGACGAGATGACGACGGTACCGCTCCGTCTGGGAATCAGTCGCTGTCTCCTCGGAGACGAAGTCCGGTTTGATGGGGGACATAAGCGGGACAATTTTTTGACAGATGTCTTTGGACGCTATGTGGAGTGGGTCTCTGTCTGTCCGGAAGTCGAAGCAGGACTAGGCACTCCGCGTGAGGCGATGCGGCTCGTTGGCAATTCGCAGCATCCCAGGCTCGTGACGATCAAGAGCGGGATCGACCACACCAACGCGTTGGAGACGATAACCAAGAAGCGAATCGAGGAACTCAGCGAGCTGGACCTATCCGGCTACGTCTTCAAGAAGGATTCCCCGAGTTGCGGCGTGGAACGTGTGCGCATTTACAACGAACATGGGATGCCCAGCCGAAGCGGAATCGGGTTGTTCGCCAGGGGCTTCCTCGAGCAGTTCCCGTTGATTCCTGTCGAGGAAGAAGGAAGGCTCTGCGATGCGCCGCTCAGGGAGAATTTTATCGAACGCGTGTTTTGTTACCGCCGATATCAGGATCTTCTCAGGGGTGGCGTGACGAGGCAGGCTGTGGTGCGGTTCCACACGATTCACAAGTATCTGCTCCTGGCCCATAGCCAGCAGCACTATGAATTGCTCGGTCGGCTGGTCGGACGGGCTGAGCAATACCGCCAGAAGGAACTCGCCGTTCGATACGGGGAGTTGTTTATGAAGGCGTTAGCCGTGAAGGCAACGGTGCGCAAGCACGTGAATGTGTTGCAACATATTCTGGGCTACTTCAAAGAGCGGCTGAAGAGCCAAGAGAAAGTGGAGCTGTTAGGCGTGATCGACGATTATCATCGGGGACTTACGCCCCTAATTGTCCCTCTCACGCTGATCAAACATTATGTCCAGCTCTTCAATGTCGACTACATTCTTGACCAGGTCTATCTCAATCCGCATCCGAAGGAGCTGATGCTTCGGAACCACGTGTAGGAGGTTTCATGGCGAGAGAGAAGCAAGGGGTGGTACTGGTGGGGCACGGAGGGATTCCGAAGGATTGTCCCCAGGATCTTGTCACGAAACTGAAGCGCTTGGAGGCCCAGCGCCGGGCTGCAAAGATGCCTCCCTCACCTGAGGAACTCGAGCTGGATGCCAAGATTCGACGGTGGCCCAGGACTGCGGCGACTGATCCCTATCAATCCGGACTCGAAACCGTCGCCGCTCATGTGCAATCCAGGTTGGACGGGGCCCTTTTCGCCATTGCGTACAATGAATTCTGCGCGCCGACATTGGAAGAGTCGGTAGAAGAGCTGATCAGGAAGGGCGCGACGTCCATCATTGTGACCACGACGATGTTTACGCCGGGCGGCTCGCACTCGGAAATTGAGATTCCCGAAATCCTCGATCAGTTGAGGCCTCGGCACCCCGGAGTCACATTGCGCTATGCCTGGCCGTTCGATCTCCAGCAAGTGGCCCAGACATTGGCAGAGCAGATCCGGCGCTTCTCCTGAACGCGGTCATCGTCTACCCCGTGAAAACTGCTGTTCTCGGCTCGGCGAGCGGTGTACAATGCCGTCGTTTTTTCATCAGGAGGCAGGACTTGCATGGTGACAGTCAAAGAGCAGTTGGCTCAGGCCTTTCACGAGACACACTCATTCAAGTGGGATAAGGAGAAGGGGTTCACGCTCGCATCCGGCCAGATCAGCCCCTTTTATGTCGATTGCCGGGCACTCATGGCCCATCCCTCCGCGCGACGGTTTGTCGGGCAACTGGCCCACGAAGCATTGGCCGCTGTCTCGCTGGACTGCCTTGGAGGGCTTGAGATCGGCGCGATTTCGATCGCGACGACGATTTCTGACTATGCTTACGGAGCGAATCCGAAACGAGAGTGGCGGACATTCGTGGTTCGCAAACAAGCGAAGGATCATGGATTGGGAAAAGTGATTGAAGGAGCGATCAAGCCCGGTGATCGGGCGTTGATTGTCGATGATGTGCTGACGAGCGGCGGGTCGCTGCTCAAAGCCATCGAGGCAGCCAGGCAAGCGGGGTTGACGGTTACCCACGCGTTGGTCATCGTGGATCGAAAAGAGCAAGAGGGACGAGCCAAGGTCGAGAAAGAAGGGGTCAAACTGATGAGTTTGCTCACCATCGAGGATCTGACCAAGCACCAGAGACGAGCATCCTAAGACGTTCGAGCTACTTGCAGCGAAAATCGATTCCCCAGCGCCGCTCCCGCACGATTTCCTGCCCGCCTTCGACCGCACCGGCGACACGCGCCCGTCCTTTCGCCTCCCCTTCCCGGATGATTGAATAGGCGCCGTGGCACTTCTCTCTGATCATCGCCAGGGCTTCCGTGCGATAAGGTGAGAGCATCGCGCCCTGTTCGCCTTTGAAGGGGTAGGTCACGATCCCGCCGTCTTCGTTGTCTTGTGCGAGTTTTGCGCCCTCCGCGCAGCCGGCCAAGAGGAGGGCCAGCGCACAGCCGAGGCTTGACCAGGTCTTCATACGGCTTTTATCATAATGCAGAGTTCATTCTCTGTCGAACATCCTAGGCGATGATGTGATCAGGAGGCCTGCCATGTTGAAACGAACGGCCATCATGTTCCTCAGCGTGCTCGTGCTGCTGGTCGCCACGATGACCGCGGTTTCTGCCCATCATTCGTATCTGCTGACGGTCCAGCAACTGCGGGAAGGGTTGACCAAATCCCCTTCGATGACGCAGAAGGGTTTCGTATTGATTGATGTGCGCTCCCCCGAAGAGCATGCACAAGGCTTCATCCCGGGAACCGACTTCAACATCGATTTCCGCGAGATGAAGGCGCGCCATCGTGAGATCGGTGCGCAACCGAGCGATCACATTGTCGTCTATTGTCAGTCCGGCCATCGGAGTAACATCGCGGCGGAGACCTTGGCCGATTTGGGTTACAACCACGTGTACAATGTCAGCGGCAGCATGAACGCCTGGCAGGAGGCCGGATATCCGGTCGAGACCGCGCGTCGCTAATAGCCCACTTCCCGTCACTATGGTTTGGTGGTGTGACCGCGGGGGCTGATCCCGATCACGGCGGGCAGTCCAATGTGACCGGTTGTGCCCGCATTCAGCAGCGACATCCAGGGGTGGGCTCCCGCGATTTGCCCGGCTGCCCGCAGCAGGAGAGGGCTGATTGAGAGGTCGGACGACGATCCTCCATCCATGGCCATGGCTTGGCGGATACCCGGATAGGTGTCGTGCAGGCATTGCCCGATGGCATGGAGCGACGCCACCGCCGTGGTTTTCAGCACCAGGATGTGCCCGTTCTCCTCTTCCGCCACGATCGTTTGCTGTGCCTGTTTTCCCGTCTGCTTGACGCGGATTTTGCCGGTCCGATCGAGGAGCATGAGTGATTGGGCGGCCTCTCGATAGGGAGGCCGCTGTTCGTCGAAGGAATCTGCAGCCAGGTCCAAGATCCCTGCCGCCTGGCCTCCGGACCCTGTTGGCTCTGCGACAAAGAGCCCCAACCAGGAGCCATGCCGTTTGCTTCCGAGCGGCTGCCCGTTTCCGTACAGCAACCCCAGATACGCAAAGTTTTCGCGAAACAGGCCGGCATTGAAGACCAGATCGTGACCGGTCCGCACTTGCCACTCGTGGATGTCGAGTGGATCCGGAACCGGTTCATTCCGATAGTGATGCACGGAAAATCGATAGCGGGCAGGATCGATCTCCAGGGCGATTAAGGACGGTACGTCTTGGCAGGAGGAGGAAGGATTCCAGACCCCGATGGCGAGCCCTTCTGCCAGCCGCTCCCATCCAATGGCGGGAGCGGCAGCGCGGGCCGGTCCGTCCGAGCAGAATAAAAACGCCCCGAGGAGGACCGTTGCACAGAACGCAGATGACCGCTGGAGGCCGTGAGACTGTGCCATGGTGACGTGCGGTTGAGTATAGAGAGGCGGGATGCGTAGCGTCAAATTGATCGGCGCCGGCTCACCGTCATGTTCTGTACGGGATCAAGTTGCGGCCGGCTTGGCGGCATCGCGGCGAAGTTCCGGTTGTTGGGTTTCGGCGGGTGCATCGAGAAGTTTTCGGACGGTCTGGGCCAAAGCAGCAGGCGTAAAGGGTTTTTGCAAGAACGCGGTGATGCCTTCTCCAAGCCCCGTCAAAATACCGACGTCGTCGGTGTACCCCGACATGAAGAGAACCCGGAGGTCCGGTTTGAGCGCAGCGAGATGCTGCGCCAGCTCCCTGCCACCCATGCCGGGCATGACCATGTCTGTTAGGAGCAAGTCCAACGTTCCTGCCTGCTGCGTAGCCAGGAGACAAGCCTCGATGCCGTTCTTGGCCTCGACCACCTTGTACCCGAGCTTTCGCAGTTCATCGTGAATCAATGTGCGCACGCTTGGGTCGTCCTCCGCGAGCAGAATCGTCTCGGTTCCTTTGTGCAACTGCCCGGATTCCTGGGTCGGTATGGCGGGATGCGCATCAGCGGCGAGACGGGGAAAGAAGATATCGAACCTGGTGCCTTGTCCAATTCGGCTGGTAACGTCAATGCCACCGCCTGATTGCGTCACGATCCCAAACACCGTCGAGAGACCAAGGCCGCTCCCCTTGCCTTCTTCCTTGGTGGTGAAAAACGGTTCGAAGATATGGGCTTGAGTCTCGCGGTCCATTCCGCCGCCCGTGTCCACAACCGACAGTCTGACGTAAGAACCGGGCGGAAGGGGCTCGACATGATAGATGGGGCTCTTGGTGAGTTCGACCGGAGCGATGTCGATCGAAAGCGTCCCGCCGTTGACCATGGCATCCCGCGCATTGACGACGAGATTCATCACGACCTGTTCCAGCTGTCCTTGGTCGGCGCGCACATGACAGTCGGCCGGGTCGAGTGTCATTGCCAAGTGGATGTCGGATCCGATCAGTCGCTCCAGCATGCCTTCAAGATTACCGACGATGCGGCACAGGCTGAGAATTTTCGGTTCGACTGGTTGCTTGCGACTGAACGCCAGCAGCTGGCGTACCAGCATCACTGCACGATCACAGGCCTTCTGCGTTTCCTCGATCTTGCCGTGCAGTGGATGACTGCGGCCCAGTTCGGCGGAAAGGACGTGACTATAGCCCATGATCACGGTCAGCAAATTATTAAAGTCATGAGCAATGCCTCCGGCCAGCCGTCCGACCGCTTCCATTTTCTGAGCTTGGCGGAACTGTTTTTCGCTCTGGACCAGCGCTTCCTCCGCGCGTTTCCGCTCGTTGCGGTCGTCTCGCTCGCGCAACGCACGCAGCACTGAGGGCACCAGTCGGCCAAGTCTCTGTTTGAGCACGTAATCCGTGGCGCCTTGGTGCATCGCGTCGATCGCCAACTCCTCTCCGATGGTGGCTGAGACGAAGAGGAAGGGCACGTCCGGCCTCTGTTGGCGCGCCAGCGCCAGCGCGCTCATGCCGTCGAATCCGGGAATCGAATAGTCGGCCAGAATCAGATCAATGTCGCCTTCCTGCAATGCGGCCAGGAACGTGCAACGCGTGTCCACCCGATGGGCGACACAGGCAAGCCCTGCCTCCGTCAATGTGGCGGAGACGAGGTCGGTGTCGGTGGGATCGTCCTCGAGATGGAGCAGGCGGAGCGGGGTTTTCACTGATCCTCCGCAGGGCGGACTAGGCGGCGGACTTTGTTCCACCGGGCGGTGGTTCGTTGATCACGCCCCAGAATACTCCGAGCTCTTTGACGGCCGAAATGAACTGCTGAAACTCGACAGGTTTGACGACATAGGCGTTGGCGCCCAATGCGTAACTCTGAGCCAGGTCTCGTTCTTCTCGAGAAGACGTCAACATGACGACCGGGATCGGTTTTAGATTTGCGTCGTTCTTGATCGTTCTCAATACCTCAATCCCGTCGACTTTCGGCATCTTGAGGTCCAGAAACACGACAACGGGGTTGCCGGATTCTCGACTTTTATACGGCCCCCGGCAGTAGAGGTAATCCAGCACTTCAGCGCCATCATGGCAGATGACGACTTTGTCTGCAATGTGATGCTCTTCCATGGCGGCGAGTGCCAATTCAGCATCACGAGGGTTATCTTCCGCCAGCACAATGGGTTTTACGGTAGTCATCAGGTAGTCCTCTTAAGCGGGAGTGAAAAATAAAACGTGGCGCCGTGGTCGAGGGCGCCTTCGGCCCAGGTCCGGCCGCCGTGGCGGTGAACAATCCTCCGCACATTCGCCAGGCCGATGCCGGTGCCTTCGAACTCGTCGTTGCGATGAAGGCGCTGAAAGACCCCGAAGAGTTTGTTGGCGTACTGCATATCGAATCCGACGCCATTGTCGCGGACATAGAGCGTGACCTCGCCGGGAACCTGCTGCATCGCTCCGATTTCGATGCGCGGCTCAGGACGAGTGCCAGTGAACTTGACGGCGTTGGAGATCAGGTTCGTAAACACCTGCCGCAACATGGATGGATCTCCCGAGACATCCGGCAATGATCCAATTTTCCAAGAGATCGGCTTGTCTTGCAAGTCAAGACGTAAATCGTGAATGACGGTCTTGACGAGTTGGTTGACGTTGACGGTGCTACGCAACATTTCCTGACGGCCCATGCGGGAGAATACCAACAGATCGTCGATGAGCTGCCCCATCTGTTTGGCGGAGTCCGAAATGGTCTGGAGGTATCGCTGGGCCTTTTCGTTCAATGACTGGCCGGCTGTTTTCGACAACAGCGCGGCGTAGCCGTCGATATGGCGCAGAGGCGCACGGAGGTCGTGCGACACGGAATAACTGAAGGCTTCCAATTCTTTATTGGCAGCCTGGAGAAGCTCTCCCTTTCGCCGCAACTCTGCCGCCACGCGCCGACGGGCAGTGATGTCGTGGTGGATCAGGTAATAGACCGAGCCTAATAGCACAAGCTGTAAGAGGGCGCCCAGTCCGAGGAGCGCGATCGTATTGCGGGTACTTGAAGTGGACTGGAAGACTCTGGCTCGAGTGGATCGTTGCTCCGTAGTCTCAAGGTCGGCGATAAGGCGATGGATATTGTCGAGCTCCCGTTTTGCCACACCGGGAAGGGCGAGGTGACGAACGGCATCAGCGCCCTGTTCTGCGCGTCGCTTGATCGCGCTGGCTTCGATGTCTAATTGCTCTTTGATGAGTTGTTCCAGCTGTGTCATCCGCTCCCGTCGCTCGAGGTCGTTCCCGACGAGGGCTTGGAGGTAATGCGCGTAGTCGGGCATTTGTTCCACAATGGCATGGTGGGCTTTGAGATAGGATTCATCGCCCGTGACGAGATAGCGTCGATGGCCACTCTCTGCCGCATCGAGCGCTTCCTCGATCGATCCCAAGAGTTGGACGAGTTCATGACTTCTGGCATCCAATCTGCTGTTCTGAACCACAACCGATGTGTTGCGATAGGAGACGACACTGATGACGAGAATGCCGGCGAATACCAGGCCGAACCCGGCGAGGACCCGCTGCTCAATCGACCATTTGGCCAGCCAGGTGGAGAGCCTCTCTACCCGCAAAATCGACGGTGGAGTGTGCTTTGGGACCGGTTCAGAAACAGGCGGAGCAGAGGCTGGCGGCGGCGCGGGACGGTCCTGAGTGGCTATTTCCATGCGGTTCAAGCGCAGAGCGAGCTGAAGGGTTCAGTGAAGACTTAAGAAACTCTACTCTGGCCGATTGGGCCCTGCAAGCAATTTTTCAGAAGAGCGTGGGACTCGACAGGATTGGAGCGACGTCGCTTAGCCCCCTGACGGGATGATGGGAGACACGGGCGGAAGCGCTGCGGCCGGGCCGGCCAGGTCGGAGAACATCATGGTGGCGGCGACGACCCAATCAGCCACTGGCTGAGGATAGATCCCTATAATCAGGGTGCCGGCCAGCCCTACATAGATGACCGCCTTCATCGGACCGGACACCGTCAATGGCGAAGTGTCGTGCGGTTCGACGATGTACATCTTCTTGACGACAATGAGGTAGTAATACATCGAAATGACGATGTTGATAAGGCCCACCGTAATCAAGGTGTACAGTCCCTCTTTGATGGCGGCGACAAAAATATAGAGTTTGCCGATGAAGCCGGCCAAGGGAGGCACGCCAGCCAAAGACAGTAAGAAAATCAGCATGGAGAATGCCAAGAACGGTGAGCGGCGGCCCAACCCGCTATAGTCGTCGATTTCTTCGCTGCCGATGGCCTGGCTGACGGCGATCACGATCGCGAAGGCTCCAAGGTTCGCAAAGAGGTAGGTCAGGAGATAAAACAGAATGGCGTCGTTCCCCATCTTTGTCCCGGCCGCGAGGCCGATAAGGACATTGCCGATCTGAGCGATGCCGGAATAGGCCAGGAGTCGCTTGACGTTCTTCTGGGCGATGGCCACGATGTTGCCGTACGTCATCGACAAGATCGAGGCGGCGACGAGAAGGAGCACCCAGGTCGGTTTGAACGTCGCCAGCGCGACGAAGAACATGCGAAGCAGAATGGCGAAGGCGGCGCCTTTTGGCGCGATCGACAGGAAAGCCGTTACCGGTGTCGGGGAACCATGGTACGTGTCGGGGATCCAGGAGTGGAACGGCACCGCGCCGATTTTGAATCCCAAGGCACCGAAGATCAGTAGGAATCCGATGACGAGTCCCGGTGTGGCCTGGGCCGATTTCATGTCGGAGAAGACCAGCTTGCCGGTTTCACCGTAGACAAGACTGATCCCGTAAGCCAGCAGGCCAGCCGCAAAGACACCCAGGATGAAAAATTTGAGACCGGCTTCATTGGATGCCACATCTTCGCGCAGATAGGAAACGAGGACGTAGAAACCGAAGGTGGAAAACTCCAGCGTGACGAATACGGACAAGAGATCATTGGCCGAAGCCATGAACATCATGCCGAGGGCGGACATCACCACGAGGAAATAATATTCTCCGCGGAAGAACGTGAATCGGTGGACGAATTCAATCGAAGCAAGGACAACCAAGATTGTGGCGGCCACGATGAATATCTTGAAAAACAGCGCCATGCGATCGACCACGAACATGTTGGCGAAGAGTGTCCCGGAGATGCCCGAGAAATCAAACCAGGCAAGGCATCCGAGCGTGGCGACAAGCCCGGCGATGCTCAGATAAGCAAGCTGTTCCTTGGGCAGCCGCGGGAATGAGAAATCCACGATCAGGAGGAGGCAGAGCCAACAGGTCAAAATGATCTCGGGTAGCAACAACAGGAGATCAGACGGCGACATGGTCAGCGAAAAGGTCATTCCGATCCTCGTAAGGTATGAGGCGTAAGGGGTAAGGTGTTGTTCGCGACCAGCGGGACGTC
This sequence comes from Nitrospira sp., assembly GCA_035455145.1. Classification (GTDB taxonomy): domain Bacteria; phylum Nitrospirota; class Nitrospiria; order Nitrospirales; family Nitrospiraceae; genus Nitrospira_C. Next base: position 9,272 of record DATIFR010000238.1, read on the forward strand.
AAGCGTCCTCACGGGAAGCATCGCCTCACTCCTCACGCCTGACCCTTCACCCGTTTGCGCGACCGGAACCACTTGAGTAATCTTGGCCACGAGCGGATCGACGCCGGAACGCACGACGCTGTAGAGATGCATCGGGAAAAGGCCAAAGCCGATGCTCACCGAAATCATGATCAGCAGGGGGAGACGATCCACGACTGCGACGGCATCATGGGAGTGGCTGTATTTCTGGTCCATCGGGCCGTAGAAGAGGCCGCGCATCATGCGGAATAAATAGGCAAGAGTAATGACGATGCCAACGACGGCGACGATCACCTGAAGCGGATACTTATTCCAACTCCCCACGATGATCATGACCTCAGCAATGAAATTCACCGTGCCGGGCATCCCGATGGAGGCCATACAGGCGATGACGAAGCAACCGGCGATGAACGGCATTCGATTGGAGAGCCCGCCGAGCGACGGAATGTCACGAGTGTGCGTTTGGTCGTAGACCCAGCCGGCCATGGCGAAGAGCATGCCGGTGGCCATGGCATGGGCGAACATGTAGATCACGGCTCCGCTTAAGCTGATGTAATCCAGGGCGGCCATGCCGAGGAAGACGTAGCCCATGTGGCTGGAGCTGGAATAGCCGATCACATACTTGGTGTCTTTGGCGTAGAAGGCCACGAACCCGCCATAAATAATGCTGAACATGCAGAGCACAGCTGCGATCGGCATCAGCTCGCGCGTGGTGTCGGGCAGGATTTCAAAGGCCACACGGATAATTGAAAAATGCCCCAGCTTCATCAAGACGCCCGCGTGGAGCATGCTCGTGGCGGCCGGCGCGGCGGCATGGCCGACCGGTGACCAGGAGTGCAGCGGCCAGAGCGGCGCAATGGAGGCAAAACCGAAGAAGATCAAAATCCAGATGATCTTGTCCAGCGTGGTACCCAGCACGGGAATGTTCATCAGTTTCGCATGCTCGCGCAATTGAAGGATGTCGAAAGTGTTGAGGCCGGAGTACTTGTAGATCAGCAGAATGCCCATCAAGGCGACGACGGCGAAGGCTGAGAGGAACAGGACCAACTTCATCGCCGCGTATTCTTTGCTGTTCGCACCGAAGTTAAAGATGAAGCCGACGGAGTCTCTGAGTTTGAGGCCTTCGGGATCGGTCATCTCCAGATATTTTTTGGTATGGCTACCCCACATGCCGAGCAGGAGGTACATCGGGATCACGGACATTTCATAGAAGAAGTACAGGAAGAACAGATCCAGCGACATGAAGACGCCGATTGTGGCGGCGGCGAGAATCAGCAGCCAAATGTAGAATTCTTTCGTCCGATCCTTGATGTGCCAGGAGACGAAGATCCCGGCAAACAAAAGAACGGACGACGCAAGCACAAGGGGGGTGCCGATGCCGTCGACTCCAAGATGAAGCGAAATGCCCAACTGTCTTGACCATTCGTATTTTTGGACGAACTGGAATCCACCCTTGACCGGATCATAGGCGTAAAAGAGATAGAGCGACGCGAGCAGCGACAGGCCGGCGGATCCGGCCGCAATGCCCCTGACCAGCAGCGCCTGCCGGTTCGATACGAAGATCAGGGCGATGGCGCCGATGAAGGGAGCAAACAGAATGAATAACAGTGTGTAATCGCTCATGAGATCAGTTCACCTTGCCTTGCCCTGGCGGGATCGTGCCAATGGCCGCCACCGTCCCCTGATTCAGCCGATCGACGAGAGCCTGCACCGATCCGTTCATCATGCGGAGGAACGGGGCGGGATAGAGGCCGATCCAGAGAATCATGACCGAGAGGGACAGCGCGATGATGGTTTCACGGAGGTGCAAATCGCCGATGGAATCCTTCACGGCCTTGCCGACCGGTCCGAGCATCGCGCGCTCGTAGTACCACAGGAAATACGCCGCACCGAAGATGACGCCGGTCACGGCGATTGAGCCGTACAGCCAGTTGGCTTTGAAGGTTCCCAAGAGAATGAGAAACTCGCCGACGAAACCGTTGGTCCCAGGCAATCCGATAGATGCCAGTCCGATCAGGAGGAAGAAGGTCGCGAGTACCGGGGTATATCTGGCCATTCCCCCGAAGGCCGCCATCTGCGTTGTTTGTTGTCTGTTATAGAGAAAGCCGGCGATGAAGAAGAGGCCGGCCGTGCTGAACCCCAGATTGATCATCGTGAGCAAACTGCCTTGGAGACCCTGATAGTTCAGCGCAAACAGCCCGATGACGACGAACCCCAAGTGGCTGATGCTGCTATAAGCGAGGAGCCGACGAAAATCCGGCTGGATTAAGGCCATAATCGCGCCATAGAGAATGGCAGCGAGGCCCAGAACCATCACGACAGAAATGACAGTCTGGCTTTTCGAGGCGTCGGGCAGCAGCGGAATGCTGAAACGCATAAAACCGAAAGTGCCGAGCTTCAATCCTGCCAGCACGACAGCCATGCCGATCGGCCCTTCGAGCAGGACATCGGGCAACCACGTGTGAAATGGAAAGACTGGTGCTTTGAAGGCGAAGCCGAGGAACATGAGCCAGAAAATCAGGATCTGTTGATTGAGCGGGATCGGCACCGCGAGCAGCTCCAAAAGGTCGAAGGAGTATGCCATGTCCAAGTTATGGAGCGTCGCGTAGCTGTGATAGTTAATGTCCAGGAGCGCGATCCCCACCAGCATGAACACGCTGCCCAGCAGCGTGTACAGTACATACTTGAGGGCCGCGTAATGGCGTTCCGCTCCGCCGCCCCACAGCTTGATGAGGAAGTAGCTGGGGATCAGCATGAGTTCCCAGAAGACGAAGAAGAGGATCAGGTCCAGCGAAACGAACACGCCCATTGTCGTCGTTTCGAGCGCCAGCAGTGACATCATGTACAGCTTCGTCTGGTGACGGACGGTATCCCACGAGTAAATCACCACCAAGACGGTCAGGAAGGCCGTGAGTCCTACAAAAAGGACACTGATGCCGTCAACGGCCAGGTGGTAGCTGATCCCAAGAGCGGGAATCCAGCGGACATGCTCAACAAACTGCATTGCGGCAGAGTCCGGTACGAATCGCACAAGCACGAAGATCGCCAAGGCCAATTCGACCAGCGAGATGGTCAAGGCAGAGGTCCGGACCATATCCTCGTCGTCAAACAGCCATAGGACCGCCGCTCCGGCAAGCGGGAAAAAGAGCAGGCACGTCAGGATGGGAAATGTGGATTCCAGTTGTTCGAACATGGTGCCGTTCTACCGCTGCACGATGAATTGAATAACGACCGCCAGCAAAAATAAGCCCGCGACAATGATCGCTGCATAATGATGGACCATCCCGCTCTGGAGTTGCCGCCACTGCTTGGCGAGGAGATGGTTCCCATAGCCGATGACGTTCAGACTGCCATAAATGACATGCTTCTCGGCCCAGGTGGATCCCGCCGCGCCGAGTTCCGCCAACTGGCCGACCGCACGTACGATACCGTCCACCACGACCCGGTCGAACCAATCGAGCCAGAGCCCCAACTTCTTTGTCGGCTCGACAAAGACGAGGTCGTAGAGTTCATCGACATAGTATTTATTCAGGAGCGTGTTGTAGACCGATCGAGCGTTGGCCGCCCAGCGATCCGGGGCCGTCGGATTCATACTGTAGAGGTAATGAGCCAGTCCCCACCCGAACAGCGCGATGCCGGTGGCGATCATCATGAGAGTCAGGACGAGCCCGGTGCCTACCTCGTGTTCCCCGCCTGTCCCGGCGACCGGCGCGAGGAATTGATGGAGCAAGCCATGCTCGGGGGGAAATCCGATAAACCCCCCCGCTAAGGAGAGTACACCCAAGGCCATCAGCGGGCCGACCATGACCATCGGAGATTCATGCACGTGCTCTTCCGTGTGATGGTCCATGCGCGACCTGCCGTAGAACGTCAGATAGGTCAGTCGGAACATGTAGAACGCGGTCAGAAACGCGCCGATCGCGGCCATGCCGTACAACAGATACTGGTGATGCGTGAAGGCATGGGCCATGATTTCGTCTTTACTCCAGAATCCGGCGAAGGGCGGAATCCCGGCGATGGCGATCGTCCCGATGAAGAAGAGTTTATGGGTCCAGGGAATTTTCGAACTGAGCCCGCCCATCTTTCTGATGTCTTGTTCACCGGAGAGCGCATGGATCACCGAGCCGGCCGAGAGGAACAACAACGCTTTGAAAAACGCATGGGTCATGAGGTGAAAGATCGCGGCGGTGTAGGCGCCGATGCCGCAACCCAGGAACATGTATCCAAGTTGGCTCACGGTCGAATAGGCCAGGACGCGCTTGATGTCCGTTTGCACGAGGCCGATCGTGGCGGCGAACAGCGCGGTGAGTCCGCCGATCAGGCCGACAATGCCCATCGCCGTCGAAGACAGATCGAAAATGGCATGATTGCGCACGATCATGTAGACGCCGGCGGTCACCATGGTGGCCGCATGGATCAAGGCGCTGACGGGAGTCGGACCCTCCATCGCGTCAGGCAGCCAGGTGTAGAGCGGAATCTGCGCCGACTTACCGACAGCCCCGACGAGCAGGCAGAGGGCAATCGCCGTGGCCATCTCGGGCGAGAGCTGACTGACCTGTGCGAACACTTTTGTGTAATCGAGTGACTTGAAATTGATAAAGACGAGGAAGATGGCCAACAAGAATCCCGCGTCGCCGATGCGATTCACGACGAAGGCTTTCGAGGCCGCCTTGGCCGCCGAGATTTTGTCGTAGTAGTAACCGATCAAGAGATAGGAACAGAGCCCCACGCCTTCCCACCCGATGAAGAGAACCGCATAATTGTTCCCCATCACCAGCAGCAGCATGGAGACCATGAAGAGGTTCATGTACGTGAAGAACCGCGTGAAGCCGTCTTCTCCATGCATGTATCCAACGGAATAGACATGAATGAGGAATCCGACGCCCGTGATGACGAGGAGCATCACGCAGGTCAACGGATCAACGAGATAGGCCAGGTTGATGGTGAGATCCCCGCCGAAGATCCACTGATAGGCGATCACCTCGTGGGGCGTGCCGGTCCTCAGAACGTCGAAGAAGACCGCGATCGTGCAAATAAACGAGGCACCTACCGATCCCCAGGCGAGTCGGTGAGCCCATTCATGGGACCACAGGTAGCGCCCGAACAGGCCGTTCGCGATCACCGCTAGCAGGGGGAATACCGGAATAAGTTTAATCAGAAGATCGGTCACGCTACCACTTCAATAAGTTCATTTCGTCGACATTCGTGGAAATTTTTCCTCGGAAGACGACGATGATAATGGCCAATCCCACGGCAGCTTCTCCGGCGGCGATGGCGATCACGAAGAGCGCGACCAGCTGGCCCGCCATAGACTCCAGATAGTGGGAAAAAGCGACAAGGTTGATGTTCGCCGCGTTGAGCATGATCTCGACCGCCATCAGGACGATGATGAAATTCCGTCTGATGAGCACGCCAAGCAATCCCGTAATAAACAGGACGGCGCTGACCGCAACATATGCGCTTAACGGAACCATCACTTCTTACCCCTCACGCCTCTCGCTTGTCGTCAATCGGCTTCGGCGTCTTCGCCAGTACGATTGCGCCGATGATCGCGCCCAACAGGAAGACCCCGACAATCTCAAATTGCAGGAGGTAATCGCTGAACATTTTCATTCCGACCGCGTAGGTATCGCCTTCCTTGAGCACGGCCGCCGCCGGCGCATCGCCCTTTGCCCCTCCATAGGGCGACTTGAACAGAAGAGCCAGGACATACAGCGAACCCAGCACGGTCGGCACCAGGAAATAGAGATATGTGTTGTGAAAGTAACGCTCATCGGTTTTGAGATTGAGCAGCATGAGGACGAAGAGATACAGGACCAGAATCGCGCCGGCGTAGACCACGACTTGAACGGCCCAGAGGAACTCCGCGTTGAGAAGGATGAACAGGCCGGAGACGTGAAGCAGCAGGGCGAGCAGCGCCAAGCCGCAATGCACGGGGTTCTTCAGGGCCACGGTCAGCACCGCGGCGGCCATACTCATCAGGGCAAAATAGGCAAAAAAGACCGGAATCATCGTACGGTTCAGCTCAAATGCTTCGGCGCAGACTGCGTCGCCTTGATGACAGATTGCGGGAAGTAGTACCGGTATTCCCGACTTTCCTCGACGTTTTTTTCCTGGTTATGGGCGTACAAGTATTTCTTGGCGTCGTCGAGGTGGCGCTCGCCGATGTCATAGAGCCGCCGCTTATCGAAGAGCAATGTGCGTTTGTCGTGCGTGGAAAACTCATACATCTTCGTCATGGCCAGCGCATTCACGGGGCAGGCCTCGACGCAATAGCCGCAGAAGACACATTTCGTAATGTCGATATAGAACTCGCTGGCGTATCGCTGCAGCGGTCGTTCCGCATCCTCTGAACTGATCACCTTGATGCAGCGGGACGGGCAGGCGGCTTCGCAGAGGTCGCATCCCACGCAACGTTCGCGGCCGTCATCATACCGCAGAAGACCGAGCGCGCCACGGTGGGTGTCCGGGATCGTCCGCTGCTCGCGGGGATACTGAAAGGTGATCGGTTTGTGGAACATATGCTTGAATGTCACCTTCATGGCGTCCCAGATTTCATAGAACAGGGCGGCCTGGAGAATGTTCTTGGTGAATGTTCCGACACTCATGTGCGCCTCCCGTCTCTCCCTAGGCCTTTTCAATGGTCACCCTGGTTCGTTTGAACGAGGGGACACCGGTCGTGGCATCGATCTGCACGGTCATAAGGTCTTTGACGGGAGGCTCGTTGAAGTGCTCTGGGAAGAAGCAGGTTTGAGGCGCCACACTCTGATCCTGCTGGACGCCGAGCTTGAGCGAACCCTGCTCGGATGTGACGTTGACTGTTGTACCGTCTTGCAAGCCGAGCCGTTCCATGTCGGACGGGTTCATTCGCAGCCGGCCGGTGTTCGGGGCGATTTTGATGAGACCCGGTGCGGCGGTCGACAGCTTGCCCGAGTGATAGAGGATCTGTCCCATGAGCAAGGTGAAGGGTTGCTGGCTAGCCGGTGCGGCAGTCTTGTAGCGCCTTCCCACGGCGGCGGCGTAGCCGTTCGACAAGTACGTATCGGCTGTGGGGACGATCTTTCTCGGTTGGCCGAGGTTATAGTATCCGGGTAACAGTTTCATGATCTCGGCTTGGATGTCATTGGCGGACTCGTAGCTCCATTGACAGCCGAGGCCGTTGGCGAGAGCCGTCATGATATGCCAATCGGGAACGCTTTCGCCGATTACATCCATGGCTTGCCGGACGCGCAACACGCGGCCTTCGAGGTTGGTGATGGTGCCGTCTTTTTCAGCATAGGTACAGGCCGGCAACACCACATGGGCCATCCGAGCGGTTTCCGTCAGGAACGGATCCTGGACGACAAGGAGATCCAACCGATCTAGGGCTGCGCGGACTTCCATCGATGCCGGCAGAGTGGCGAGCGGATTTTCTCCGACGACATAGAGGGCGCGGACCTGCCCGCTTCGGCAGTGCTTGAGAATCTCCATTAGATTTGCGCCGGCTCCCACGGCCGGAAGCGTCACGTCCCAGGCCCTGGCCAAGCGATCGCGCGTCGCTTGATCGTTGAAGGTAGCCAGGCCGGGAAGAAATTCCGGCGCCGCGCCCATATCGACGGCGCCCTGCTCGTTCGGCTCTTCCGTAACGGTGTTGACGCCGCAGCCAGGTTGTCCCAGCTTTCCCGTGATCCAGGCCAGGTCGATCAACTTCAGAACATTCTGATAGGCGTTTGGCTGGCGCACGATCCCTTCGGCGCACAGAATGATCGAACGAGGCGCTTCGGCAAATATCGTCACGGCGTCTTTGAGGTTCTCGACCTTGAGGCCGGTCCTGGACGCGATCTGTTCCAGCGACAGACCTGCCACGGCGGATTTCAACGCCGCGAAAGCTTGCGGGTGTTTGGCCACGCTCTCTTCGTCGACCAGATCCAGCTCCAATGCAGCCTTCACGAGACCGTCGATGACCAGTCCTTCCGTCCCCGGCTTGATGAGGAACGGATGCGAGGCCAGCTTGCCGATGTTCGTGATCGCAGAATCGAACACCATCACCTGGGCCTTGAAGACGCGAATAGCTTCCTTGATGCGGACCGCCGTCAGCGGATTGGTTTCCGTGATATTGGAACCGATCAGGATGACGGCTTTGGCCTTCGTCAGATCCTCCCAGTCGTTGGGCGTGCGGCCGATGCCCAAGGCCTCCTTGGAGGCGTATACGAAGTTCATATGGCCGTAGCGTGCGCTGCTGTCCAGATTGTTGGTGCGGAAGCCCGCGCGCATCAGCTTCTGGAACAGATACAGCTCTTCGTTCGTGCAGCGTGCGGTAATCAATCCGGCGATGGCGTCCGGGCCATGCTTCTTTCGAATCTCGGCAAATCGGTCGACGACGTGGTGCATCGCTTCCAGCCAGGGTGCTTCCGCGAGCTGGTTCCCTTTGCGGAGAAGGGGTTGTTTCAGCCGGTTCGGCGAGTCGATGTATTCAAAACCGAACCGTCCCTTCACGCAGAGTCCGCCATGGCCCTTGGCGGTTTCGGCGCGGTCGCCCCACTTATTTTCCCACGACAAGGGTGACGTCACGCGGATGACCTCGGTATCCTTGGTCTCCAGGTACATCTGGCAACCATCCCCGCAGTAATTACAGGTGGTCGTGGTCCTTTTCATCTGCCAGGGCTTATAAAGATATTTGGAGAACTTGTTCGTAATGGCGCCGACCGGACAGACCGCCAGACAATCTCCGCAGAACTCACAGGAGAGCGGGAGATCCCCCTTGGCCACGACCTGATTGAACCCGCCCTTCTTCATGAATTGCAGCGCATCGATCATCAACACGTCTTTGCAGACGTTGATGCATTCCGCACAGGCGATACAGCGGTTCATGTTGAAATCGAGGACGAGGCTGCGCGTATCTTCAGGAATGAACTTTTGTTTGGCGTTGGTCAGATTTGTCACGCCGTGCTGGAAGGCCATGTCTTGCAATTCGCAATGGCCGTCGGCATCGCACACAGGGCAGTCGAGCGGATGTACGGAGAGATGTTTCTCGACCGCTTTCTTGCGGGCCTGAAAGAGATCGTCTCCCTCCGTCCTGATGATCATGCCGGCGGTGGCTTTCGCGGTGCAGGAACGAACCGGAGCCTTTTTCCCTTCCTGCATGACCAGGCACATACCGCAGGAGCCGAATGGATCAAATGTGTAGTGGTAGCACATGGCCGGAATGATTTTGCCCGTGCTGGAGATGACGTCGTAGAGCGAGACGCCGTCTTTGGCGGTCACGGTCTTGCCGTCGATGTTCAACTCGATCGTTGCGGCTTCGACGTCTGGATTGGTTGCCGGTTTCAGTCCCATAATCTTTCCTCAGTGCTGAGTTTTCAGTGGGGCGCGCTCCATTGTTCGCGATCAGAACTCACAACCCCGCAGCCAGCAATTCTCACCGATCGCACTCGCCCATGACGATGTCGTACGTTCCGAAAAGGGTGATCGCATCCGCGATCATATAGCCTCTCGACATGTGGTCGAAGGCGCCCATATGGATAAACGACGGGGCGCGAATCTTCAGCCGGTAAGGTTTGCCGCCTCCCGTGCTCACGATATAAAACCCCAGCTCCCCCTTGTGCGCCTCGGTTCCGCAATAGATCTCTCCCGGAGGGGCGTTGAATCCCTGAGAGAAAAGTTTGAACTGCTGAATCATGGACTCCAAGTTCGTAAAGACGCGTTCCTTGGGCGGCAAGGTCACGCTGGGGACATCTGCCATGATGGGCCCGTCCTGCATCTGTTCCAGACATTGTTTGATGATCTTGACGCTCTCGTACATTTCCATCACGCGAATCCAGTACCGGTCGTAGGTATCGCCGTTCTTGCCGAGCGGTACGTTGAATTCGCATTTCGGGTAGGCTGAATAGGGCTCGGCTTTGCGAAGGTCATAGTCTACGCCGGAGCCACGAAGCGTTGGTCCGCTGAGGCCGAAGCTGACAGCGTCCTCGGCGGAAATGACCGCGACACCTTTGGTGCGGGCCAGCCAGATTCGATTCTTCTCCAGGAAGACCACGTATTCGTCGATCTTCGGCGGGAAGTACTCGAGGAACTGCTTGAGCTTGGCGAGCAGCGACGGGGTGAAATCCCGCTCCACGCCGCCGATGCGGTACCAGCTGGTCGTGAGCCGCGCGCCGCAGAGTTCGTCGAACCAATCCAGGAGGATTTCACGATCGCGGAAGCAATAGAAGAAGACGGTCATGGCACCGATGTCGAGGGCCTGGGTGCCCAGCCAGAACTGATGACCGATAATCCGTTGCACTTCCGCCACGATGGTTCGAAGGTATTCGGCGCGCTCCGGCACCGTAATGTTCATGAGTTTCTCGACCGCGCGGCAGTATGCGAAGTTGTTGTACATCGCGCAGACATAATCGAGGCGGTCTGTATGGGGGATGAACTGATGATAAGTCCCCTCCTCGGCCAACTTCTCGACACCTCGATGGAGAAATCCCATGACGGGAGTGGATTTCACCAGCCGTTCGCCTTCCAGTTCGAGGATCACCTTGAGAACCCCGTGGGTGCTCGGGTGCTGCGGGCCCATGTTGAGCAGCAACTCCTCTGTCCGCAGCGTCGGAAGCGTCTCGCTCTCCGGGTGCGTAGGGTCGACCTTGTAAACGGTCGTTCTTTGGTCTTCAAACGCCATGGTTCAGCTTTCTCTACCGAGCCGTTTCGTCCAGAAACTCAAACGTGTCGCGCCAACCCCTGCCCCGAAGCGGAAAGTCTTTGCGTAAGGGATACCCTTCTGTGTAATCGTCCGGCATGAGGATCCGTCGAAGATCGGGGTGATGGCGAAAACGGATTCCCATCATGTCGTAGACTTCACGTTCCATGAAGTCGGCGCCCATCCAAATATCCGTGAGCGAGTCCACCACACAATCCGACTCGGGCACACGGGTCTTGAGCCGGATTCGGTGGCGCTTCTTGATCGAATAGAATTCGTAGACGACTTCAAAGCGTTCTTCATCGTCCGGCCAGTCCACGGAGCTCACGTGGACGATGTAGTCGAAATCCATAGCAGAATCGTCATGCAGAAAGAGCGCCACTTCATGGAGTTTGTCGCGCGTAACCGTAACGGCTAAATCGCCGCGCCACTCTACCGCCTTCACAAAGCCCTCGGTGAAGTTCTCTTGGATCCGGCTGGCCAGCTGTTGGAGCGACATGGATAACGCCCTAGACCTTCAGACTCGTCTTGACTTGTTCCGGTTGCTTGACGAACACCCGTTTCTGCATGATCCGCTCTTGTAACTTGAGAATGCCGTCGAAGAGGGCTTCGGGAGTCGGAGGACAGCCCGGCACGTAAATATCCACCGGGACGAATCGATCGACGCCCTGTACGACGCTATAGCTGTCATAAATATTTCCGGATGTGGCACAGGACCCCATCGCAATCACGTACTTGGGTTCCGGCATTTGATCGTAGATTTTTCTGATGACGGGCGCCATTCGTCGACATACGGTCCCGGCGACGATCATGAGATCGGATTGCCGTGGCGAGGCCCGAAATACCCCTGCCCCGTAACGATCCATGTCATAGCGCGAGGAGACGGCAGCGATCATTTCGATCGCGCAACAGGCCAAACCAAAGGTCATCGGCCACAAGGAGCCCTTGCGCGCCCAGTTCACAGCTTTTTCGAGTGTCGTGGTAATGACGTCGGGCGCGCCGTCTTTCTCCTGCCGGCCCAGCTGGATTAGTCCCATTCCAAAGCTCCCTTACGCCAGGCGTACACGTACGCTACGAGGAACAGCGCGATAAAGACCAACATTTCGATCAAACCAATGACGCTGACCTTATTGATGTCGTTGAACACAACAGCCCAGGGATACAAGAAGATGACCTCGATATCGAAAATGACGAACAACATGGCAAAGATGTAGTAGCGGACCGGGAAAGGCATGCGCGCATCGGAAAAGGGCTCGGATCCGCACTCATAGGCGGACAGCTTCTCTGGTTCCGGATACTTGGGTTGAACGAGATAGCTGATGAGCAGCGTGACGACGCCGAAGGCCAACGCCACGAAAATGAATAGGAGAATCGGAAAATACCTGGTCAAATACTCAAGGAGTAACTCGAGACCGCTCATGGAAATGACCTTTCAACACCTTGAGTTGCAAAGGAGAGCGGGATCTTAGACGCTGGCTTGCCGTGATAGCAAGCGTACAAAGGACCTACGCCTCTAGACCCGAAAGTCCTAGGGGTGACGTCAGCACCCAAAACAAGCAGGATCCTGCTGCTTCTTATCGCCGGAGTATCTGGGCACCCAATGCGGAATGCAGACTACTTGGGAGCGGATGGAATAGGTTTGGAAGCCATCAGGGATTCGTCCATTCTGAGGTGCACGGGAGCGTCCTGATCGGTGCGATCCCATTCGGACAACAGGGGTGAGAATACCTTGGCCTTCTTACGCCTGTGAATCTGAGTTTCGAGGCGCGGGCGATTCGAATCTTGCGGTTTCTTTGAAGGTGTAGGCATGGGACCGCTGCTGATGATCGCTGGGAAAAGAGCTTAATCGGGCAGTTGCACCTTAACACTGGACCCTATGGGGGTCAAGAGAGGCAAGACCGCAATATTCTTGACAATATGGGACTATTTGCTATGGTTTTCTCAGGAACATTTGCCTCAACAAGAAGGACGGCCACCATGATCATTTACGCCTCGAAGTTCACCGGATGTTTGTTGTGTGTAATTTTGGGCCTTTCCGGCCTGCAAGCCGCCTGGGCGGAGGATCCCGAGAGCGTTCGTTTTGGCGAGGCGGCACGTTCCTTTGCTGCCGGATCCATTCAACAATCGACGCCGCAGGTTGGCGTGGTGAACGTCATTACGGGGGACAATCAGACCGTCGGGAATCGAATGAGACTCGGGCAAAACGATGTCTTTTATCTCAAGCTCAAGAACCCCGGTGATGCGGCGGTGGGCGATATTTACACGGTGTTCAAGCGGGCACGCAAAGTATTCCATCCTGGGAATGGCCGGTACATGGGGTATCTGGTCATTCGACTTGCCATCGTCCAAGTTGTCGATGTGGACAAAGAGTTAACAACGGTCCAAGCGATTCGCTCTTATGGATCTGTTGCACCTGGTGACCCGGTTATGAAGTTCTCGCTGCCGACGGAAGGTGACTCAAGCTCCGCTCCCGTTTCCGATGATGTGATGGGAATGGTCGTCGAGATTCAGGCCGATATGGGAATGACCTTGGTGGCGCAGCATAATTTTGTGTATCTCGACAGGGGTTCCGAAGATGGGCTGAAAACCGGCGACAGAATGGACGTCGTTCGCACCGGAGGGGGACTTCCGCCCCGCAAAGTCGGCGAAGTGAGAATTCTATCGACCGAACCGCGTACTGCCGCGGCTGTGGTCACGAAATCAACTTCCCGCATTATGAAAGGCGATCGGTTCCGGTCGAGAGTGCAGACAGGAGAGCCAGCTCCGACTCCCGTTTCGCAGCCGGGCAGACAATCGCTCAACGAGTCCCCGAATCAAGCTCAAAATGCCGCCCGTGAGACTCGTTATAGCCTGAGCGACCTCATCAAACAGTTGCGCTATGATTCAGGTGACGCCAGGATCAAACCCGAAGGGTATCAAGTTCTGGACCAACTGATCGAACAGCTAAAGGCCGCGCCGCCAGAGCAGTTGATTCGGGTCGAAGGCCATGCAGACAACATGGAGATCGGTCCGTCCCTGAAGTCGATCTATCCGACAAACTGGGATCTCTCCAAGGCCCGTGCCGGGGGCGTACTGCGCTATCTCGTCGAGAAAGGCGGTATCGACTCGGCCAGAATATCGTCGATCGGCTATGGCGACAGCAGACCGGTGGTGAGTAATGCCACGGAAACCGGCCGCCAGAAGAACCGCCGAGTCGATATCGTGCTCTATTCGCCTGAGTCGGCCAAGGCCCCTTCCGAGCAGGCGATGAAGCCAACTGAAGCCGTCGAGAGCGGCTATGGGGTCGCCGGCGCGGAGCCCGATAATCAGAATGCGTCAGCTCCTGCTACAGTGAATGTGGCGCCGGCTGATTCGGCCAAGGTGGATAATTCGGAGGCGGTTCCGGCGAGTTCGGTTCCGGATGCGAATCCTGCGGTTGGCGATCAATCTACGCCGGCAAAGCTAATGGATCAGCCCATCGCTCCTTCCGAAAAGTAAGCGCCGTCTCGTGTCAAGCGGTGGAGTTCCGTGGCCGGCCATGGACGCTCCACCGCAAGACGCTTCTTGCCAGTCGCGTTCGTCCCTCCGTTGTTCCCCCTTTTCCCCTACTGCTAGAATGCCGCATGTCTGTGAACCACTTGGCATCCTCCGACAGGGAATCTGATCCACTTTTTGCGGACGTCATCGTCCCGCGCCACCTGGCCGGCCCATTTACGTATCGCGTTCCTATTCCTTTGAAAACAGTTCTCCATGTCGGGCACTTGGTCCTTGTACCGTTTGGCCGTTCGGTGATTCAAGGAGCAGTGATCTCGTTGACCGGAGTACCACCCCCGACCCTCGCTCCGGAACAGCTCAAAGAGATCCGAACTCTCGCGACCAACGGCCAGGCAACCGAAGTCCCTCCCGATCTTCTTCAACTCGCGAAACGGGTGGCGGAGTCCTATGTAGCTCCATGGGGCCAGTGTCTCAGGCTGGTCATGCCTCCTAGCGGGGTTGTAGGGGCGGCCGGTGGCCGCTTTCTCTTGACTCAAAAGGGCCGTGACGCGCTTGCAGCCAAGACCATTGCCATGTCAGATGAGCGCATACTTCTCCAGCGGTTGAAGAAGAGACCCCTCGGCATCAAAGAAGCTACGCTTCGCAAAAGCAAAGATCGAGGTGAAGCTGCGCTGCTGGAATCGCTCGTCGAACAAGGATGGATTCAGGAGATCCAGGAGCCCGCGCAACCTCGCAACCAACTTCGCTCGTGTATCGCAACCCAGTCGGACCGCGACTTGTATGGCGCCGATATTCGCCCGACGAAAATGGACTCGCGTTACCCAAAAGATTGGGAGGATCGAATTGTTCAGGCTATCGAGCGGCGCCGGGCGTCACAGCTTCTGATACAAGCTCCGGCTCCCCAGCGGCTTGCCTTGCTTCGTGAAGGCATCAGACGAACTGTCCGCATTGGACGTATGGTACTCGTGATTGTCGGTGAAGCGGAGCGAGCGGAATCCCTCACCACCGCCCTCTCGGAACACGATTCAGTGGTCACGGCCTGCCTTCACAGTGGCTTATCGGAGTATCAAAAGGCTGACGTGTGGCGACAGATTCGAGAGCAGCGCATCCACGTCGTGGTTGGGACCAGGTCGGCCGTCTTCCTGCCGCTTTCTTCGCTCGGCCTGGTCTGGATCGAACGGGATGAGGATCCTGCACTCAAAGAACCGCAGGAGCCCCGATTCCATGCGCGGGAAGTCGCGTGGTTTCGAGCCCAGGAGGCCGAAGCCCTCCTTGTTGTAGGCTCCGCGCATCTCTCCCTGGAGACGCTTGCGGGTGTCGAAGAAGGGTCACGTCTGCTCCGGATCCCCTTGCAGCGAGACGAGAGTCCTAGGATTGAGGTGGTGGATCTGCGTGGTCAGGATCGCGCGATGATCCTGAGTCCCTTGCTGATTGACGCGACGCGCGAGGCGCTTGCCAGACGGGCAGGAGTGCTGTTGTTTCTCAATCGAAAAGGCTATGCCGGTGCGCTGATCTGTCGAGATTGCGGCCAGGCACCTCGCTGCCCTGCTTGTCGTGTCGCCATCGCCTACTATCGACAGAAGGGTTCGCTGCTCTGTCCCTATTGCGGAATGACTGCATCGATTCCCGACCTCTGTCCGTCCTGTGCAGGCCCTCGGCTGCGGTTGATCGGAGAAGGAACGGAACGGGTGGAAGAAGACGTGAAACGGTTATTTCCGCAGGCAGCGGTCTTGCGGATTGATGGAGAGACGATGCATAAACCGAAACAGGCTGCCGCGCTCTGGGACCGCGTTCAACAAAGACAGTGGGACATTCTTGTTGGAA
This sequence comes from Nitrospira sp., assembly GCA_035455145.1. GTDB lineage: Bacteria > Nitrospirota > Nitrospiria > Nitrospirales > Nitrospiraceae > Nitrospira_C. The sequence continues at coordinate 25,248 of DATIFR010000238.1, forward strand.
CACAGTTGCTCTTGCGAGATGATGTGGTGCCGCCCGTCGGGGTTGTCGGTGTCGTTCAGGCGGACGCGGGGCTGAACCTTCCGGACTTTCGCGCAGCGGAACGCACCTATCACTTGTTAGCCGATGCCGTAGGCCTTGCCCATCCATCCTCAAGCGGAGGCCGAGTGATCATCCAATCCTATCTACCCTCCCACCATGCTATTCAGGCGGTCGCTCAGCAGGACGAAACGATTTTCAGAGCCGAGGAACTGACTCACCGGACGACTCTCGGCTATCCGCCGGCCGTCCACTTGATCGTGCTTCACATATCCGGGAGTCAGGAGAAAATCGTCCAGGAGGCCGCATTGGCATGGGTTACTCGCCTGCGTCTACCTGGCGTGAACGGAAAGGCGGCGCAGCAGGCCTCCGGTGAGGACAAGGCGACGGAGCAGGCCGAAAGTCTGACAATCTTGGGGCCGGTGCCATCGCCTGTGCCGAAACTCCGGGGGCGATATCGTCGGCAAATCTTGATCAAGTCCCGTGCGCGCGATGCCGCAGTTCGAGCGGTGCGCAGGACGGTGGAGGAACTTGAACAGACCTATCCCTCGCGGCTCGTAAAGTTTGACGTCGACGTTGATCCCTTGGAAATGTGGTGACAGTCAGCGCTTCTTGCGCGGATGAATTGGAGCCGTCGGCGGGGATTGCCTTGAAGACTTTCCTGGCAATTCCGGTGAGGAAACGGACTGTTCTCCCCCAGCCCGTTTGAACAAACCGTACGAGAAGGCAATCCAGAACACGGCTGAAAACAGTCCCATGAGGACGGCGGAGAGAATGGTGGCCATTTGCTCATCGGACGGTTGAGCAGCGGCCGACTGAATTCGAACCATCGTGATGATAGGCCAGGCGAAGCATTCTACGCCCAGCAAGAGGGTAGACCAGGCCCACACTAATCCGGTCGTGTGGCCGCGCCAGAGGAGAAAAGCTGCGACGGATGCCATGACAAGGCCTGCACCTGGAATCGAGAGCTGATCCCATGCCAGCCATGCCCCGACCGTGACGACGAGGCTGCCCAATCCCGCGTTGAGTCGAGAGGGCCAGGTTGCAACCATGAAAGAACACTTTCTGCTACTAGGGTTCCACAGAATTACTCAGTAGAAAGCGGATGGGAATTGTCAAGGGAATCATGCAGTGGGGCATAAATGAAGGGAGGCAGTTATGCTTGCAAAATGGATTTCGCTGCCTCGAGGAGATCCTTCATTTCAAATGGCTTATGAAGAACACGATGTGCACCCAACATTTTTGCAACATCAAGGATGCCAAGAATACCGATCATGTCGTTACTGCCCGTCATGGCAATGATCTTGACTTTGGGCGACTCATGTCGAATCGTTGAAATGCTTTCCAGTCCGTCCTGATCTGGCATGATAATATCTATGACCACGAGGTCCGTCGGGGTCAGTCGGTATTGTTCAAGTGCCGCTGTTCCACTGCTTGCCTCCAAGACCTGATAGCCAGATTCCTCGAACGTGGTTCGAATTAGCTGCCGAACTTGGTCTTCATCGTCTACAACAAGGACCGACGGCATAGCATCCCTCGGTTTCGGTCATGACCTTAAACTGGGAAAAGTATCGCACCAAAACATCGAGCTTTTTCTGTCGATCAAGCTCCCCTCAACGACTCTAACATCTCGCTGCGGCGCGGGCAACATGTCAAGGATTTGGGATACGCCGAACAGATAACAGGTATCGTTACTTCCGCATGTTGGAAGAAGGGCAATGCAGGTTCTTACGCCTGCCTTTTTGCAAAGAACGCAGCAGCTTGCGCGCGTCGCGAGATATGCAACTTCTGAAACATATTTGCCAGGTAATTCTTGACGGTCTTGTCACTCAATTTAAGGGATGTCGCGATTTCCTTGTTAGTCAAACCTTCGGCGACCAAGGCCAGGACCTTTTCCTCCTGAGGAGAGAGCGAAGAAGTCCGGACGGGGCCATCGGTGGTCGGGACGGCCTTGATCCATTCGAGTGCCCGCTGGGTGACCGTGGGATCGAGAATCGACCGACCGGATGCTACAGTCCGAATGGCGCGAATCAGCGCGGCGGAATCGATCTCCTTGAGGACATAGCCTGATGCACCGGCCAGCACGGCGGCAAGGACAGAGTCATCGTCGGTATAGGATGTCAGAAAGATGACCCGTGAATTGGGATGGTCTGCCAGAATTTCCCTGCACGCTTCGACTCCGGAACCGTCGGGAAGACGGACGTCCATCAAGATCACGTCCGGATAAAGCCGCTTGGCTTCCTTGGCCGCTTGTGCCTTGCTACCGGCTTCTCCGACGATGGTGATGCCCTGATTGTTGTGCAAGACAGTGCGAAGTCCGACACGGACCACTTCATGGTCGTCGACCAACAGCAGCCGTATGGGGGCGGGTTTACCGGATATCATGGGCTAACGTCACGGAGAAATCGTACAGGCAGAATGTAGAGGTCCCGATCGGAAGCGGTAAGGATAAGAAGAGTCCCGCGGCGAGTGCGAGGAGAGACGCTCCGTCAGAAAGCCTGCTCTCAACGGCAAGGAGCCCTACCGGCGAGTTCCTGGTCGAGCACATGAATGTTGGTGCCGAAGGCGGGACTTGAACCCGCACGGCTTGCGCCACACGCCCCTCAAACGTGCGTGTCTGCCATTCCACCACTTCGGCATGGTCCATCATGGTCAAGAATGAGGGAGCGGCATTATAGAAGTAGGCCAAAATTCTTGTCAATCGAGCGCACGTTCGGTAGAATCGGCCCCTCACATCGTGAATCGGCTCCGTTCACCTCCATGCCAAGTAACCGCTGGACGATCTGCACATGATTCCAACGAAAGCGCTGGCCCTACCTTGCACTGAGACACGAGTCGCGGCATTTTTTGACGTCGACAATACGCTGTTGCCGGGCGAAGCCAGCGAAGTGCGCTTTTTCAGAACGCTCTGGCGACGCGGGGTCGTCGGCTGGCCCGAATTACGCGAGAGTGCCTGGTGGCTTCTCAGGCAGGTGCCGCCGCTGTCCCTTCAGCCGCTTCGCGAACGCAAAGTCTATCTCGCCGGCAAACCGGTCCAAGTGATTGAACCGTTGGGAGAGGAATTCTGTCGGGAGGAGCTCTGTCCGGTCGTGGCCGCCGACGGATTGAGGAGGATGGAAGAACACCGCCAGGCCGGACACGTCATCATTCTGATCACCGGTTCGCTCGATTTTCTGATCGAGCCGATTGCCAGCGCGTTGCGGGTCGATCGGTGCATCGCGGTGACGCTCGAAGCGCGTCACGGCCTCTATACGGGGCAACTCAGTTCTCCCCTCCCATACGGCGAAGGAAAGCGCCGACTGATTCAGCAACTGGCCTCCGAACTCGACCTCGATCTACGAACCTGTTTTGCCTACGGCGACAGTCCTGGTGATCGGGAGATTCTTGAATGTGTGGGAAATCCAACGGTGGTGAACCCGATCCGCGGCATGGCCCGCATCGCCAAGCGAAAGGGCTGGCCGATACAGCAGTGGCGGTAGCCGCCGCCACGCTTAACGAGTGTATGAAGTGTATGATCAGCTGAAACCCACGCCATGCGCATAACCGAAATCTTCCATAGCATCCAAGGGGAATCGAGTTACATCGGGCAGCCCTGTGTGTTCGTACGGCTGACCGGCTGTCCGCTCCGATGCACCTGGTGCGATACAGAATACGCCTTCTATGGCGGGCAAGAATGCTCGGTGGACGAGGTGCTGGAACGAGTCGGTTCGTTCGGCTGCCGATTGGTCGAGATCACGGGCGGCGAACCGTTGGCACAGCCGGAAGCCTTTGCCCTTGTGACCAAGCTGTGCGATGCGGGTTATACGGTGCTGATCGAGACGAGCGGGGCGATGGATATCGCCGTGGTGGATCAGCGTGCTCATGTGATTCTTGATGTGAAATGTCCCGGGAGCGGAATGACAGATCGAATGTATTGGCCGAATCTCGGCAAGCTGACCATGAAAGACGAGGCCAAGTTTGTGCTGGCGGATCGACAGGACTATGACTGGGCCCGCGAGATCATGAGTCGATATCAGTTGACTGAGCGTTGTGTGGTGCTGTTCAGCCCTGTGTTCGGACGTCTTGAACCTCGACAGTTGGCCGAGTGGGTGTTGGCGGATCGTCTGCCGGTTCGATTTCAGCTGCAAATCCACAAGTTTATTTGGGCGCCCGACATGCGCGGTGTCTAGCGGGATGAAAGACAAGAACGGAACAGGACCGTCCACGGTGACGTTTCGGGAACGGCGATCGACGAGCACGAAGGAGACATGAATGAACATCATGCAGGTTGATCTGAAGGTTGGGCGTGCAGAGGGACAATCGGCCGAGGTGTTGGCCTTAACCCATTATGAGGGGGAAGGCCTCAATAAGCAGGACGCGGCAGTGATCGACAAGCTACTGGGCGGGTCCGTCCGAGAGCTCGTACAGACGAAAGAATTCGAAGGCAAGGCGAATGAATCCCTGCTGTTCCATACGCAGGGCAAAGTGCCGGCCAGGCGACTCCTTTTGATCGGACTCGGGAAGAAAAAAGATCTCACGCTTGATGTGATCAGGCAGGCGCTGGGGCAAGCGGCCAAACGCGTGCGCCAAGCGAAGGTGGACTCGTTTACTGTTGCTGTGCCAGTCGTGATTCCGAAGGGGTACTCGCCCGTTGAGGTGGCACAGGCGATGACTGAGGGAGCGATCCTGGGCGGGTACCAGTTCACCACCTATCGCACCACTGATGACAGCGTGGGGAAAGACGTGGGACAGATGACGCTCCTGGCTCAGCACAAGAACCAGGTTCGTCAATTGGCGGAGGGAATTCGCCGCGGGGTGGCGACAGCCGAAGCGACGGTGTTTGTGAGGGATCTCTGCAATCATCCTTCGAACGTCATGACGCCGGTCCGTATCGCCAATGAAGCCAAGTCGATTGCGAAGAGCGAAGCGCTCACGCTCAAGATTCTCGAGCAAAAAGAGATGGAGCAGCTTGGGATGGGTGCCTTATTGGGTGTGGCACGCGGCAGTCACGAGCCGCCGAAGTTCATCATCCTCGAGTACAACGGGGCGAAGAAAAAAGACGAACGTCCAGTCGTGCTCGTCGGCAAGACGATCACGTTTGACACGGGAGGAATCTCCCTCAAGCCGGCCGAGAATATGGAGCATATGAAAGCGGACATGACGGGCGGCGCCGAAGTGCTGGCCTCGATCAGGGCGGCGGCCAGGCTCAAGCTTCCCCTCCGTCTCATCAGTATTCTGCCGGTGGCGGAGAATATGCCCGGCGGACGGGCGATGAAACCGGGCGATATCGTCAAGACCCTTTCAGGGAAGACTGTGGAAGTCCAAAATACCGATGCGGAGGGCCGGCTGATCCTGGCTGACGCCTTGGCCTATGCGCAACGCTACAATCCTGCTGCTCTTGTGGACATCGCCACGCTGACCGGTGCCTGCGTCGTGGCGCTGGGCCAGTTCGCCATCGGCATGTTCGGGACTGACCAGAAGCTGAAGGAACAGGTGCGCAAATCCGGACTGAAAGCCGGTGAACGGGTCTGGGAAATGCCGCTCTGGGATGAATATTTCGAGCAGTTACGCAGCGACGTCGCCGATATGCGCAACATCGGCGGTCGTGGCGGCGGAATGATTACGGCCGCGCTCTTCCTCAGCAAGTTTACGGGTGACTGTTCCTGGGTCCATCTGGACATCGCCAGCACCGATTGGAGCGAGCGGGAGCGGGCCTACATTCCCAAGGGACCGACCGGCATCGGGACGCGTTTGCTTATCCAGTACTTGATCGATCGGAGCCTGTGACGTGGCGCGGATTGAGTTGACCTCGCGCGAGAAAATTGGCCAGCTGTTCATGATCGGTTTCATGGGCACGTCCGTGACGCCCGAACTGGTCTCCTTCATCAAAGAGTACAAACCGGGCGGGGTGATTCTCTTTTCACGCAATCTGGAATCCGTCAGGCAGATCGTCGAATTGACCAACGACCTCCAACGATGCAGTCCTCGATCGCCGCTGCTGATCTCGATCGATCAGGAAGGGGGGCGTGTCTCTCGCTTGCCCAGGGGCTTTACCATCTTCCCGCCGTGCGAGCTGTTGGGACGCTGCAATTCGAGCGAACTCGCCTACGCGGCAGCGGCGACGATCGCAAAAGAACTGAAGGCGGTCGGGGTCAACATGAACATGGCTCCGGTGCTCGATGTGAACAGCAATCCCGACAATCCGGTGATCGGCGATCGGGCGTTCGGGTCAACTCCTGATGTCGTCAGCGAGATGGCATTGGTCACAGCCGCGGCACTTCAAGACAATAAGGTCGTCGCCTGTGGAAAGCATTTTCCCGGTCATGGCGATACCAACGCCGATTCCCACAAAGAGCTTCCGGTCGTTGAGGCCTCGCGTGACCGGCTAGAAGTCATCGAGTTGCCGCCGTTCCGTCGCGCGGTGACGGCGGGGATTGCAACCATGATGACGGCCCATGTCCTGTACAAGGCTCTGGATGATCAACTGCCGGCGACTCTGTCCCCCACCGTCATTACGAACCTGTTGCGCGAAGACCTTCAGTACGACGGCGTGGTGCTGACCGATGACCTTGAGATGCATGCCATTGTGGACCACTACGGCGTCGGTGACGCGGCGGTTCGCGCGATTCTCGCCGGCTGCGATGTGTTGTTGATTTGCAAAGAGCGCGAACGCGAGGTGTCCGCGTTCGAGGCGATTGAGCAAGCGGTAGCCTCGGGAACGATCTCCATGGAACGCTTGAATCAATCAGTGGCCCGAATCCAACGGGTGAAGCAGCGGTTCCTCTTGCCCTATAAGCCGGCTGTCATCTCTGATGCGAAGCTGGTCGTGGGCTGTCGCAGCCATCAGGCGTTGTTACAGAGCATGCAGCAGGCCAAGTCGAGACTGGAGAAGGTCGGGGCGTTCAGCCGCTTGTGAGTCTTTCCTGTTGAACCGTTGACGGGAGCGAACGTGGGTGTGAAAAAAGGCGATCTCATCGACGAACGAAAGCGGCATCCGCATGCCTGCGGTTTGGTCGTGAAGGTAATGGGTGGCGGTGAGGGATTCGAAAAGATCATCTGCTGCGATCACGATTTGACGGAAGAGGATGTCGTGAACGAGATGGGCTCACACAGCGGGCGGAGAAAGGGACAACTGCCGCCGGCCGTCATACTCGACGAAAAGAAACTCTATCCGGACTCCTGCGGCCTCCGCGTGATGATCATGGACGGCGGGGCCGGGTTCAAAGAAATCCGCTGCTGCGGGCATTCGCTGACCGCCAGTTCGATGCGAGAGCTTCAATATGGCAAGATGCGGGGATCTGAACCAGACGTGACAGGGCCTGCGGGAACAGCCTGAAGGCCTTGGTTGGAGGAATGATGGAGCACCGAAGAGAGCTCATGAAACGTTGGTGCGGCGTCATGGAATGGCTCGATCGTCTCGGATACCTCACCGCTGGATTTAGCCTGTTGGTCCTGGGAATGGTCATCTTCGCTCAGGCCTGGTACGTCTTCGCGACCAAGGCAGGCCAGGCGGGACTCCTGCCATCCGGCCTTAAACTGTTAAATGACTTGCTGCTGGTCATCATCTTGCTCGAGTTGTTCCGAACCGTCATAAGGTTTCTGCAGACGGAAATCCTCGACCTGGAGCCCTATCTTGCTGTCGGTATCATTGCCTGTACGAGACGAGTCCTCACAGCCAGCGCCGAACTGTCCCACCTGCCGAGCATGACCGAGACGCAATTCTACCAATACCTCATGGACGTCGGTTTGAATGTTACGGTGATCATGGTCCTCGTGGTGGGGGTCTTCCTGGTCCGTAAACGCCCTGCGGAGTCTCCTGCCGTCTCCCCGTAGCTGTCCTCCTTTCGAGTTCAAGCTCTTGGAGATGAAGAAGGGGAGCCGACTCCTTGCCCTCCCGTTCCCTCTTATGGCATCATGCCTCTCCCTGGAGATCGGCATGGCGAATTTGCTCGAATACGTCGGCTGTGTTCATATCTATCTCGGCCCCTACAGAGGCAATCCCATCGCGTTGTACTTGAAGCGCTCTGACACCAGCTGCCAGATCGGCCCGAAGGTCTATCCCTGGAACGATGTGGTGGGAACGGGTGAAACGCCAAATAAGGCCGCTGCGGATTTCGAGGACAAGTGGAAGGCCAAGGGGCTATCGGCCGATATGTATTCCGGTCCTTCTTGGGAAGGGGGCGTCAAGCCGGAGAAGCCTGCTCCCCCCAAGCCCCCCGCTGCCCCCAAGCCGGCAACCTCGACTGCGGCGGGGTCGGCAGGGCAACCAGCCGCTTCGCCAGCACCAGGATCAGCTCCTGCTCAAACCACTGCAGCTCCCACACCCGGTCCTCCGGCGAAACCTACGGGCGAGTCCAGCTAGCATCCCAATTATTATCGGAGAGGTCGAGCGGCGAGGCTGGCATCTGGAGATTGTCCAGCCAGCCTACTGTGTTTGAGACCGTAGCCTAAGTAGACGGCTATGCCGATAACCGTCCAAATTCCGAATCTCATCCAGGTCAGCTGAGGAAGTTGCCACATGAGACCGAGACAGGCCAGCGTTCCCAGAATCGGGACAATCGGCATGAATGGAAGCCGGAACGGTCTTGGATGGTCGGGCTTGGTGTACCGGAGTATGATTACGCTGATGCAGACCAAGACGAAGGCGAAGAACGTCCCGATGTTCGTCATATCAGCAGCTTCACCGATCGGAATGAGCGCAGCCAGGGTGGCAACCGCGATACCGGTGAGAATGGTTGCCCGATGCGGTGTGCCGAACCGCGGGTGGACCAGCGACAGCCAGGGACCCAGCAGACGGTCTCGCGACATGGCAAAGAAGACGCGGATCTGACCCAGCATCATCACGACCAGCACACTGGTGATGCCGGCCACTGCGCCGATCGCGATCACTGCCGCTCCCCACTTGAATCCCGCCAGCCGGAGCGCTTCTGCCACCGGCGCATGAATATCGATTTGCGAAGAAGGAATCAATCCCGTCAGCACGGCTGCGACGGCAATATATAAGATGGTACAGACGGTCAGCGAACCGATGATCCCGATGGGAACATCCCGTTTGGGATTTTTGGCTTCTTCTGCAGCGGTCGAGACGGCATCAAATCCGATATAGGCGAAGAACACAATCGCCGCCGCCGCTCCCACTCCGGCGAAACCCTGCGGCATGAACGGAGTCCAATTGTCCGGGTTCACGGAGGTGCTTCCAATGCCGATGAAAAAGAGGATCACCGCGAGCTTGATGACGACAACGATCCCGGTTGCGCGTGCGCTTTCCTTGATTCCCACCACGAGGATGACTGTCACGAGCAAAACGATAATTGCGGCCGGGATATTGGCGATCCCTCCATCAGATCCGCCAGGTGGATGGGTGGCCCAATGGGGCAATTCGAGGCCGGCAAGTGTGAGGAGATTGTTAAAGTAGCCGGACCAGCCGATCGCCACGGCAACGCAGGCGACGCCGTATTCAAGGATGAGATTCCATCCGGTCAGCCAGGCGAGCATTTCGCCCAGCGTGGCATAGGAAAAGGTGTAGGCACTGCCGGCGACAGGAATCATCGCGGACATTTCTGCATAACAGAGCGCGGCCAGCGCGCAGGTCAACCCCGACAAAATGAAGGAGAGAACGATGCCGGGCCCGGCGCCTGGTCGATGGGTATCGCCGACAATGGCGGTGCCGATCAATACGAAGATGCCGGTGCCGATAATGGCGCCGATTCCGAGGCATGTGAGGTCCCAGGCCGTAAGCGTTTTCTTGAGTCGATGGGTGGGATGATCGGCATCGGAGAGAATCTGCTCGATGGGTTTTGTTCTGAACAGGCGGCTGATCACTGAGCTTCCCCCGATAGCGGGAGGGGCGACTGCTGAGGGGCTAAGCGCGTCACGTTCCATATCTCATCAAGTATAGCAGGGGCTTGCAGGCCGCCCCTGGCTTGCACGCAAGACGGCATCATCGCGAGGAAGGTCGACGGCGGGCGGCGCGAAGGAACGCCTCGAAGAGCTGCCGGTGCAGGCGGTATCGCTCAAAGAGAAACTCAGGGTGCCACTGGATACCTAGAAAAAAGCGCTGCGTCGGCGATTCAATGGCTTCCACGATTCCGTCCGGGGCAACCGCGCTGGCAATCAAGGAAGGCGCGACGTTCTTTACGGACTGATGGTGTGAGCTATTGACGCGCATCGTGGCAGCGCGGACGACCTTACGGAGCAAACTGCCCCTTGCGACGGTGACTGAATGGCTGAGCGTCGTGGCAGGACTCGGTTGTCGATGTTGGAGAGGCTTGGAAATCTGTGAGGGGATATCCTGATAGAGGCTACCGCCGAATGCGACATTCATGGCTTGCATTCCTCCGCAGATTCCGAGCACAGGAAGATCGGCTGCTCGGGCTAGCTGCGCCATCTCCAATTCAAACGTCGTGCGCTGCTGGTTCATGACGCGGAATTTATAGCGTTGCCGTTCACCGTACAGTTCAGGTGCCAGATCAGGACCACTCCCGGTCAGCAACAGCCCATCGATGCTTCCCAGGAGGCAGCGTCTGGCGCTGAGGTCTGCGACGAGCGGGAGGACGATAGGGATCCCCCCCAATTCTTCGATCGCGCGAACATAGCGGGCGCGCAGGAAGTAGGTGGGCTCTCGCCCACCCCATTCTTTTCGGTCACCGGCGTTAAAATCTGGCGTCACGCCGATGAGCGGTTTCATTGCTTAGCGCACAGGCTCCATCGTCGGAGACGGTGCCGGGGCGGGGGCCTCTGATTCGGGGACGCCGAGGAAGCGGATGGGCTTGTCGCCCCGTAGGTGATCGGGGGTAATGATGTAGGTGCCGTACATGCTGGTCGTCCAGACACTTTTAGCCGCATTCTCATTGCCTGCGGTAAAGGCATAGGTCAGGCCCCCCACGATCCCTCCACAGATAGCGAAGGCCGCTTTGAGTGGGAGATAAATAAGAGTGGACAGGCCAGCGGCTGCCTGCATGCCCGCGCTGGATGCCGAGCCGCCTTCGCTGCCGTCACCGGTGGAGGCTGGCGCGGCGTCCTGGCTCCAGGCCGAGGGAGCCATCGTCACCGTGCCTAGAGTGAGAATGATGGTGAGCGCGACCAACTTGAAGAGGGCTGTCGCGGCAGTTCTGGATAAAAACGCGTAAGAATTCACGGGTAATCCTCCTTCCTCAACAGAGCGAGCTGAGCGGCATCTGGTGGCAACGGAGCGCTTGCTCACGATTTGGGATCATAGGGGTTATAACAAATTCACCTCTGAATGCAAACCCCCTGCCGCGTGAGGCGGTTCATGGCGAGAGGGTCTGATCGTTCGGCAAGAGATCGAGTTCAGTCGCAACATACGACGTGATGAATTCTTGTCTTGTTGTCACGCTCGTTCTCAATTCCTCTACGAATCTGTCGGCTGTGAGACATTGGTTGTCCTGTGTGAGGCCGGATTGCAACAGCAGATCCAATTTACACCAGCAGATAGCTTGGATGAAAAGTTCCTGCCCTCTGTCCCTATAGGATGGGCGATCTTCCAGAGGGACTGTCAGAAGAATATCGCTGAGCCAGTGAGGGAATCCGATTGCGGAGATGATGGCATCTATCTGAGGCTGATTGATCTCGACCTCAACCTGGACCCCTCCCTTCCAGCTTCGTTTCTTGACGTTAAATACTGTGGAGTAGGTGAAGGGTTTCCCCTCCACCGGTTGAGGCCCCACAAACAGGGTCACGCGAAACTGAGCCGATTCAGGAGAAGAATCCGTCGACATGGCGCGCATTGTACCATGTCGATGCGCGCGAAGCGTGCCCTTCGTTGACGCGTTGGCAGGGCAACGATAAGATGCCGATCATCATGACCACCATACAGCCGGAGAGAGTCGCTGCCATCCAGCGGACAATGCGCGAGGAGGGTACGATCGATGGATGGCTCTTTTACGATTTTCGCGGCAGCGATCCCTTGAGCTATCGGGTGTTGCTCCTCGATCCGGCGATGCATGTCACCAGGCGCTGGTACTACTGGATTCCTTCCGAGGGCACTCCACGGAAACTCCTGCATAGGATCGAGCCTCACGTGTTGGATGGGCTGCCCGGCGAGACGGATCTCTATGTGTCCTGGGAGCAACAACGGCAGCTACTCGCCGGGCTCTTGAATGGCAGTCATCGGATTGCCATGCAGTATTCCCCCTTGAACGCCGTTCCCTACGTCTCCCGTGTGGATGCCGGCACGATCGAGTTGGTCAGAGGTTGCGGGGTCGAGGTTGTCAGTTCCGCAGACCTGATTCAAACCTTCGAGGCTGTCTGGACCGATCGACAGCTGGAGTCACATCAATATGCTGCCGCAGCCCTGCGTCGAATTGTCGACGAGGCGTTTGGGCACGTTCGTGACGCGGTGACGAAGAGCCGCGGACTTACGGAGTATGGGTTGCAGGAATTCATTCTGAAGCGCATCCACGAGGCCGGCATGGTCACATCCAGCGCGCCAATTACCGCGGTGAATGAACATAGTGCGGATCCCCATTATGGTCCCAAGGCGACCGGGTCCGCTGAGATCAGGTGTGACGACCTCGTCTTAATCGATCTCTGGGCGAAACAAGCGGCTGCGGGCTCTGTCTATGCGGACATTACCTGGACTGCCTATGCCGGCCGCCAGGTTCCGGCGAGGCATCGGCAGATTTTCGATCTCGTCCGCCAGGGACGGGACGCGGCGCTAAATTTTGTGCAGGCGCAAGTGAGGGCGGGACATCGCCCGTTTGGCTACGAGGTCGATGCAGCTTGTCGTGACGTGATCCGGGCAGCTGGCTATGGTGATCAGTTCCTCCATCGTACCGGCCACTCCATCGGTGAAGAGGTTCATGGCAATGGGGCCAATATCGACGGTCTCGAAACCCATGACACCAGACGGCTGATGCCTCATACCTGTTTTTCCATTGAGCCGGGCATCTATTTACCCGGCGAGTTCGGCATCCGGAGCGAATTGGATGTCTTTGTGTCGGAGCGTGACGCGCTGGTCTTTGGCTTGCCGCTTCAAAGCGACCTCTCCCCTCTCTTGTAGTTGTTCCTGCCCCCATTCCTTGACAGTGCCGAGCGCCGACCTATAGAGTGATTGCTGTTCATCATGAGTCCCTAAGGGCGCCCAGGCCCTTGCGTTGCAGGGAAAGGAACCAGGCCATGTTCGGAACGATGGGGATTTCAGAGCTGATCATCATTCTGGTCATCGTGCTCATCATCTTCGGCGCGGGAAAGCTCCCTCAAATCGGAGAAGGGGTCGGTAAAGCCCTGAAGGGTTTCAAGAAAGAAGTGCACGACATCCCACAGCCTGAGCCGGTTCAGGCTGAGGCGGTGGAGACAGTGCCTCCTCAAGTGCAAGCTCCTATTCAACAGGCTCAGCCCGCTCCTCCGACCCCTGCGTCTCCCGCCGCTGCGGCCCCCAAACCCACAGCTCCTTACACACCGGGTCCGGAGCTGACTCCGGGAACGACCGCTGCCTTGATGTATAAGATTGCCGCGCAACCGCAGGCTCCTCGTCCAGTTGCGGCCCAGGGAGCCGCGCCTGTTCTGGCTGCTGATCAAGGCCAGCGACCTCCGACCATGGAGGAACGTGCCGCAGCCCCGAGCCCGGTGACGCGTGCACAATATCCACCGTTGCCCCCAAGTGCGCAGCAGAAGCCACAAGTCAAACGTCCTTCGGCAATTGTCAACAAGGATGCGGTGGCACGCGTGCAGGCCCAGCAGGCAGCATTGAAGGCAAAGGCGTCCCAGCCGGGCGGCGGGGTCTCACCTGCCGATATGCAGAGTTTAGGTGAAGGTCTTGGCGATGCCCTCCGCACATTTAAGCAAGCGGTGGCGGATGTTCGCAATTCGGTCGATCCCGAGATGCGTACGATTCAAGCTGAAATGGATGCAGCGCAGAAGGAAATCCAGCAATCTATCGAGGCTGCCAGGGAATTACCCGCTGTGCAGGAAGAGACTCAGAAGCCGGCGTGACATGGTGTCACCGTTTCAGGCAGCATCCGTCCTTGTGTGAAATCTTGTCACCCGTTCTTTCGCGGTGGGTCTATCTCCTTCTTCCCATAATTCTACTCTGGTTGGTCGGCTGCGGCCAGGAGGTTCCTGCGCGCTCGGCTGAGCACGCCGTGGCGCTTCTCACGCCCCTGCTACGAGATGAGAACGCTGACATCAGGAGAACGGCTGCTGAGTCGTTGGGGAAGATCGGCGATCAGGCGGCTGTTATTTTCATCCTGCCACTAGTGAGCGATCCAGCTCCTGCAGTCCGTGCCGCAGCAGTGCAGGCGTTGGGCCGGATAGCTCTTCCCGCGACTCAAGAGGTCGTCGACGCACTCACCCAGGCACTGCAAGATCCTAGTGATTCGGTCAAGGAGGCCGCATCCATGGCCATTGGCGACATTGAACCAGCCTCCAATCAACTGGGGCTTGCCGCGAGCCTGGTGAGCGCTCCTGATACTCAGGTCAGGCGCGCGACGGTTCGAGCGTTGCGGCAGGTCGATGCCAGCCTCTGGCTTTCCGTGCTTGTGTCGGCCTTACGTGATTCGGATGCGGAGGTGCGACAGAGCACCGTTGCGGCATTGGGAGAGTCCGGTGGAATGAGTATGGCCATAGAGATAAGGAAACGGCTCACAGAGGACTCATCACCTGCGGTGCGGGCAGAAGCGGCCTATCAGTTGGGGAAATTCGGGGGTCGAGACGTCAAGTTGGCGCTTGAGCAGACGGTTGCGAAGGATCCCGAGAGTGGGGTTCGTCGTTGGGCGGAGGGGGAGCTTAAGTCATTACGCGTGAGCGATTGAGTGCGGCGACGAGTTCGACGAGTTCTTTGCGGGACTTGTCGTCGATGTCGGTAAATTGGACTCCCATACCGGGAAACAAGAGATAGCGCTCGGGCTTGTTACGGGTCCAGGCGACTTTGGCTTTGGCCTTGTGTTTTTCCCACGGGCGGTCGGGAAGGGAAAATTCGATCCCGAGTTCGGTGCCCGGTGCCAGCGGCTGGCTGCTTTCGATGAAGAAACCTCCGCCTCCGATTCCACCAGTCAAACTGTCGAACTGCTTTCCTTCCGGTGTCGTGTATTTGACCTTGACGGCAAGCGGAGCTCGCGGGTGTGCCCGGGCATGCGCGAATCTGGTGTCTTCATCGCTCGTAATGATGCGTTCGATGATTTCTTTCCAGGAAACCGCACCGAGTAATGTTCTATCCGAACCATGAAGGGTAATCACTTCATGATTCGTATCGATCTCGAGGGTTTTCCCCTCATGGCCCTGCGTCGTAACGACTGAAAACTTCATGACCAGATTCTCGCTGTGCGGATTGTGAGGTGCAATGTTAACCGTTCACCGTCATCAGGCAGCCGGCTGGCCGACCTGCTGCAGGGTCTTCACCAATTCGAGCACTCGATCGCGGATGTTCTGGGCAATGTCGGTAAATCGAACACCCATGCCGGGGCTGAACGTGTACTGATCTGCTTTGGGACAGACCCAGGCCACCACGCCTTTCGCTGGCAGCCATTCGTCGGGGCGCTCCGGTAGAGAAAACTCCATTGTGAGTTTGGTCCCGACCGGCAACGGGGCCTGACTTTCGATGAAGAGCCCGCCGCCTCCGATCCCGCCGGCCCGACTCTCGAACTGTTGGCCCTCGGGTGTCTTGTATTTCACGCGGAAGGACAGAGTCACACGCGGTTCTGTTCTGGCTTCCCTGGAAGCCGGAGGCTTGCGGTATGCGAGAATCTGATCGATCACGAAGTCCCACGACAAATTTCCTAGCTGCTCGCCGTTGATGCCGATGAGCGTGACGATCTCTCGGGCCGAATCAAGTTCGATGGTCTTCCCCTTGTGCCGGAGACTCGAAACCACAGGATATTTCACGCGTCCTCCCTCTACATGATCACTTCGCAAGTATAGCGCAGCATTCCTCGTTGTCGAGAAAAACCGCAGACTCGTCATGGGGATATCGGTACCATGATGAGGCTGGACACCAGAGGACTGCGCCGGCGTGATCTGATTGGAAAGAGACGTCGACGAGGAGGGAACCGTCCTAACGTGGCGTCAGGCCTGCTCCGTCACGAACGGGAGCGCAAGCATCTGATTTGCTTATGAATTATGCCGTCCTGACGTCTTTGTCTTGTTCAAAGATTCGGATAGGGGGATGTTTCCCAAGAATGGCATCTTCAGTGATGAGGACTTCCTTGATCTGTTTCTGCGAAGGAGCATCATACATGACGTCCAACATGACTTCTTCGAGAATGGCACGGAGACCTCTGGCCCCTGTTTTCTGAATGAAGGCTTTCCGGGCGACGGCTGCCAGCGCTCCTTCGGTGAATTTGAGCTTCACCTTTTCGAACGAAAGAAGTTTTTCGTACTGCTTGGTCAACGCGTTTCTCGGTTCGGTGAGAATCCTGATCAAGGCGCGTTCGTCCAGTTCGTCCAAGGTGGCGACCACTGGCAATCGACCGACGAACTCCGGAATCAGCCCGTACTTGAGAAAGTCTTCCGGTTGCACTTTTTCGAAGAGCTCACCCAATCTGACGTCGCTTCGACCGCGCACTTCGGCGCCAAATCCCATCGACTTGCGATTCAACCGTTGTTCGATGATCTGCTCCAATCCGACGAATGCGCCACCACAGACGAACAGAATGTTGCTCGTGTTGACTTGAATAAACTCTTGATGGGGATGTTTGCGTCCGCCTTGCGGGGGGACATTGGCCACGGTACCTTCAATCAATTTCAGCAGGGCCTGCTGCACGCCTTCGCCGGATACGTCGCGCGTAATCGAAGGGCTGTCGCTTTTGCGACTGATCTTGTCGATTTCATCGATATAGACGATGCCCCGCTCAGCGCGTTCGACGTCATAGTCCGAGGCCTGAAGGAGCTTGAGGATGATATTCTCAACATCCTCGCCGACATACCCGGCCTCGGTGAGAGTTGTGGCATCAGCGAGCGTAAACGGAACATCCAGATACTTCGCCAGTGTCTGGGCCAGGAGCGTCTTCCCGGTCCCTGTCGGGCCGACCATGAGAATGTTGCCCTTCTGGAGCTCCACATCGTCGACGTCTTTTTCTTTGGCGGAGATACGTTTGTAATGGTTGTGGACGGCGACGGAGAGAATCTTCTTGGCCCGTTCCTGCCCGACGACATACTGATCAAGATGGTGTTTGATCTCCGAGGGCTTCTTCAGTTTGGAGGAAATTTCCTCCTTCGCTTCTTCCCAATCCTCGGCGATGATGTCGTTGCACAGATTGACGCATTCGTCGCAGATATAGACGGTGGGGCCGGCAATCAGCTTGCGGACCTCGTCCCGACTCTTCCCGCAGAACGAACAGCGGAGATGGCGATCCATCTTTTCCTGCTTGGCCATGCGCCCTCCTGTCTTACTTGTCCTTGGCCCCGTCTTTTCCGCTCTCGGATCCCCCTACGGCTTTCAGGAGTTTCGGGGGCCGCGTAATCACTTCATCGATCAGTCCGTACCGTTTGGCTTCTTCACCGGACATGAAATAGTCCCGCTCGGTATCATGGGAGATTTTTTCGATCGGCTGGCCCGTATGCTTCGCCATGATCTCGTTGAGACGCTCGCGAATCTTCAGAATTTCCTTGGCGTGAATGTCGATCTCGGTCGCCTGTCCCTGGAAGCCCCCCAGCGGCTGATGGATCATGACGCGGGCATTGGGCAACGCGAAGCGTTTGCCTTTGGTTCCCGCCGTTAACAGCAGCGCACCCATGCTGGCAGCCTGGCCCAGGCAGATCGTATTGATCGGCGGCTTCACGTACTGCATCGTGTCGTAGATGCCGAGGCCGGCCGTGACGCTCCCGCCGGGTGAGTTGACGTAGAGATTGATGTCTTTC
>DATIFR010000239.1:0-14882 GCA_035455145.1 Nitrospira sp.
CGGCAAATCCAATACCGGCATAGGCGCCACTGGGGCTCACGATTTGCGTGTTCACGCCGATCAAACGTCCGGCGCTGTCGAGCAACGGTCCGCCGCTGTTGCCGGGATTGATGGCCGCATCGGTTTGAATCACACCCTCGATGGTTCGATTCGTCAACGACCTGATCGTCCGCCCCAGAGCGCTTACGACACCGGTCGTCAACGTATGATCCAGTCCGAACGGATTCCCGATCGCCAAGACCTTTTGGCCGACCTTCAAATCATGCGAGGTGCCCACGGCCAGCGGCTCGAGGACGGTCTCGAGGGCCTGAATCTGCAACACCGCCAAATCGTGGTCCGGATCGGCGCCGACGAGCTTGGCCTGATGCTCGCTGCGGTCGGCCAGCGTCACCTTGATGGCATCGGCTCCGTAAATGACATGAAAATTCGTGACGATATGCCCCTGTTTGTTCCACAAGAACCCTGAGCCTGAACCCCGCGGCACCTCCATGATGTCGAAGGACAAGATGTCACGTTGAATCGCCGTATTGGCGATGAACACCACGGACTTCGTGGCCCGTTCGAAGACCGCCATCGTGGTCTGCTCATCCGATCCCAACTCCGGAGGTGGAGGGGTGATCGGGCGCGGTTTACCTTCCGGTCCATCGTAGGCGGCCCCAAGCGGCTTACCCCAGTCGGCGGGAAAGGCCAGCGCACTCGATGACAGCACACTGCCCAGCACTGCGGCGTGAATGAGCATCCGCATGACGCGCCGCTGCATGGAATTACTCTCCGAGAATTTGAATGATTAGCTCGCGGGTGCGGGCGCGAGTATCGAAATCGACGAGGACGATCTGCTGCCAGGTGCCCAACAGCATTGCACCGTTCGAGAAGGGAATGGTGACCGATGGCCCTTGGAGCTGACCGCGAAGATGGCTGTGCCCGTTATCTTCACCGGGATTGCGCCGGTTGTGCTGCCAGTTCGGATCGGCCGGCACCGTTCGGTCCCACCAGGATTTCGTATCGGCTCTGATGCCCGGCTCGTCTTCAATCACCATGAGAGAGGCGGTCGTATGCTTCACGAAGACCGTCACGATGCCGGCCGCCAGCCTCGAACCGGCCAGCGCCTCCTGCACCGCTTTGGTCACATTCTCGATCTGCGTGCTGCCACGCATCTCGACCAGCAAGGGAACGGTCTTCACAGCCATCTCAATGCTCCATCTGGCGCAGCAACGTCTTCTCGCTCGACGTCAGGCGATGTCCACGCGCTTCCGCAATGATGCCATCGAAGGCGCCCTCGGCAGCGAGGCGTTTTAAGGCACGAATGACATCGCGGCTGAGAATACCTTCCTGCTCCAGCTTTTCAAGATACGCGAAAGCCTCGACGATCGTTTCCTTCTTCCGGACATAATAATCACGCCCACGCCGTTGATTGCTGTAAGCCTCGAACTGCTCGCAGGCTACAAGAATCTCCGCGAGCTGCTTGACCCACGGCTTCGCTCCGTCCAATTTTTCCGGATAGTAGTAATAGAGCATCACCCGCTGCATCCAGGGCTCCCATCGCACGCCCATCTTCTTGATGGCTGTCCGACCTGATCGCAACCGCCTGGCCAACCGGCGCGCGTAGCCCAACCGCATCTCGACCTGTTCCTTCGCCCAGGGCGTCATCACGACCCCGTCGGCCTCCAGATCTTTCCGGTAACAGCTGAGAAAGGCTTCCGTTTCGCGGCCATAGGTCGTTTCCGGATATATAGCTCGCCATTCACGGGGTCTGGTTGGTATCCCGCGGGCCTTCGCCCAGGACCAAATCTTGCCGAAGAGTGGCCGGTCGAGACCGGCACGGCCCAGGTCATGCAGAAGACAAGCAATCTGATAGTTGCGCACGCGTTCGGCATCGTGCCCGAGTGATGCCGCCACGGCCGCGCACATGCGTGCGGTCCGGATGGCATGGGCCCGATCGTACCCGCGAATGACATGACCACGTTTCACAGGATGAGGATAGTCGTACAAACGCATGAGTTGAGTGGCCAATGCTCGGGGAACCACGAGCGGAGCGCGGAGACTTGTCGTGTGTGTCATAGGGCCGGGAGCACAATTGTCGAGGAGAATATAGTTCGTCGAACGGAAGTGTCAAGGCAGGCCCATGGCTCGGGGCTCGATCAATTCAACTATCTTTGATATGCTCCGTGAGGCCGGCCAATGGCCCTTGTCCGAGATGAGGAATACCATGCCCCATGCAACATTGAAATGCTCCTGTTGTCTTGCTGGCACCATAATCGCCGGCATGCTGCTCGGCGTCGCCACTGAATCGGTCGCGGCTCCACTTGATCAACTCACCGATCTCACCGGACGTGCCAACGCGATCGTCACGCTCACGGGCCGTGATAACTTTACAAGCGAATATCGCTACAATGTCAGCGTCCGCAATCTGTCGGGCGATCCGCTCATCGCTGACTCACTCATCATTGTCCTCGACAAGATCACGAATCTGGCGGGAGAAGACCGTGAGAATTTGCAAGGTGAGTCATTTCTCACTCGATTCGACGTCCTCGACCAAGATGGGATGACCGACGACGGAAAACCTTTTTTTCAGATTCCGGCCGGGAATAGCCCCGATCTCGCTCCGCTTACCGACAGCCTCCCTGCATCCGTCCGCATTCGCAACAAGGACTATGTGGCCGTCTTTACCCCTGCCTTCCGTGTCTACGGGAAAAAACGGCTTCCGGCTGAACCTAAACAGCCCAAAGTGCAGACCACACCAGGCCAACCCCATAATCAAACGGACAAGCTGATCCAGTTGCTCCTGAAGAAAGGTGTGATCACCGAAGAGGAGTGGAGAAAAGCAACCCAGCCATGAGCGCCACCGTCTGCAAGGCCTGTTCAGGCCACTGGCCTCGCACCGATCACTTCATTGCCGATCTGGGCCTCTCGATGGCCTATCTCCATGAGGATCAATTTTTCCCCGGTTGGACGGTGGTCGTGTTCAAACGACACGCGACGGAACTGTTTCACCTCGCGCCGACCGAGCGGATTCAACTCATGGAGGAAGTGAACCGGGCCGCAAAGGTTCTTGCAGAAACTTTCGAGGCGAACAAGATCAACTACGAACTGCTGGGCAACCAGCTGCCCCATATCCATTGGCACGTGATTCCACGCCTTGCCAGCGATCCGGCCCCCCTGGAACCGGTTTGGCGAGTCCAGCACGAACCGGTCCAATCACCGGCCTCAGAGCTTCAGGAGCGTATTAGGCGCATCAGCGGTGGAATTGCCAAGCTTCGATAGCGAACCTCCTCCCGGCCCCCCTCTACACCAAGATCACGCTGTTGCAAGTCGGTCTGAATAGCCCCACCAGGTGCTATAATGGTGTCCACTACGCGGATAGCGTGAGGGAGGGTCACAGGGTTCGATGAGCCGTCGATTACTGCTGGTGACCATCCTGCTCACGGCTCTCATCTCGCAACCACCCGTTCATCCGTCATTCGCGCAGTCTCCTGACGATCAGACACCTTTTGCTCCTCCCAGTGAGTCTCCTCCGCCTTCGATAGACGAATCTCACCCATCTGAATTCACGTCACGCGAGTTGGAAGATGCCGCCACCATGCTGGCCAACTTACGCGGCAACGTCAGACTGTTTCCGGACCACTCGGAGGCGCGACTCAAATTGGCGCAAGGACTCTATCGGATCGGCGATCTCGACGCGGCAATCGACGAATGCCGCGTTGCCATCAAATTAAATCCGAACGACGCCAAAGCCCATCTGCAACTCGGCGTCATCCTGATGGCGAAACAGGACTGGCGCGCTGCAGCCTCCGTATTAAAAGAAGCCGTCCGGCTCGATCCCGCAATGACCCATGCCCATTACAGCCTCGGCAGCGTGCAGTACTCATTAGGCAATGTGAAAGCGGCTATTCAATCGTATCGGCAAGCGCTCGAATTACAACCGCACTTCCCCGACGCCCGTTATCGCCTCGCGCTGTTGTTGAAACTGACGAATCGCGATCAGGAAGCGGTCCAACTCATGGAAGACGCGGCGCAAGGGGGCATCTCGCAAGCGCAGTTCTTTCTCGGCAATGCCTATAAGAGCGGACAAGGTGTCGAGAAAGATCTGAGCCTGGCAATCTTCTGGTGGACGACAGCGGTTGCATTCGGTCATCAACCGGCGGCAGACGCCCTTTCCAAGCTCCGGCGCCAGGCCCTCTCGTCCGATCACAAGGATCGGCGGCGCCAAGACGCGCTCGGCGCCTTTCACGCCTACCGCGACAAGCTCTGGAAAGGATTCCCGAACTATAGCCGGACTGACGACAGTGAGACGCTCGGAACGAGACTGCTGAAAGAGAATCGAGCCGACTATGCGGTCTCCGTCCTACTGCAAGAAAGTTACGCGTTGAGCGATGTGGCGCAGCTTGAATTAGCAAAGCTTTATGAAACGGGCTGGGGCCAGCACCTCGCACCATTCGACAAGAAGATCCTGACCTGTTTCGAGACCACGGCCGGCGAAGGTTTTGTGCCAGCCAAAACAATACTGGCGCGTATCTACGGCAAAGGCATCGGCATGCCACAGGATCTCCCAAAAGCGAAATCCGCGCTCAAAGGGCTGTCGAAGCTGGAGATGAAACCTGTGCTCGACGAGCTGGGCCTCCAATAATTCCATGCTTGATTGGCCAAAACTCAGGCGCCTCTTCATTACCTCGCTTTCACTGCAAGCGCTGACGATCGGACTGCTCGCAGCCCTGTGTGCCAAAGCTGTATGGACCGTCGCTCCCGCCACGTTCACCGCGTTCGATTGGACAGCCTACGATACCTGGCTCCGCCATCGCGCGCCGACAGCCGTCAGCCCATCACTAACGATCGTGGCGCGCGACCCAGCCAGCGAGGAGCGGTTTGGAACTCTGTTGGATCGAGCCCTGCTCGCGCAGGTGATTACCGTCGCCCATGAAGCCGGTGCCGCTGCGATCGGTGTCGACCATCGCCTCGATCACGCCAGTCCGGCACAGCTCGGCGGAGCAGCCAGCGACGCCTTGCTGATAGAGGCAGTCCATACAGCCGCGCCGGTGGTCTTTGTCCACGATCCCGATTCGATCCTGCGATCAGATGCCGCAATCCTGGGGCATGTGGTGGTCTCAACCGATCCTGACCACGTCGCGCGCCAGATCCCTTTGCTGACGATGGTCGAAGCCCAGACCGTTCCGGCCTTCGGCTCGATCCTGTACGACCTCTCTCAACAACAAGCATCCCCGGCAACCAAATCAATGGTCACAGAACGGGCGGCACCGACGCTCGTCAACCCCGTCGGCAATGGCTCCCTGGCAGTATTGCCGACGATTCCGTTGTCCTCTGTCTGGGAAGCCATTCAGCATCACGACGACGAGAAGCTCGATGGATGGTTCAAAGGTAAGGTGGTTGTTATCCTTCCCAATCCCATGACGCAAAGCCCCTGGCTTCTGCCGACCGGTCAATCGGTCAGCGGCATGGTCGCGCACATTCACCTGCTCAACAGCTTGCTGACCGACAACCGGCTCTGTCAGGTCGGTTCAGTCGGACGCTACGTCACCACTGTCCTCTTGGGTTCGATCGTGACCTGGTGCCTCTTGCAGTTTCGCGGATCAATCAGCCTGCTGTTCGCCGGTTGTGCCATCGCAATCTACGGCGCGCTGATGATGACCATGCTGGTTGGACTTCACCTCGTACTGCCGGTTGCATTGCCGTTGACCGCTGCGCTGTTCGTGCTCCTCAGCACAACGGCCTGGACTCATCTGACAACCGGCCAGCGCATGGTCCTGCTTGAAAGGGACATGTTGCGTGTACAGCAAGACGCGGCCGCAGTCAGGGAAGCGCTCATCCTGCGGGAGAATCGTGCGGAGGCACTTCAGGAAGATCTGGAAGCAGCCAGATCGGCTGCGGCTCAGTCAGCAGGCCAGCAGGAAGAACAGGCCAGAACGACCGAGGCGTTGCGATCGCAAATCGCCGAGACACAAGGCCAGGAACAGACGGCCCGGCAGCAGCTCGAACAACTCGAGCGGCAACTCCACGACCTCCGCGCCGCCAGCACGGAAGCCGGCGCAGTCGGAGACGCTCTACTCGATCAGCTCCGAAACGAATGCCGCCAGCTCGGCATCATCACGCAAGATCCTACGCTTCTACGGATGTTCCGTGACGTGAAGAAAGGCGCCAAGTCGCCGCTGACCGTTCTGCTCCTCGGTGAACCAGGAACCGGCAAAGAGCTCTTCGCCAAGGCTGTGCATCGGCTCAGCTCAAGAGGGAGCAAGACCTTTATCGCAGTGAACATGGCGGCGATCTCGCCGGAGCTGTTCGAAAGCGAATTATTCGGCCATATGAAAGGCAGCTTCACCGGAGCCACAGCAGACCGGCGCGGCTATTTCGAACTCGCCAATCACGGGACCATTTTCCTGGACGAAATCGGCGATCTTCGGCTGGATCACCAAAGCAAATTACTGAGGGTACTTCAAGAACAGTCGTTCTATCGCGTCGGCGCGACAACCCCGACGACGGTGGACGTGCGGATCGTCGCCGCAACCAATCGCGACTTGCAGCGTGGCGTCTCCGAAGGCTGGTTTCGCGAGGATCTCTATTTCAGGTTGAAGGGTTTGGTCTTCCGGCTCCCGCCGCTGCGAGAGCGAGCTCACGATATTCCGATCATAGCGGAAGCCTGTTTGGCTGAGATTGCCACGCAGATGGGACGAGCCGTTCCCAAACTGTCGAACGACGCGCTTCGTGTCCTGACCGAGCACGACTGGCCGGGCAACGTGCGAGAGCTGCGTCACGCCCTCGAGCGGGCCGTCGCCTTGAGCGATGGCCCCGTACTCACAAAGAACTCGTTCTATTCTGAGGCAGTCTCAACGAATGAGGAACAGAGAGCGACCCCAGCTGCGGCTCTACCGGATTCAGCCAGCGACGCAGCCGTGTTGACTTGCTTGCGGCAACATGGGTTCGACATGCAGGTGACGGCCAAGACGTTAGGATGGGACCGCAGCACCGTCACGCAACGATTGAAGGGGCTCTGCTTCCAAGCGCTGGTCGAATCCAACGGCGACCAGGCAAAAGCGGCGGCGGCGATCGCCGGCGACCCTTCCCACTTGAGAACCGTCGAACTCAAGCTCAGGGACTATCACGGCCATCTCATGTCCGTGATCGAACCGTTTGGTACGGCCGACGAAGCCCTCCACGACTGCAAACGGCGCTTCAAGAACCTTCCGGATCGCCACTTCGTTTCGGTCGCACATCTCGTTCGGCAATACTTCCGTCAAAACTCAGATCTGAGTCCAAGCAGAACAACCACTCTCAAACCTTCCTGACCTAGCCCTCATCGCTCAGGCCATTGATTCGCCTGACTGCTTTCTCCGCGTGATCAGGTTTCGGCAAGAGGTGGGTCGGAACAAAAAACAGACCCGCAATGAGTGTCGGTACCACCGCGCTCGCGATCACCGCCGCCACGAGAAAGGAATATTGTTCCTGGGTCACCAACCCATGAGCCAGGCCATAGAGAGAAGAGATGGTCCCGAACGTCAAGCCGGTCGACATCAGAAGCGTGTAGTACCAACGTTCATTGCGTTCCTTCCGGAAGGCGCTGATAAAGGGATAGAGGCCAAAAATCTTGGCCGCGACCTTGCCCATCAGCAACGCGAGAAAGACCAACGGCGCCGCGAGCAAGGCCGGCAGAGATACGAGGGTTCCGGCTCGAAGAAAGTAAAAGGGGGTGAGAAACCCCACGGTCAGCGTTCGCAGCCGTCGCATCCAATGCGCGTCCCTCGCAGCGGCTCCCGCGAGTACCATGCCGGCAAGATAGGCCGGAAGAACCGCTTCGCTCCCCGACCATAAGGCGAGTGCGCCCAGCCCGAACAGGATCAGCATGACCCATTTCGTTCTGATTGCAGCCGTACGATAGGCATAGTGCCTGGTCAGCCACGCAGTCGTGAGCGGCAACAAGGCCAGTGCCATCAGGCTACCGACGATAAACACAATGGTCTTATAGGTAAAGGGTGCGAAGAGCAGGCCCAGCGCGATTACCGTTCCGAGATCATTGATAAAGCATGCCGCAAGAATCCCCTTCCCGAACCCCGTCTTATTGAAGCCTGTTTCCAGCATGACGGCATAGACCACCGCCATAGAAGTCGTCGAGAGAGCAATGCCGCAGAGCCAACTCGCATTCGTGTCCCATCCCAATACGTAGTAGGCCACGGCAGCACAGCCGAGAAACGGCGCAAAGAATCCGACGAGTCCGACGACGGTCACCTCAGTCAGTTTCGTCCGTACGACGTCGGGATCGAGCTCCGCCCCTGCCAGAAAAGTCAGAACTACCGCGCCGGATGCCGCGAGAAATCGTACCCACTCCGAGTTGGCGGCGAGCACATCGCCAAGGCCGAACCAGCCCGTGGTGGCAGCAGCACCGACGCCCACACAAATTTCAACAAGCGCAATCGAGAGACCGAGGGAAGAGGCAATGAGGGCGGAAACAACCGCGAGGGCGAGCCAGAGGGTGGCCGTGAGAAAGATCGGTTCCATCGAGGAGTCCTCCGTTCCGGCCAGGGTTGCAGACTGCTTCGGACCGGTTGCCGCCACGCTGGCGACAATCCTACGGCTACGGCAGTAAAAGTAGCGTAGGAGTCATCAGCCTGGCCGAGGCGGTTGTACGGGGGACCCCATCCCCTGTAGATGCGCAGAGTATACGCGAAATCTAGAGGGAGTGTTACAGATTAATGATGCGTCTGAGATATTGGCGGCCACTTCCGGTCAGTTCTCAAGCAACGATCGAAACATGATCACCGCATCCTGATAAGTGCCGTTGTTCCTCCGCACCGCGCCGGGGATTACCCCCAATTCTTTGAAGCCAAGTTTTTCCCAGAGACGGCGTGCGATCACATTTTCAGAGAACACAAGGTTGAAGATTACGCTGCGGTAGCCGAGTTGCTTGGCATAGGCCAGCATGGTAGCGCCTAACAACCAGCCCAAACCTTTGTTGCGCCAGTCCGGTGCGACGATGAAGCCGGCGTTCGCGACTTGCCTTGCCCGCCCGGGCCAGTTCGGCTTGAGATAGAAAGCTCCGGCCATGCTCGCCGCACGGGCACGGTCCGGCACGTAAGCCGCCACTGTGCTCCTGCCGCGAAACCAATAGTCCATGAAGTCATCCTGATTCGGAAGCCGGTCATGCGGGTACGAGGTCCCCTCTTCGACAATGAATCGATAGAGGTCCCGCAATGGCTCGACATCCTGCTGATCGGCCAGCACCAATTGAACCGGCGAGCAGTCCTTGAGCTTCGCCTCGATGGGAAATGTGAGGTTCAATTGACTCGACCTATTAGCTTTTTCTTGTCCCGTAGGATTGGGAAAAGATTCCTCACACCTTTACCTTCACCTTACCCGTCTCACCTTCACTGGCAAGTTGGGTCGGCGGACGCAGGATCAAAGGCATCCTCGCGAACGTCCAAGATGAGTTCATAAGGAGCCATCGGCGAGAAATTCGCTCGCAATGCAATGCGCTTTCCGACCATGTTGGCCTGCACGCTCCGATCAACCAACGCTGCGAGATGGTGGAAATCCGTCACGGGAGCGCCGATCCACTGGTCGGTAATTTCCGTTTGATGCGAGGTGCAGATTTCCAGATTCATTGCCGGTCCCAGGTGCATATATTCCGACAGCCGATCGTGCGCCGGGTTGGAGGCGTACTTCCGTATCTCGGAGGCGAATTTCTTCAAGCCCTTCACCGACCCGACAATGCGCCACTCTTTCGCGACCTTGTCCCGACCGCAGAAAAACCCCAGCTCACGCCACGCCCGCCGCGTGGTTTCCTTCGCTGCGTCACTCGCCATTACGTCACTCCTCTAGCAGGATGCTGAAAAACTCCGCCAGCTTCGTTCTCGCATCGTTCAGACCCTCAATGTACCCCAGGGGGTACGACTCGGCCCCTCACTCGCTGCGGCCTTGCCGGACGAACTTTTTGAGCATCCTGCGAACTCACCGCACCATACTCCTCCAACATCAAACCTCTACTCGCTTATGCCACGGCTTTACCCCACTTTGCACAACATAGCAATTCTTACCAAACACTCTGCTGGGGCAAGTCTACGGCAAAGCCCAACAGGTATCCACCGCCGCGCTCTTGGGTGGTCAGGATCTTCAAACTCGCCGTCCCGCAAGGCCGCAGGTTAGATATAGCTCCCTCCAAGCTCGCTCGTCTATGTCTTCAGGGGGCAGCCTGGTTGGTCCTCGATTGCGCGCGTCGAACGAGCACCACCGGTAATTTACCAATCGGATAGATCTTGCTTGCCGCGTTCCGCGAGCAGGAGGACGACCAGGCTGCCCTATCTCCTCCCTTGCGGGTCCATCCCCGCATCCCTTGATGGGGAAGGCGTCCACGCATTCTTGTCTAGTGCACTTCGCTCTCTGAACCCCTGATTATTCTTCACATCTCTCTCGACTTCGCCCCTTCGCGTTATCGGCATTCCGGTTGCTCAAGCACAACAGCGTCGGCGCACAGGAAAGCAGGTTGGGAAGGGGGTGATTCGGGGCCAAGGCCGATTTGTACCTGTCAGCTTGTCAGTCTGAAACTTTTACACTTTTAACTTTAGGAGGATTCCATCATGCAGAAAGGTCCATCACAGGTGACGTCCGGCAACATCGCCCCGACCATTTCGGGACCCAGAAAAGATAAAGACGTGTTTGTCGTCTCCGGGCTGGTGATCAGCCTGGCCGCCATTATCGGCGCCTTCTGGTACTACTCTTCAACCGATCAGATGACCACCACCAGTCCGGATCGCCTGACCGAATCGCAAGTCAGCGAAGTCCTCAAGAGCACCAGCCAACCAGCGGCCACTCCTGTTTCGCTCCCGATGAACAAGATCCAAGAGGCTCCGGTCTCCACGGCCAAGCCGGGGATCATCCACGCAGACATTTATTTCGAAGTGGGCCGCAAGGGTTTGACCGATGAAGCCAAGAAGTTGCTTCAGGAACAGGCTGTTCTCCTCAAGAACGATGGCAACCTCGGCGTGTTGGTCCAGGGCTACACCGATGCCCAGGGCTCCGCGAGCTACAACATGAAACTGGGTCTCAAGCGGGCCGATAGCGTGAAAGCAGAGTTGATGAACGCCGGCGTGGCAGAGCACCAGATCAAGGTCGTGAGCCTCGGCAAAGACGGCGTGCTCTGCATCGACAACAGCGATGTCTGCCGCCAGATGAACCGCCGGGTACACCTCGAAATCCGCACGATCGGGCAGGAGCACATGGTCGCACCGGTTGTGGCGACGACACCAGCCGTTGATGCCACCCAAGCGGCTATCGATCCGAGCCAACAGGCTGACGACTCCAATTCCTTGATCGACAGACTGATCCCTTCAGCCAGCGCCTCTCAGGCTGAAGACCCAACCGCAACGCCTCTCGAACCGGCCTCCGGTAGCTAATGCTGGCCTGGATATGCGCCTGCACGAATCCCCTCGTGCGGGCGCAGCCATGCAGAGTCAACGCCACCACTTACCCCACACGAGACGAGGACGGCATGAGGATACAAACTACAAGAGGACTGATAATAAGGCGCACGGCGCATCTTCTCCTGATCACCATCATCATGACCTTTTTATTCTGGGCCGGCGGGCTGCCGGTATTGCTCGCCTGCGGAGAAGAACCGGTCCCACGTGATGTCAGAATGACCCTGAAAGATGTCACGCAAGGCAGCCTGCTCTTCAAGACCAACGAAGTGGGCCGTTACCTCCCTGCTCCCATCCTCAAGACGGACGTGCAGATTTCCGTCACCGGCATCATCGCCCGCACGGCCTTGAAACAGGAATTCATCAATCCCAGCCGTAGAAAAGACGACTGGGCCGAAGGCATCTATGTCTTCCCCTTGCCGGAGACCGCCGCCGTCGACCATCTGCGCATGAAGGTCGGCGACCGGACTATTGAAGGGCAGATCAAGGAACGCGCCGAGGCGAAGAAGGTCTACGAGCAGGCCAAACAGGAAGGCAAGCGGGCAAGCCTGGTTGAACAGGAACGGCCCAACATTTTCACCACATCGGTCGCCAATATCGCGCCTGGCGACCGGATCACGGTCGAGATCGAGTATCAGGAAACAGTTCGCTACGACCAGGGCCGCTTCTCTCTGCGGTTTCCGATGGTCGTCGGCCCACGCTACATTCCGGGCACCCCGGTGGTGATGGAAGATCAGCCGCCCGGCCACGGCTGGTCGCTCGACACGGATCGCGTGACCGACGCCTCCCGCATTACCCCGCCGGTGCAGCATCCGAATCGCGGCCCGATTAATCCGGTCAGCCTGACGATCGATCTGGCTGCAGGCTTTCCCCCCGGCAAGATTGAGTCTCCCTATCACGAGATTCTCACCATTACAGAGCCGGACGGACGGCAGCACATCACGTTGCGCGAGGATCGCGTGCCGGCCAACAAGGATTTTCAACTAACCTGGCAGCCTGCGCCGGGACAGGCTCCGATCGCGACCGTCTACCGACAGCAGCAGGGCGACAGCTCTTATACTTTGCTGATGGTCACACCGCCTTCATCTTATCAGTGGGTCGCGCAGGTTCCACGTGAAACGATCTTCGTCATCGATACGTCGGGCTCGATGGCCGGCACGTCGATCGAACAGGCCAGGGCCGCCTTGCTCCTGGCGTTGAACCGTCTGACGGCGCAGGACCGGTTCAATATCATCCAGTTCAACAGTGTCACGCACATTCTCTTTTCACAGCCGCAACCGGTAAGAACGGACACGTTGCGCAAGGCGGTCCACTATGTCGAGCAACTCAGGGCCAATGGAGGCACGGAAATTCTTCCGGCCTTGAAGATAGCCCTCAAGGGTGCGGCGCCCTCCACACACTTGCGGCAAGTGATCTTCCTGACGGACGGCCAGGTGGGTAACGAAGATGAACTGTTCGGCATCATTCGTGAACAGTTGCAGGCGAGCCGGCTGTTTACCATCGGCATCGGCTCGGCCCCGAATAGCCACTTCATGCGGAAAGCGGCGGAGTTCGGACGCGGCACCTTCACGCACATCGGTAGCACGAACGAAGTGAAAAAACAGATGGATGCCATCTTCCAGAAGTTGGAACGGCCGGTGTTGACGGATCTGCATGTCGAAGGACTTGACGGAGCAGCCGAGCTATTCCCGCCCAGGATTCCGGATCTCTACGACGGCGAGCCGGTAGTCGTCTCGTTGAAAATACAGACGACCCCGATCAACGTGACGATCAAAGGCTCGATCGGCTCAAATCCGTGGACGACGACAGTGAATTTGACGGACCGGCCTGAACGGGATGGCCTGTCCATCTACTGGGCTCGGCAGAAGATCGCCTCGCTGATGGATCAGCAGCGCCATGGGCAGGATGATTCCGCAACGCGGCAGTCGGTGCTCGACGTGGCACTGGCTCATCACCTGGTCAGCAGGTACACGAGTCTGGTAGCTGTCGATGTGGAACCGATTCGACCAACGGACAAGTCGCTGGTCACCCATGCGATGAAGGTAAATCTGCCGGAAGGTCAGGATTATCAGGCGATCTTCGGCTTGCCGAAGACCGCGACGAGCGGGCAACTACAAATTTTGTTGGGGTTAGCTGCGCTCACGATGGCGTGGCTGGTACGGGCCCACCGGAAACTTGTCGCATGAACCCGATCCGCCCTACTTCCCGTGCTCTCGCTCTGCTGATAGGCTTTCGAGATCAACTGACACATCATCACCGGAGGCAGCAATACATGGCGACCGATCGTGTCGGTGTGGTATGCAGCCTGTTCAAAAAGGCCGTTCAGCAAGGCCGCAGCAAGCGAAGAGGCGAGGCGTACTCTGTGTCGTACGTGGAGCCTCTTCGCGTCGCGAGAACGCCGCTGGCGGCCTTTTTCAAAAGGCTCCTGACGGGGTGCATCCTCGCCATCGGACTGTGGCAGATCGGGGAAGGATCGTGGATCTATGCGAAGGCCAGGCTCGCGCAGTACTTACTTCAGCGGGCCTGGTCCCGCACCCTCGCGGGAGAAACCACGGCGAAACCCTGGCCCTGGGCCGACACTTGGCCAATCGCTCGACTCATTGTGCCAAGTCGGGGGATCGATCTGATTGTCTTGAACGGGGCCTACGGCCGGACGCTGGCCTTTGGCCCTGGCTACGTGGAATCGAGTGCGTTCCCCGGATCGTTCGGCACGACGATTCTCACCGGTCATCGCGATACGCACTTTCGATTTCTGAAAACACTGCGGAAGGACGAGCCGATTCTGATTCAGTCTCGCACCGGAACATGGCATCGATACAGGATGCGCGAGCGTCAGATCGTTAACGCGGACACCGCAGTAATTCGTCAGGACGATGATGCAAGACAGCTTGTGCTCGTGACGTGCTATCCCTTCGATGCAATCGTACCGGGAGGACCGTTGCGTTATGTTCTGACTGCTGATTTGGAAGATGCGGAGTAAAGAGCAGTGGCAGGCTCAGCGCTTAACTTTTTTCTTCTGTTTCCATTTCCACGGGGGAACCGGATTGGCATCTGACCAGAGACCTTTGTGCTCGGCTCGCGCGAGTTGTTCGATCTCGCCAAGCCGTCGGCCCTCGGCAGTTTCCAGTCTTGCCCAGGCGAGGCCTTCCTTGACCAGTTCATGCCCGACATTGCGTCCGTCCAGAAGGAGCACATCAGCCGTCGTCCGGCCTTGCCGATCGCGTTGCAGTCCGTGGATTACGACCTCGCGTCCGCCAATATAGGCTAACGTCGTCCGTGTCGCCTGTTTCCCATAAGGCTGTTTGAGCTCCGGGCAATCGATATTTTTCAGATAAATCATCTCGCTACGCCCGTTGTGGTGGATCGTCACCCGATCCCCTTCATGGACAGTTACCACGCTCGCATGAAAGTCGGCCCATGAGACGTCAGGGCCAATGACCGCCACGGCCAGCAGCAATCCGGTTACGG
>DATIFR010000240.1:0-1258 GCA_035455145.1 Nitrospira sp.
GTCCGACAAACTTCACCTTGTCGCTTACTTCGTCTCGCACTCCGACAAACCGGAGTTTGTCCGGCGTTTCTACTCGATTACTTCCGACACCGTCCCTGCGCCTACCGTTCGCCCGCCTTCTCTTATCGCAAATCTCAACCCCTTCTCCATCGCTATCGGCGCTATCAACTCGATCGTCAGCTGCGAGTTGTCTCCGGGCATCACCATCTCTACCCCTTCGTTCAACGTCGCCACCCCAGTCACGTCCGTTGTCCTGAAGTAGAACTGCGGCCGGTACCCGCTGAAAAACGGCGTGTGTCTCCCTCCTTCTTCCTTCGTCAGCACGTATACTTCTGCCTTGAACTTCGTGTGCGGCGTGATCGATCCAGGCTTCGCTATCACCTGCCCCCGCTCGATCTCCTTCCGCTCCACTCCTCTCAGCAACAGCCCTACGTTGTCTCCTGCCATTCCCGAGTCAAGCAACTTCTTGAACATCTCCACTCCCGTCACCACCGACTTCCTCGTTGCCTTGATCCCGATGATCTCTACTTCCTCTCCCACCTTTACCTGTCCTCGCTCGATCCTCCCCGTTGCCACCGTCCCTCGCCCCGATATCGAGAAAATGTCCTCCACAGGCATCAAAAACGGCTTGTCGATCTCTCGCGCCGGCTGCGGGATATAGCTGTCTACTGCTTCCATCAGCTCTTCTATCCCCTTCTCCCCATCTCCTTCCCCGTTCAGCGCCTGCAATGCGCTTCCTCTCACGATCGGTATCTCATCCCCAGGAAACCCGTAGCTCGTCAGCAATTCCCTCACTTCCAACTCAACCAGATCCAGCAACTCCGGATCATCCACCGCATCCACCTTGTTCATGAACACCACCATCGCCGGCACCCCCACCTGTCTGGCCAGCAATATGTGCTCTCGCGTCTGCGGCATCGGCCCGTCAGTCGCCGCCACCACCAGTATCGCCCCGTCCATCTGCGCCGCCCCAGTGATCATGTTCTTTATGTAGTCCGCGTGTCCCGGACAATCCACGTGCGCGTAATGTCGGTTCTTTGTCTCGTACTCCACGTGCGCCGTCGCTATCGTGATCCCTCGCGCCTTCTCTTCCGGCGCGTTGTCTATCGAGTCGAACGATCGAAACTGGATCTTCGGGTTGTTCTTCCCCAGCACCTTCGTGATCGCCGCCGTCAGCGTCGTCTTCCCGTGGTCGATGTGCCCGATCGTCCCTACGTTCACGTGCGGTTTTGAACGGTCAAATTTTTCCTTTGCCATA
>DATIFR010000241.1:0-1103 GCA_035455145.1 Nitrospira sp.
CTCGATTATTCTCGGACGCCAATCGCATTCTTCTGCGCCCGCGTTATCACACGCTGTGGGCATTTCTGTGGCTGTGGCCGATGAAAGCGACCATCGATCTGCGGGTTGAAGGCGATTCGATCGTACTGTCGTCCACAAAACGTATTCCCTGGTGCTCGGCGATTCTCACCGGAGCGTGGTTCCTCATTGTGGGACTCGGGACGGTGGTGACTCTGATCAGCTACGTGATGGAGGGAGGATTGGCCAGATCCGGCGGGGTGCTGATCGGCGCCGGTATTCTGACATTAGGGCTGATCTTTCTGTTTTCCGGATTGGTGACCGTGGTCATGGCCAATCGCCTGGAGAATAGCCGGCTGACAAGGGTGTACGAGGAACTGCGCGAGGCGATCGAAGGCGGGGGCGCTACGACATAAAGAGGCTGAGAAACCGATCGTACGTGGCCGGCAGATCCAGGTTTGAGCGATTGCGTGCCAGACCGGCGATGATGCCGCGATGCTTCTTGCTCAAGCCAGAGGCTTCGAAGGCCTGGCGGAATTGGTCCCACCGCAAGGCAGGATCGGCGGCAATGCGCGCTTGCTCTGATTTCGGCAGGGCATGTACGGAGGTTGTGAGTGCACGAATCGCCTTCTCCACGCTTTCATACGGAGGCGCGAGTTTCAGCTGAGCGTAGAATGTTTCGAG
Source organism: Nitrospira sp. (assembly GCA_035455145.1). Classification (GTDB taxonomy): domain Bacteria; phylum Nitrospirota; class Nitrospiria; order Nitrospirales; family Nitrospiraceae; genus Nitrospira_C. Next base: position 682 of record DATIFR010000241.1, read on the forward strand.
ATGAGATCGAAACTCTTCGCGCAGGTCCTGAATCACGTCGGATGATGGAGCAGTTGGTTCAGGCATCGTGATCATGCGGATGATACGGTATGATGGTTGATCGTGACAACAGGTGGCTGGTTTAACTAGATCTGCAACATGGAAGGGGAGGCATCTATGCGATCCACGCAGTGGGCGGCGTTATCGTTGGCGAGTCTAATGGTGCTGGGCGGCTGTTCGTCCTATCATCATCATGGAATGGCCGATGGGGCGAAGAGCGATGCCTATTGGCAGAAGGGCCAACAGGACATGGAGGGCTTGATCGACCGGACCGTGAAGGATCAAGCCAAGGCGCAACAGGTGAAGAGCATCGTCGGCGAGATCGTGACGGAGTTGAAGGCAGGCCGCGAGCAGGAACGTGCCTATCATCGCCAGCTCTATAC
>DATIFR010000242.1:0-1411 GCA_035455145.1 Nitrospira sp.
CTTTGACGCACAGGCGGCGTTTTGAAAGACTCCGCTGCGTGCATAGCTAAAGTCACTGGAGGCAAACATGCCAGCGAAGTCGAAGGCACAGCAGAAGGCGGCGGGAATCGCTCTTTCCGCGAAGAAGGGAGAGACGAAGAAGAGCGATCTGAAGGGGCCGTCGAAAAGCATGTATGAGTCGATGAGCGAGGATCAGCTCGAGGAGATGGCCTCGAGCAAAAGGAAGGGAAAGTCCGAGCACAAGAGCAAGACCTGACGTCGGGCGGCAGAGTTGATTGCGCGTCGCACCCGCACGGTTTAAGTGCCCGTTTGGAAAGTCAGGAGGCCGGCAGGCCCTTTCGGTTTGGGTGAACGAGGCGGTGGAGCATCAAGCGGATCATGGCGAGGGTGACCATGGCTTGGGAGACCTCAGGCAGTTCCTCATAATCCTTGGACAAACGTCGCCATCGACCGAGCCAGCCGAGTGTTCTTTCAACGATCCATCTGCGGGGGATCACGACGAAGCCGGTTGTCCCGGCCATGCGGCGGACGATGATCAGGGTCAGGCCGAGGAGGAAGCAGGCGAGCAGGACGGTGACCCGGTTATAGATGCTGTCGGCGAACACGACCTTGAGCCAGCAGTAGAGCTGCTTGACCTTCTTCAGCAAATCCCAGGCGCGGTCGGCGTCCTGGATATCGGCGGCGTGAACAATGACGCCCAGGAGCAATCCCAGTGTATCGACCGCGACATGGCGTTTGCGCCCCTTCACTTTCTTGGCGGCATCGTAGCCGCAAGGCCCCCTTTTTCCGTAGTCTTGACGCTCTGGGTGTCGATGATGGCGGCGGTTGGGCTGGCCTCGCGGCCCTCGCTCTCGCGCAGCGTCATGACCAGGTGATGGCGGATGGTCTCCCACACCCCGGTGGTCAGGAAGGTGCGAAAATAGCCGTAGACCGTCTGCCAAGGCGGAAATGCCGGCGGCAGGTGGCGCCACTGAGAACCGGTGCGCACGACATAGAACAGCCCGTCCAGCATCAGCCGCATATCGGTTGTCCGGGGCCGACCGCCAGGCTTGGGCGGCGGAATGAACGGCTCGATCAGGCGGTACTGGTCATCGCTCAAGGCTTGACCGGACCCAAAGTCTCCAACCAGAGCGCGATCTTCGGGCGTCCACATCAGCGACCTCCATCAGAAGGGTTTCCCCTCCATACAGCCGTCGCTCCATCTCATCACCATCACTCAGGACAGAATCACGACCTTTTCAAACGGGCTCTTATATGGAAGGTACGGTCACAATTCCGCGTAACACAGGTTCTGCGATGCCAGGCTCAAGCGCAAAGTTTGTGGCGAATGCATTCTGACCGCTTTAAAAGTTTAATGTTTTGTTTATCTCGATTTAATCTATTGTGCATTGCAAAAAAATCTACATGAAGC
>DATIFR010000243.1:0-7982 GCA_035455145.1 Nitrospira sp.
GTCCGGTTGAAACAAGGCCGACAAGGAAGCTCGGTAGCCAGAACGCGATGGCCGGCCCCATAGGGACCGGTCCGCGTCGCACTTGTCGGCCCGAACAACGCCACGACCGGCGTGGCTACAGCGGCCGCAAGGTGCATCGGCCCAGAGTCGTTGGTAATCAGGAGAGCCGCTTGGCTCAGCAGCGCAGGCAACAGCCCGACCGACGAGGCACCGGCGATATTGATCGCTCCGGTCTTCATTATCCCGCTGACGGTTTGAATGACTGGCCGGTCTTCAGGTCCGCCGATGAACAGCACCGGGCCAAAGCCCCCTTCATTCAACTGATCCGCGACGGCTGCAAACGATGCGGCGGGCCACCGTTTTGTCGGCCATCTGGCAGACACGTTCATCGCTACCCAGTTCGATCCTATCCCGACCCCGGCACGGCCCAAAAGACGAGCAACCTCATCGCGATCGGCTTGTGGAATTCGAAAACGGAATTCTGCCTGGCCAGGATGCTCAGCGCCCATCGCTTTCGCCACCAACAAGTAGCGGTCAACGGCATGCATCTCCGTCGTTGGAACCGAGACAGGCTGGTTATACCACCAGGGGCCGCCTTCACGCGCGTTGGCAAATCCAACTCGATGAGGAGCACCACTCAACCACCCCATAATGGCACTCCGAAACAGCCCTTGCAGGTCGACGGCGACGTCGAAATGCTCGGCTCGCAGGGCCGGCACCTCTGATAGCCACCCCATCAATCCGGAATCGACCGACCAGACGCGATCGACGCCGTGGATGCGTTCGACAATACCAGCCCATTGACGCTTCACCAGCCACGTGAGCTTGGAGGCAGGATGAGCCTGACGCAAGGCGGCCAGGGTTGGCATTGCATGCACAATATCACCGAGGGAACTCGGCTTGATGAAGAGGATATGTCTGTAGTCCACCATGAGCGTTAAGCGTTATTCGTGAATCGTAAGACCAAGCAGCATGCGCATTCGACCGATCAGCGGTTAACGATTCACGGTTAACGGAAGACGGGTCTTCACATCAGCAAAAATCCAATCAACTGCTTCGACCATGGAGCCTGCGACCTTGTCCGGTAATCCCTGCTCCTCCCCCAAGCGATCGAGCGCCTCCGCATCCACGGCTCCAGTTGTCACAAGGATCGGCTTCGCCCCTACGATTCTGGCTAGTTGCATGTCCCGTAGATGGTCACCGACGAAATACGATCGACGAAGGTCCAGCTGCAACTCCGTCACGGCCCGATCAATCATCGCGCGTCCGGGCTTGCGACAGAGGCATCCGTCGTCCGGATGGTGGGGACAAAAATAAATCGCGTCGAGCACTGCGCCTTCCTGTTCCAGCAACCCCTGCAGTCTCGCATGAATCGTCTCCAAGTCCTTCAAAGTGAACAGGCCGCGGCCGACTCCCGACTGATTCGTGACGACCACCAGCTTTGCGCCGGCCGCCTTCAGCCGAGCCAAAGCTTTGGCGACTCCCGGTAGAAGACTCAATTCTGCTGCCGAGGTGAGATATCCGGGATCGTAGTTCAACGTGCCGTCTCGATCGAGGAAAACGGTGAAGCCATCGAGCACCCCGTCACGCGTCAGGCGGGAGGCGGGAGGTGAGGTTTCCCCTAACCGCTCACCCTTCGCCTCTAACCCGGTCAACCGTTTCACCGCCGCTTCGTACACCTGATCCGAGGAGATCCGCGTCATACAACGGTGATCGATCGGACATTCGCGCAAGAGGCAGGGTGCGCACTCGACCGGCTGTCGAACGATGGCTTGCTCCTCCCCATACGGTGATGTCGTCCGCCAATCGGTTGGACCGAAGATCGCCACGACCGGCACCCGCAAGGCCGACGCGATATGCATGGGCCCTGTGTCGTTGGTCAGCAGCAACGCACAGCGCTTGGTGGCGGCCATGAGCTCGCGAATTGTGGTCGATCCGGACAAGACCACCGAGGGCAACGACAACCGCGCGGCAATTTCACCTCCAAGCAGTTCTTCTCCCTTGGCTCCGAGAATCATCGCCGAAACTCGTTTCCCTTGAGATTGAGCGAGTGTCTGGCACAATCGGTTCGTCACCTCGGCAAATCGCTCCGGTAACCATCGCTTGGCACCGCCGTATGTCGAACCGGGATTGAGGCCGATGACCATATCCTTCTCGCCAATCCCTGCCTGCTCAAGACGATCGGCCATGGCCTGTGTCTCATCGTGGGCAAGATAGAGCTCGGGCATGGAAGGCTCTCCCGTCAGACCCATCGGCTTGAGCAGATTCCAATAGTATTCGACCTGATGCACGGGAGCATGGCGATCCGGGACGGCCACTGGTTCTGTGAGAAAGACGCTCCGCCCGTCCGTCGCATACCCATAGCGCCGCGGGACTCCCGCCGCATAGGCCAACAACGCCGCCTCAAACGCGTTCTGAAACAACACCGCGAGGTCGAATCGAGCGAGTCTGAGCTCCCTTGCAAGTATCCATTTTCCCGACCATCCCGCATGGCGCCCATTATCGTCATAAACAAGCAGCTGGTCGATCGCTGGATGGACCTTGAACAATTCGGCAACCGCCGGCTTCACCAAGAGTGAAATCCTGGCCTCTGGCGCAATCCTCCTCAGACCCCGCAGCGCAGGTTCGCACATGACCGCATCACCAAGCCAGTTAGGCCCTCGAACCACGATATGTTTTGCGGTTTGCTTACGCACAAACCTCCGTCCGCCTGGGCGACGATGCATTCCGAATCACTTGCCGAAGCCGGTCTGCTCCCACTGTTACCTCTGTGTCCAAACGTATGGCCCACCAGTTGTCATCATTCTCGGTCAGCAACGGTACCATTTTCCCAGCATCTTTTTCAGTGGTGACGATCAGGTCGGCATTCAGCTCTTTGGCTCTGACACGCACCAGTTCGATGTCTGCCGGCGCGTAGAGATGGTGATCGGGATATCGAACCTCATCCAGCAGGCAGAGGCCCATCCCTTCAGCCGTGGCACGGAACGAAGCCCCATGGCCGACCCCGCTGCACAACACGGCTCTCTTTCCCTGACACCACGAAAGAGGACGGACTTCACCGGTGGTAAGCGACAGGAACCCTTGAGCCCGAAAGACAACTTGCACAGGATCAGGCAGGAGACCGATAGCCTCGCGCAACCGCTGGACCACCTGTGCAGCTTGAGCCGCCACATCAGCCCGCGTCACGACGATCAACGTCGCGCGCGCGGCGGAAGTGATCGGCTCGCGCAAACGGCCGGCCGGCACCACTGCGTCCAGTCCGTTCACGTCCGTCGCATCCACCAGCAACAGATTCACATCGCGGTGAAGACTCAAATGCTGAAAGCCGTCGTCGAGCAGGATGCAATCCAGAGGGAATTGACTCAAGACCCATCGGCCAAGCTCGTACCGATCGGCGCCGACTGCGACCACCGCCTGCGGACACCGTGTCGCGATCAAGAATGGTTCATCGCCAGCGTCCTGTGGCCCAGCCAGAAGCTGCATGCCATTCGAGACCAGGAGCATCTTGTCATGGCTGGTCCGTTTGTACCCTCGACTGAGAATCGCGACACGCCTCCCCTCTGCCAGCAGCCACTCGGCCAACCGGATCACAACGGGAGTCTTTCCCGTCCCGCCGAGCGTCAGGTTTCCGATACTGATTACGGAAACGGGCAGTTTCTTCTGTGCAAATAATCCCCACTGATAACAGCGGGCTCGGAGTCCAGCGACAATTCCATAGGGAATCGCAACCCAGAGGAACCACCATCGGACTCGCGATCCAGGAGTGAATAACATCCCTATCGTCCTGCCGTGAGGGGGACCCGGTTTCCCGGATGATCGGTTTCGGTACCGGTCTGATGTGGTGTCAGCAGGGTTTCGATCGCCTCCACTGTTGACCGCAGGGCTCCTTGATTCTGTTCAACGACGAGGCGGGCCGACCGGCCCATCTTCGCGCACTCCTCTTGATGCTCGAATAGTTGAATGACTTCACGTATCAGATCTCCCGCATCTCTTACCAGTCGGCCACCCCCTGCATCGAGAAGGAGAGACGCGATCTCAGCACAATGGTCCGTGTATGGGCCGAAGAGAACCGGCTTGGCCCAGACAGCGGGCTCGAGCAAGTTATGTCCGCCGACCGGAATGAGCGTGCCGCCGACATAGGCCACCACGGCCTCCCGATACAGTGAGGCCAGCTCGCCGCGCGAATCTAGGATGATCACACGCGGTCCAACTGGAGCTAGAGATTGGGCCTGACCCATCAGGCTTCGGCGTTGGACTGGTACTCCGCGTGCACGAATCATCGCTTCGACTTGATCGACCCGTTCAATATGCCGTGGAGCCAGCAGCATGATGGCTGAAGGCACTTGCGCCACCAGACTCCGATAGCAATCGACGAGGGCTTCCTCTTCACCCGGGTGCGTACTTCCTGCGACGAACAGCCGCTCTCCCTCCTGCAATCGTAGGCTTGACCTGATGGATTCCGAATCTACAGAAGCAGGCATCGGCTGATCGAACTTGATATTTCCAGTGCGCCGCACGGACCGCGCATCCGCGCCAAGCGCAATGATCCGTTCCGCATCGCGATCCGATTGCATCAGACACAAACTCAGCCCCCGCAACATCGTCCGATAAAATGACCGGACAGGTCCCCATTGTTGGCGAGAAAAAGACCTGGTGGACAATCGTCCGTTCACCATGACGGTCGGAACCCCGAGGCGGCGAAGCTCTCGTAACAAATTCGGCCACAACTCGGTCTCGACGAAGAGATAGAGCACCGGCCGCAATTGGTTGACCAGTCGCGACACCACCCACGGGAAGTCTAGGGGGGCATAAAGATGCTCAGCCACACCGGCCAATCGCTCCTCGACCGCTTCTCGTCCCGTTTCCGTCACAGTCGAGACGACAAAGCGATGGTCCGGGTGACGCCGGTGCAGTTCCTTTACCAACGGCGAGACCGCCACCGCCTCACCGAGCGACACCGCATGAACCCAGATCAGCGGCCGATGATCGGCACGGATGGCGGGAATACGAAACCCGCATCGTTCAGAGAAACCGCGGCGGCACCGTTGTTTGGCAAGCAAGATAACCAGAATGATCGGAGCTGCGATCAGGAGCAACGCGTTATAGAAGAGATGCCACATAACGTTGTGGGTTAGGCGTGACTCGTGAGGCCACGTGCCTCACCTCCTGAGTCCTCTGGCGTCACGTCTGGCTATTCACCGCCCGATCAGCCTCCGCAGTCATGCGGTTCAAGACCGTCTCAAGTTCTAACCGCTTTACTTCGAGCGCTGATTCGTCTAGTTCCCGAGGTACGTAGATCGGAGCCCCCCACAGAAAGAGGCCGCGAGACCAAGGAAAGGGGACCATGAATCGATCCCAACTCGCGAAGTGTTTTTTTTTGAGCAGCCGAAGGCCAACGGTACGATCGGGAGACCGGAAGCGCGCGCTAACTGGATCACTCCCATCTTCGCCACCTGCGCCGGCCCCTTCGGCCCGTCCGGCGTCACGACCACGTCCTTGCCGGATCGACCGAGCCGGATGAGCTCTCGCAGTGCGGCCGCTCCCCCTCTCGTACTCGATCCCCGCACCGCCTGGTGGCCAAACGCAGCAATGATCCGGGCGATGATTTCTCCATCCTGGTGCTGGCTGATGAGCACATGAGATCCGGGGCCTCGGTAGCCGAGCGGGATCATGAGTTGCTGGGCATGCCAGAATGAGAGGATAATGTTTTTACCGCTCCGATAGAGCGCATCAACATGTTCCTGGCCGCGCACCTCGATGCACATCGATCGACCCAGTCCTCGAATCACTGCTGCGCCGATCGGAGGAAGGAGCGAGAGTTTGAGCCAGGTTTCCACCGGCTTCAGAAGCGGCTTACCCATTGGGCATATCCTGAAATTGCATGGCGTGAAGCCGCTTATACTGCCCTCCGCGAAGTAGCAGCTCGTCATGGGTTCCGGTCTCGACGATCGTGCCGCGATCCATGACCACAATCCGATCGGCCCGCTGTATCGTCGACAGGCGATGGGCGATCACGACTGTGGTTCGGTTCTGCATCAAATTACTCAACGCCAACTGGACAACGCGCTCGGATTCGGTGTCCAGTGCAGACGTCGCCTCATCGAGAATGAGCAAGGGCGGATCGCGGAGAATGGCGCGGGCGATCGCCAACCGCTGACGCTCACCCCCGGAAAGCTTCACACCCTTCTCGCCTACCACTGTCTGGTAGCCCTGCGGAAGCCGCTCGATAAAATCGTGCGCATAGGCCAGTCTGGCCGCTTGCCTAATCGATTCCTCGGTGGCCTCTCGCCGTCCGAATGCGATGTTATTGCTGACCGTGTCGTCGAACAACACGACATCCTGGGCGACGATACCGATCTGGGCGCGCAGGGACGCCAACGTACAGGACTGGATATCTACCCCGTCGATCAGAATCTGCCCGGTAGTGGGCTCGTAGAACCGAGGGAGCAGATTCACCAGTGTCGTCTTCCCGCTGCCGCTGCTGCCGACAATGGCAACCATCTCACCGGCCCGGATCGTCAGATCAATGTCGGACAGTGCCGGGACTGTCTGGCTTTCATAGAGAAAGGTCACATCTTGATAGACCACCGACCGAGCCACCGGCGGGAGGGTGAGCCGGCCATGATCAGCGGCCTGTTCGGTCTCAAGGTCGAGGACGCTGAATACGCGCTCGGCTGCTGCAAGCGCCTGTTGGATCGTATTGTTCGAACCCGACAACCGGCGTAATGGCGTATAGGCCATGAACATGGCCGTCAAGAATGAGAAGAACGCCCCCGGCGTCATGTCTCCGTGAATCACAAGGTACCCGCCGTACCAGATGATGGCCGCCACGCCGACCACTCCGATCACTTCCATGTGCGATGATCCGAGCGAAGACACCTGAATCGCCTTCATCGTGGTATCGAGAAACGCCCGGTTGCTTCGTCGAAATCGCTCCGCTTCGGTCTCTTCCCTCCCGTAGGCCTTCACCATGCGGATGCCGGAGAGGGTTTCCTGCAGTGTCGAAGCCATATCGCCCATCCGCTCTTGCCCGCTGGTGGCCAACATGCGAAGGCGCTTGCCCATCCGTATCATGGTCACCACTGCTAATGGAATGACGATGATCGACAAGCCAGCCAATTTCCAATTCTGGTAGAAAATAACCCCCATCATGGCGAGAAAAGTGAGGCCTTGCTGGAAGAGGTCTTTCAACACGCCGGCGACCGCGTTCGCCATCAATGACACGTCATTCACGACGCGGGATACCAGACGACCCGAGGCATTCACATCGTGATACTTGACCGGCAATCGAATGAGTTTGCCGAACAACTCTTGACGGATGTCCGTAATCACCTGGTTACCGACATAATTCATCAGATAATTTTGGCCGTAATTGAAGGCGCTTTTGAGCACAGACACGGCAAAGAGGGCGAGGGGAAGGGCCAGCAGCAGGGCTTCGTTCTTATTGATGAAGATTTCGTCGAGCACCGGCTTGACCAGCCAGGCATAGGCTCCGGAGAAGGCCGCAACCAGCCCCGAGCAGAGAAAGGCCGCGATCAGCCGGACCCGATAGGGCCGCAGGTATCGAAGGAGCCGTATGAAACGATCTAGACTTGACATTCCGCTAACACAACCTGGGCGGCACGACGAGAAGCCCCCGGGCTTCCAAGCGATTGTCTAACTTGTTGCAGTTCTTGTTTCATAGCATTATACGCGTTGGAATCGGTCAGAAGGTGAAGAACCTCCTGGCTCAAGCGATCCGCCGTCGCCTCATCTTGAATGACCTCAGGCACAACGGAACGCCCGGCGACAAGATTCACGAGCCCGATCCATTTCACTCTGATCAACCAGCGGGCCAGCCGATAGGTCAGCGGGGTAGTTTTGTACAACAGGACCATGGGAGTTCCCACCACCGCGGCCTGCAAGGTGGCCGTCCCGGACGCGATCAGCAAGACATCCGCGGCAGCCATCACTTCGCTGGCCTGATCCCGGACGACGCGAAC
>DATIFR010000244.1:0-4474 GCA_035455145.1 Nitrospira sp.
GGAGCCCCGACTGCTCCGCCTTGGCGCGGGCCTGCTGCGTCTCGGTCTTCTGTTTGGGCTTCGTTTCGTCTTCGGGCTTCTTCTTCTCGAGCGGCTTCGGCTCGGGCGGCTTCGGCATCTGGCGCTGGACCAGCTTGACGAGCCTCTCGGGTATCTCCGTCACGTCGGCCGTGTCTCGGAGCGGCAGCTTCCACAGGATCATCAGGATTCCGAAGCACAGCGCCACGAGCAACGAGACGAGCAGCGACTTGCGAAACCGTCGCTGGTCTTCGCGTTCCTCGGACCAGGGCAAGATTGTCGGACTATACGGCGGCAGGATGAGCTCGCGATTGATAACGAATTCATACTTGCTTTCCTCTTCCCGCTCCTGCAGCTCAATCAGCTCATCGCTCAGCAGATCGAACCTGAGAAGTTGTTTTTCGATCTGATCCTGCAGTATCCGGCGGCGCTCCTCGACGCCCGCGAGCTTCTGTACGAATTCTGATGCTGCCTCGCGGACCCGGCTGACATGCCCCGTCGCATCCGGCTTTCCTGCGCGCTCGCCCCAGAAGAGCTTTGCCGCGCCCAGCTCTTCCAGCTTGTCGAGCCCCTGGCAAATATCGTTCAGGAGCTGGTAGCGCTCCCGGTCATGCGACATGCCTTCCAGCTCGGCTTCGACCGCGCGCAACTTTTTCTTGAGCCGCGTAATCTTCTCGCGGACTTCCGCGATCTCCGCGTTCAGCGCTTCCTGATCTTGAGATACGACGGTACTCATGTCATCAGGCCGTCAGCTTTGGGATGCCTTCTGAATTACGGCGAGCGAAATCTTCGTGTATCCCGTGTTCGTGCAAGTCGACATCAGTCTCTTGAGCACCTTGAATGGGATGGCCTTGTCCGAAAGAATCGTGACCTCGTTGCTCCTTGCCACGGTCGCTGTGTTGATGCCGATGATGTTTTCCCGCAATTGAGCGAGCTTCTCGCTCACCGCCTTGATGTTCTCATCCTTCATGCCCAGCACTTCCGCGACGGACACCACCGGCTCGCCCTGCACGAGAATGGCGTCAGCGCTCACCAATATCGTGACCGTCTGACGCGGTTTCGCTTCCACTACGGAGTCAGGCAACTTTATCTGTTTCGGCGGCTCGATCACCTCGACGCTCGATTGATTCACCAGCAAAAAGAACACCAGGATAGTAAAGACATCCATGAGCGACGTGAGGTTGAGGCCAGCCGTGTGGCGCCTCGCCCGAGCCATGCGCTCAAGGCGTCGAGTGTTATTCATGGCGCATCACCGATGGATATTGCCGGGAACAGCGCGACCTTCTGTGTCTCCTCCCGGTCCGGCTGCTTCACCTCGATAACGCGTACCGCGTCCATCACGTGAATCATGTCTTCGTACTCGATGTCCGGCTCTATCAGCACCGTCGCATCATCCTTTTGACTGTATGTGCTTTTCAGCCGCATGAGATACTCAGAAAGTTTTTTGAGGTCGTACTTGTCGCTTTCCTTTGGAATCGACACGACGACGTGCCGGCCGTCCCCGATCTGCAACGCGTTCTTGCGGACGATGACCTCGATAGTCACCTGTGGCTTGTCGGGTGATGGCCCGCCTGCCGCAGTTGGCAGATTGAGGTCCATGATCGTGATTCGTGAGAACACGGCTGTGAGAAGCAGGAACGGGATCAGCGCCACCATCAGGTTGAGGAAGGTGGTCATGTCCAGTTCGGGCGTTTCCTTGTGCCGCTTGTAATGATGTAACCGCGACATCGTCAGGCGGCCTCGTCGACCTGGTATTTGCGCTGCGTCGTCGACGAGATGATATTGAGCGTTTTGACCGATGCCATCTCGAGACTGTCGATGATCTCCCCGGCCCGGGAGTTCAAATAGGCGTGGGCGAGCAGGAGCGGGACCGCGACGATCAGCCCGAACGCGGTGGTGTTCATCGCGACCGAGATGCTGGCGGACAGCAGGTCCGCCTTTTCTGCCGGGTTGGCATGGGCCACCGCGGTGAACGCCTGGATCAGGCCAATGATGGTTCCGAGGAGGCCGAGCAGCGTCGCGATGTTCGCGAACAGGGCAATGTACGAGGTACGCTTCTCCAGTTGAGGGATGATCTCCATCATTCCCTCCTCCATGGCGATTTCGATGTCATCCCGGCGCCGGACGGCGCCCTCCCGCGCCAGACCCAGGCTCAACAGGTGGCTCACCGTGGATTTGTCCTCGGCGGTCATCTTCCTCGCCTTGTCGAATTTGCCCTCGACGAGAACCGGGTGCAACTGCTCCCACATCGCCTGATTCGCCTTTCGCACGAGCAGGAGCTTGATGAATCGCTCAATCGATATCGCAAACCCGACTGCGCCGACGACCAGGATCGGATACATGAACGCCCCGCCGTCCTGGATGAACCTTACAATCGTTTCGATCACATTCATTTTTCAGCCCTCATAGCAATTTCCACGTTGACGCTTACCCCTAACGACTGCTGATCTCGTAATACTCGAGCTCATGCATGAACACCTCCTTGTCGACTGGCACCATGGCGTCGTTCAGGAGGCCCGACCTCAGATCTGTCGTCAGACCCATTTCCGAGGTCTTCCAAGGAACGATATAGAGCGCTTTGGGCATGTCGGTGTTGCCCAACACCGACATGCCCGACAATTCTTTCGCCTCGGTTCCGGCGCCTTTGGCCCCGGTCCCGGCGCGGTCCTGCGCAATAGCCGACAAGTGAAGCGCGCAAAGAACGATGGCAATAATTACGTTTCTTGACATGACGTTTCCTAGGGTGCCTGTTTCGCGCGTCGCTGCTCCAAATCCGCGATCCAGACGCGTACGGTCTTGTCGTCAGGCATGGCGGTGCTGTAAACGTGATATTGGGTCAACGCGCATTCCAAATCTCTCAGGTATATGTCGCACAGTATTCCCAGGTTTTTCCTTGCAGCGAGAAAATCGGGATATTGCTTCAAGGCCCGCTCATAGACCTGCCGTGCTTCGGCGAACCTTCCAGTCTTGCGATAAAGCAACCCGTACACGGTGTTGGCCACCGGGTGCTCCGGGCTGAGTTCCAGCGCCTTCTTGATACTCTCTTCCGCCGCCGGGAGTTTGCCCATTTTTTCGTACGCCATGGCAAGGTTGATGTGCGGAGCAGTCTGGCCCGGAGAACGCTGCGCCACATTCTGCATAAGATCCGTTCCTTTCTCGTATTCGCCGGCCTTGAGGAGTTTCATCGCTTTTTCGAAGTCGGCGGCGACATCGGCATCCGCTGCTACATCTACAAGAACGGCGTTTTTTTGCGTGTCGTCTATTGCCTGATTAACCGGAACCGTCGGCGGACCTCCCGCGCAGCCAACGAGGGTTAGAACGAGCGCCAGCAGGGCGGTAACGTTGCCGAGAGAAGTGTTGTACAGCAGTGTGAAATTCATTCTCGTGTGACGTCCCTGCCCGTTGCGCATTGATAGCCCGCCCTGTGCCGCTGACGTCAACGAATGCGCAGCGTCTATCTCCGGAATGCTGCTCCGATGGACGGCTTCCTGCACATGCGCCATCGGGCGGCTTTTTGAGCGGCTATGTAGAGGAGTAGTCTTGGCCCTCATGACTGTCAAGACTGTCAATACTTTCAAAGTAGTGAGTCGTCTTTCGACAACCGCTTGGCGGCGCAATATGCCATTTCATCGGCGTTAGCTCCTTCAGTTGCCGGCTTCACGAAGGTCGGTTCATTCGGTCCCGCAATTCGGCAAACGTTCCGCATCGGTGCGCCGTCCAATCGTGGAATTGCGCAATGGGAGAGATTCATCACTGCCTCACGGACGATGCGGCTAATGCGCAGACACGGCGCTCGATTCACTCTGCTCCGGCCGTTCGGTCCCTGGCAGCTGCCCGGATTGCGCTGGCTGAACATCCTTGCGAGCCGATGCCTCCGGCGACGACGGTTTCGTGACCAGCACGTACCGGTATGGCCCGATGCTTTCGATGAAGCCGGGATTCTCCTCGGCCCTCGCATAACGGGCTGGCATCAGCTGCGCCAGCCTCTCGATACTTTTGTCGATCCATGCGTTGTAGACGCCCACACTCAGCAGTTCCAGATTCTTCTCATGCAACTTGATCGCTTTCTCTTCGAACGGGTAGGCCTGCTCCTCCAGGGCAAGCTCGTATTGCTCACGCTCCGCGGCGCTCAGGTTGTCGGGTCTGTCGGACTCTGTCAGGGCCTTGCCGAATTGGTAATAAATCTCGGCGATGTAGAACGCTGCGGCGGCGGTCGCCTCCCCTGCCTGATAGCCAGCGAGTTTCCCGAAGGCGTCCGTTGCCTCCTTCATGGCTGCTTTTTTCCGGGCGAGGTTTTTCTGGAATGGCTTGGCGAGCTTGATCTCCACGAATCTTTCATACAACGGCTCCGTCAGCGCCAGGGCCGACACAGCAGCCAGATATCGCGTGCGATCGGTACGCTCGCCCCCCGCCCGCGCATCGCTGTCTACGATCTGCCGAAGCTCGCTTAAGTAGC
>DATIFR010000245.1:0-2770 GCA_035455145.1 Nitrospira sp.
GGAAGCCGTCGGCCTGCCACGCGACCTCTTCAAACTCTTTGGCCACTCCCGATTCGAGGACCTGTCGATCATGAGTCTGAAACTGCTCGGCCTGAGCACGCGGAAACAACTCGATATCCGTCTTGCCCAGCGCACCCCCAGTCGGAATGTGAAAGGCCTCCTCGAATCGGCGATTGACATAGAGGTAGCGACCATCCGTCCCCTTCACAAAGGCGAGTTTCGGCGAATGATCAAGAAACGTCCGGAACCGTTCCTCGCTCTCGCGCAAGGCCACGATCGTCCGCGTCAGCGCCATAGTCCGCTCCTGAATCAACTGCTCCAATTGTACGAGTCGTGGCCTGCGGGCCTTTGCAGAACGGGGCGGCGCTCCTGTCCGGGAACGATGGGGGGAAGACGGCGTCTTGGCTCCACGTTTCTTCTTGGTTGATTTTGACGACATGGAAGAGGAGGCAATTCTAGGCTACTGGTGAGGCCCTCGCAAGGGTGCCGCTTGGTCGTTATTGCCGAGGGCCTGATTCCAGTGAATTTTGGCGTGAGACTAGGGAAATCCCGAGGGCATGAGAAGCTCGAGAAATAGCATGGTTTTCGGTGGGCAGAGGCTGTTCAGTGACCTGACGGACATGGCTTCTTCCTTACATTACGATCGAGTCGCGTGCCTACAAGGTCGGTCGCAACATTCCTAGGCGCCTCCCGCAAGACCTCAAACAGAGAAGATAACCGGGCCAGGATGCTGTCGCCTATTGCAACAGTGCCATTTCCCAAGTTGAGGCACCTTGGTCAATCAGACTCATGGGCCAGCTCCCTCAAGCCTCATTCAGCAACGTCAAATCCCTGTATGATCAACGTCCTCTCAATTCAGCCTTGCCGGAGTCGTTCGGCATGGTGCTTGCTGTTCAGCTCACTGTCATAGGCGTGGCGTTCACGCAAGGAGGGGCCGGTGTCTTCGGAAGAAACCGCAACGCATCCAATCACGGTCTCTTCAAGCCAGCATCCAAGCATGACGGCGCGGCTTGTTCCTGTTTGCTGTCTCTGCAGGCTCATTCGCGACGAGCCGGGATCTCTCCCCAGCCACATGTCATGGGTCACTCTGGGGTCGTATCGAAAAGCTCACAACATAGATTCGACCGAGCTTCTCTTCACGCATACCTATTGTCCGGACTGCCTCGTGCAAGTCCAGGAGAGAGTACGAGAACATTTCAGGTCGAAGAGAGCCGAAGCCCGGACTTCTTGAGCAGACTGCGCGGAAGAGGCTGATCGGCAAGAGATGCTCTGCCCGGCATCGTGAGAGACAAGAGGCTGTTGAAGAAACCGATGACAGAGACCTCGAGAGTGCCTGCAACCCTGCCGGCAACGCAGCCATGAAATCGTCGTCAACCGCGCGCATGCGCACAACAAAGGAGGAGTTCGATGTCCGTCGCCAAGATTATTGAGATTAGTTCAGAATCACCGAAAAGTTTCGAAGAGGCCATCGTGCAGGGCATCGCCCGGGCATCCAAGACGGTGCACAACATCAAATCAGCCTGGGTGAAAGAGCAACATGTTGTGATCAACAACGGCAAGGTTGACATGTATCGCGTGGACTTGAAGGTGACGTTTGTGTTGGATTGACGAGCCGCGAGCGTCATGGTCCTGATACCACTGGTTGTTCCTGAAGAGCTGCGTGGATCGGCGCCCCGATCTGATCGCGGTGTGGTGCACTGTCCTGGGTTGAGATTGCGCCGTTTCCAGAAGGAATCATGCGGGTCTTGGATTGTCGGAAACGTGGTGATCGCCCTGATCCTGGTTTGCTCCGCCGTTGTGAACGCAGCCAGCCAGTCCTCCGAATCTCCGACCGAAGTCGTTCGTGCGACGATCACCGAGGTCTTCCGCATTCTCGAAGACCCCAAGCTGAAAGGCCCGGCGATGGTGATGCCGCGTCGTCGTATGTTAGAAGAAGTGATTGCATCCCGCTTCGATTATGCGGAGATGTCGAAACGGGCACTCGCCGCTCACTGGGCGCCGCTGACCGCAGCTCAGCGTGGCGAATTCGTCGAGCTCTTCAAGAGTTTTCTCTCCGACCGCTATGCCGAAAAGATTGAAGGGTATAACGGGGAACAGGTCCACTACCTGTCCGAGCGGATCGAGGGTAATTATGCGGAGGTACGGACCGAGATTCGTTCGAGCAAAGTGGAGATCCCGATGGATTATCGCCTGTTCTTAAAGGAGACCCAATGGCATGCCTATGACATCGTCGTTGACGGCATCAGCCTCGTAAAAAACTATCGAAGTCAATTCGAGAAGATCATTCGAACTGACTCCTATCAGGAACTACTCCGACGGTTGCGGGATCGCGCAGTGACCGAGGAACGGAAAGGGCAGCGGTCGTAGACCCCAGGCTTTTTGCTTGGGGCTAGTTGACCAGCGGGGAATGCGCGCTATCTTATAAGCGAGCGGAGGCCTCGGTGAGAGGAACGCTCAGGGAAACCGAGGTCGAGCGTAGGGGCGGTGAGCAGGCCCACCAAGGGTGGGAAGCCTAAAACTCCTCCAAGACCTCCACCATTCGAGCGAAGCTCTCTGGACCCGCCTCCGCTCCGGTTTTTTTCTACCATCTCCCCCTTCTCCTCTACATATTGGGTATGTTCTTTGCAAAATCTATTCGTGGTGGCTTCATCATGTGGATGACCATGGGGGCGTCATTGGTGTGTCATATGATGGCGGACAGGATGAGAAAAGACGCGATGGCAGGGTGGCCACATAAAAAAACGGCCCGCCCTTTCGTGGAACACCGGAC
>DATIFR010000246.1:0-5226 GCA_035455145.1 Nitrospira sp.
GCGACCCTCGTGGTCAACAAGCTGCGCGGCACCTTGAACGTGGCGGCCGTGAAGGCCCCGGGCTTCGGCGATCGCCGCAAGGCCATGCTGGAGGACATCGCGATCCTCACCGGCGGCCAGGTGATCTCGGAAGACCTCGGCATCAAGCTCGAAAACGTGAAGTTGACCGACCTCGGCCGTGCGAAGCGCGTGACGATCGACAAGGACAACAGCACAATCGTTGAGGGCTACGGCGACCCGAAGAAGATCGAAGCCCGCGTGAAGCAGATCAAGGCCCAGATCGAAGAGACCACCTCGGACTACGACCGCGAGAAGCTCCAGGAGCGGCTCGCCAAGATCGTCGGTGGCGTGGCCGTCATCAACGTCGGCGCCGCGACCGAGACCGAAATGAAGGAAAAGAAGGCCCGCGTTGAGGACGCCCTCCACGCGACAAAGGCAGCCGTCGAAGAGGGCATCGTCCCTGGCGGCGGAACGGCTTATCTCCGCTGCATCAGCGCGTTGGATTCGCTCAAGCTGTTGCCCGAGCAACAGGTAGGTGTCAACATCATCCGCCGGGCGCTTGAAGAGCCGATTCGTCAGATCGTGATCAACGCCGGAATGGAAGGCTCCGTGGTCGTCGAGAAAGTGCGCAATGACAAGAACCTCAGCGCCGGTTACAACGCGGCGACGGAAGAGTATGTGGACATGATCAAGGCCGGTATCATCGACCCGACCAAGGTATCGCGCTGCGCATTGCAGAACGCGGCCTCCGTGGCGGGCTTGATGCTCACCACCGAAGTCATGATCACCGACATCCCGGAAGAGAAGAAAGAGCCGATGGGCGGTGCCGGTCACAGCCACGGCATGGAAGGGATGTACTAAGATAAGTCGCTAGGAAGCGGTCAGCTTTCAGCAACGAAGGGCCCGGCGGAGATCCCGCCGGGCCCTTCGTATTTCTGGGCCCTGGTACAACCACAAGGGCAGGTCAATCTCTGTGTTAAAACAGGCTCGCGCACTTGTTATGCCCCCAAGAATGCCTGACCACTTTTCTCCATTCCTTATGGCAAAAGTTGAGGCAACGCATTCGCCATGGCGCTTTCCAGCTTCGGTTTTGCTTCTCCTGGGGTCAGGCGAATCTGCCTTGCCCAGAGGACGAGCCGGTTCTCTTGCCACAGCATGTTATCTGTTTCTTGCAGTTGCTGCCTGTTATCCATTCCAGTCGCTCGTCCGCCAGCAACAACACCACCGGCTGTACTTCCCCCAGCAGCACTCAGCTGGCGGTCTCGCTGTACTCCTGATAACGTATGTGTGACGGTCCCTTTTTTCCGTTGCGCAATACGCACATCCATAATGATGTTGTACTCAACAACTTGACTGTAATTGGCTATTATAGGATTGGGTTGTTGCGCATTGCGGCCTCGTCCCATATTAGCCGCAGCACCAACACCACCACCGAGAGCACCTAAGCCTGCTGATGTATTCTTACCTCCGTCCAGACTTGGATTCTCACCAAAAAAACGGAGCGTATAAAAGACTTGAAAATTTGCCTGGTCGGGATCGTCAATGATCTTATACCCCTGAGAAATAAGACCTTCACGCAATTTGCCACGCAAATCGTAGCTTTGCTCCTGGGTGACATTCTTGTAGGAAATCCACGCCGTACGATCTTCCGGCTTAACCGGGGCGGCATCCGGTATTGGGCCTGCCCACCACTGTCCTGTTTGCAATTCGGCATTACGGTCTCCCATCATCTGGCCCATATCCCGGCAAGCACTCAGGCTTCCGCTGAATATCACTAAACTGAGCACTAGCATGAGGTTGTTGTATCTTCGCATTTCTCCCCCCTTGTTGGTGTTTGGTGATACCGGCGAACTGTTTCTCCGCCGTTCCTGATATAAACTCCGGACCGTTGATCAATACCGAGAATCATATGGCTGCATGTGCCGCATCCGGATGATCGAGAACACTAAACAGAGCGATCAATGCCACGAGGAGGCCTGAGGAAAGGATCAAGGATCAGTGACTGATCGCAGAACGGATATTGACCCGGAAGAGGAAGGCTGACCGTTGGTGTGAGGCGATGCACGACTACCTCTCTGAGCTTCTTCACTCAAGAAGCTACAACGGTCATCAATTGTGAAGAGCGTTTCGCGGAGCGAAAAGTGCGCCACTATATCTGTAAGTGCTCCATCTACGCAATAGAGCCTAATGGCCTTACTCGTCTGGTGCACAAAAATACAGCTATTTCGCTGAGACTCGCTAACACCTGCACACATGAGCAAACGCTGCACCAGAACAATCGCCCACCGTGCGCCGATCTTTTCAATTCGACTATTTGAGTGAATAGGCCCCCACTTTATCGCGGTGAGCCATTGATGCAGAAGACAATCACTCGTCCAATGGATTCGAGCCCTTGCACCTATCAGCGTTCCCTGTTTTTCCTAAGAGGACGACCCGATGTTCTGTCTCGACTACGGTGGGATTTGTTGCGCTTCCTCGAAGAGAATCAGTAGAGTCAACAGCAGGGAGAAGACGAAGAAGCCACAGCGTGAGGCAGAATTGACGCTCAGTGGTGAAGGAGCAACCTCCCCAAGTGCTCCTCTGGGTATACGAATGCGACGCGTCTGATCTGGAATTCGGGAAGAAACGCCAATGATCGTCGAAGTTGAATCAAACGAGAATTGCGAATCGAGCTTTTTTGCGCGGTTCAAGGAAGCCGGGTCGGCTCGACCGGTCACACAGGTCCGCCTCTATGAACGAAATCCCGCCGGCGAATGGTATTGGGTCACAGGATGGAGCGATAACGCAGAGACACCGGCATGCCAGGCCCACGCCCAACTGGTCGAAGACTCAGGATCAGGGTTGGCGCATCTGGTGTATGGAGGAATCTACGGCCTGCGGTTCAAGCCGATCACAATCGAGGAGCCGTGGAATCTCGCCAGCCCGAATCAGTGGGGAGAAGCCTATCTGTCCCTCTCCAGCGAGCGCGATCTGCGATACGCAGAATAGCGTTCTGTGGGGGCATTGAAGATCTGACGGCGTATAGAGATGGCTCGGAGCACGGACAAGCGGCTCAACGGAGAACGTTGATGGCTCGCAGTGTCGCCTTCAGGAGCGGCCAGTTCTTCCCCTCATAGAAGAGCGACCGGAACATTTGATTGACGTAACGGGTATGTCGCTGATGGTCTGCTTGAAACCGTTTGAGGGCATTGACGCGATCCACGCTTTTGTAACCCATGCGGACGGCGCAGCGCTGAAGCTCCTCTGTCTCATGCGGCAACGCATGGGTCTGGAGTTCGTGCACCATCTGCAGCTTGTGTTCGACATCCCGAAGGAATAGATAGGCCGCTGTGAGGGCATCCCGCTCTTTCGCTGAAATCAATTTCCGTTCGGCAAACCGCTTCAACGCACCGATCGTGCTGCGATCGAGGAGCGCCGGGATTTTCTTGCCGGCCAGCACTTGAATCGTCTGCACGAGAAACTCAATCTCCCGGATCCCGCCGGTACCGAGCTTCACGTTCCGCCCCTCATGGCCCCGATCGGCCATCTTCGCATCAATCATTTCCTTCACTGCCCGCACATCATCCACGATCGCTAGCGCGCGGGCCAGATCCATCCGTTTCACGCCCGTGCCGAAAATAAACGGCTTGATGAGCTTCAGGAACGCCTGCCCGACTTCCATGGAGCCGGCCACCGGCCAGGCCTTAAGCAAGGCCAATCGCTCCCAGACCTGCCCCCTGGTGAAATAATATTTTTCATAGTCGTCCAGAGAACGAGCCAGCTGACCGATCGTGCCTTCCGCCCGCAGACGCAAATCCACGCGGAAGACATAGCCCTCCTTCGTTTGCTCGACTAATGCTTTCGTCAATTCCCGCGAGAGAATTTCGAAATATTCTTCATTCGAGATTCCCGCAGCCGCCGGCTTCTCTGCTTGTCTGCCGCGCGGGAGCCTGGTTTCCCCTTCGTGTGATTCATAGACGTAAATCAGATCCACGTCGGAACTATAATTCAGCTCCTGCCCGCCCAGCTTCCCCATTCCGATGACGGCGAAGGCAGTCTGCACCCACTTCCCCTGCCGGTTCTTGTGCATGGGGACGCCGTATTGCCGGCGCAAGTCCGCATCCACAATCTCATAGGCTGCGTGGATGAGAAGACCCGCCAGATCCGACAGCGAGGCCGTCGTCTCCGGAACGTCCGCCAGCCGCAAGAGATCGCGCACGCCGATCCGCAACATCTCCCGCCGGCGAAAACGGCGCAGGACTTCCAGCTTGAGTTCCTTGACCGTGAGCCGGGCCAGTTGTTTGTACAGTAACTGTTCGATGCCAGTTCGTGTCGGTGGTTTTGACAGGACTTCCTGCTCCGCCAACCAATAGACCAGCATCGGATCCCGGATGATCGTGAATGCCAGGGAGTCGCTATTGCCGAAAATGGTACAGACCAGGTCAAGCATGCGAGGCGAACTGCTCAGATAATCGAGGAATGACGACCGCGTGACATTCGAGAGCAGACGTTCCCAGTGGTTCAACGCCTGATCGGGATCAGCGGTCCGGGCAATCGACTCCATCAGTAGCGGCAGGATGTAGGCCAACTGATGACGCTCATGGGGATCGCCCGCCATGGCTTGAAGATTGCGGTCGGCCTGGTCGATTTCCTGCAAGCCGTACACCGACAGAAGCTCCCGCACCTGTTCGGCGCTTCGCTCTGCTGCGAGCAAAACCGGTGTAGGGTCCGGCCTCGTCAACGTCGGCGTCCCAGGCAGCGGCCCGCGTGCTGAAGACCGCTTGATTACTTTTTTAACACCCAAGAAAGTCTCCTAAGTGAAGGGGTACGGAAAACATCTCACCATCCGCAGGCTGTTCAAAATGGCCGCCAGCAAGGCCGCAGCGAGCGAGGAGGCGAGGCGTACTTTTTACTGTACGTTGAGCCTTTGAGCGAAGCGAGAACGCAGCTGGTGGACTTTTTCAACAGCCTGCTAGTCATGGCGCGGCATTATACTGACAGGCTCCCCTACGCACAATGAAGGCGTTCCGGTATACTTGGCGTCCATGTCTACCCTGGCACCGAACCGCGACGAGATCCTCGCGGCCCTCGCACCGTTCTGCTCCGACGTACCGCCCGATATCCTGCAGGACTTCGTCGGGCGCATGGACCAGGAATACTTCCGGCGATTCCATCCGGAGACCATTGCGCGGCACGTCCACCTGGCCGCCCTCTTGACACCGGATCAGCCCTGCAAACTCGCCATCA
>DATIFR010000247.1:0-18790 GCA_035455145.1 Nitrospira sp.
AAGGAGGTCGGTCCGTCGATCACGAACAGCGTGATCGTGCCGATCAAGTTGAGCAATACACCCAAGGCGATGTGGCGCGCCTTCTTGTCCCCCTTCCATGCATCCCATGTATAGAAATACATGTAGAGCAGGATCGTCTCGCCGATGAACAGCAGCGGATACACGACGGCAAAGACCAGGAAAAAGTGATTGATCAGCCAGGTGGTGAATTGCGGATAGGTCGCCAGCAACACGAAGATGAACAGGCCGCCCGTGAGGGCGGTCATGCTGTAGAGAATGACCGTGACTTTCGTGACCTCTTTGGCCAAGCGATCGTAGCGGGGATCCTGCTTCCGGTAGCCCAGCCACTCCGAGATGACGACGAAGATCGGCGCCCCGAGAATGAACCCGGCAAACAGGATGTGCAGTTGGGCGACGATCCAGACCGCGGTCCGATTGCCCGTGTAGGGGAATTCAACCGGAGGCGCCCCTGGAGCTTGCGCATAGGCCGCTCCTCCGAACAGCGCCAGAAGCGCACACAGAGCCAAGAGACTGCGCTGCCATGTTTTCATGATATTCCCCGCCCTCCTCCACTAAATCCCGGTTCGACCGGCCCCGGTTCCGCCGCTTATTTCCCAGCCTCGGCCTGTGCCACTGCGATGTTCCCCGCGTCCGCCCAATCCTTCTTTTCTGCGTCCCACGCCTTGCCGGCCAGACCGAAGTTCCGCTCGAACAGCACGAGCTTCCAGCGATCTTCATCCGACAACTTGCTCTTCCAGGCCTTCATCTTCGTATTGGGCACGCCCTCGGAGATACGCCAGAACCAGACGGAGTCCGAGTAGAGCTTCATCCGTTCGCCGTTGCGGAAATCCCGCGCGCCGGCCTTGACAGGCTTGCCGTCCTTACCATGGCAGCTTGCACAATTCACATCCGGGTTCGTTTCGCCGATGAAAATCTTCCGACCTTCTTCCACCTTGGCCGCATCCGTCCACCAGCCGGCCGGCATATGCTTGTCGGCATACTCGCCGGGAGCCGGAGGAGGCGGAACAATCGGACCCTCCCCTGTTTCACCGCAAGCAACCACGGCTAAACCCAAACCTAGTAGCACCGCCAGCTGTGCAAAAGTCGTCTGTTTCATAACGATCCCTCGCTCCTTTATATAGAATTCAAGACGAAAAAAAGACGCTTTGACCGGAGCGAATTCACTCCCGCAAAAGCGCCGATACCCTCGAGATTCCCTGAAGCCACGCGCACTGCCCCTCGCCACATCCATTGACCGATCCGGCGAGGTGCACATCAGCCCCACGGACCGCCCAGTGATTATTGCTTGCGTTTCCCCTGCGACTTGCCTCGTTTCTGTTCCAGCTTCCGCTGCGAACGAACCATCTTCAGCCCGATCACCCCGACCGCCGCTGTTGCTACGGCTCCCAGCCCCCACCACAGCCAGCCCGGAGGACTACTCCTATCGTGGACACAGCCGGTCCCGAAGTTAACCTGAATCTTGCGCTCGGATTCCAGGTCTTTCGGATCGAACTGAACCTTCAGATTCTGCTGCTCTCCCTTTGCCTCCACCAAGAGCGGGTCGCCCAGATTATCGTTGTGCAGGTGGAACGTGGCCTTATAGTACCCGTCCCCCTCGGTCTTGACGATCTGCCCGTAGGAAATCTTGGTGTCCTTGACAAGGACGTCGCTTTCCGAAACCCCTCTCCCGTCCGCACCGCACACGAACCCTTCGACAGTGAAGCGATGATCCGCTTCGTGCGTTGCCGAGACTCCGGATGGAAATCCTGCCATCAGCGCACAGGCAGCCAGCGCAACCCACAATCCTGTCTGTCTCTGCTTCGCGTATCTCAAACTGGATGGCGTCCACGCCGCTCGATTCCGTGCAATGGTTTCAAACAACGAAACGCCTCGCCACGACGGGCTTCCCCAGTTTTGAGGCCGATGTTTCTAACATAGGCCCCCCTGGTTGTCAACGACAAGACAAGGCCTCTAAAGGGATGCCCCTGTTCTCGCGAATAGCACTTGACGCTGAGGAGAATATTGTGATTTGGGGGGGAGTGAAAAAGAGAAGGATCTGAAACTTCAAACTGAAATATTCTACAAATATCCGCGGGTGCGCGCATCCGATTCGACCCGCGCGGCCTCTGTCCGCCGCTCCGACTCTTTCTTCGAAACCCAGGCCTCCCACGACTTGCCATTCGCCGTGTCTTCTCCGGTGAACGCAATTGAGAGGATGACGGCATAAGCAATCCGTCGAGGCGCCGGGTTATCGGCAGGAAACACTTCGATGTAGGGATCAGTACCGGCGGCCTGCCGGTTAAACAGATAGCCCGTGACCGACTCGCCTGTGCGCAGGCCGATCGTCACGTCTCCCCGATAATCAAAGGCGAGCTCAATCGCCTCGGCTAATTCGGCCGGAGAGGCCGGCTGAAAAATCCGCCCTTCGAGCGAACCGGCACCGTTGCCACTGGTATGGTTCTTTGTATCCGTCATGGTAGTAAGGTGTGGATGGCCGGCCCTATCGGCTGGTCGGCAGCAAGGTTAATTTGACCGTCCGGCTGAAACCGGAGACGCTACCGAATGTATCTTCCACGGCAGAGGCCTCATAGCCACAGTGCACCATACAGTCGGCGCATTTCTCGTTCCGGCCCGTGCCGTAGTGGTCCCATTCCGTCAACTCCATGAGTTCACGGAACGTTTTCGTATAGCCTTCCTGCAACAGATAGCAGGGTTTCTGCCAGCCGAAGACGTTATACGTGGGATTGCCCCAGGGCGTGCATTGATAGTCCCGTCGACCCATCAAAAAGTCGAGGAATAACGGCGACTGATTGAATTGCCAGCCCCGCTTCGGACTACTGAGAATCTTCGAGAACAGCTCCCGCGTCCGCTCGCGTTTCAAGAAATGCTGCCGGTCCGGAGCCTTTTGATAGCTGTAGCCAGGGGAAATCATCATTCCTTCGACACCCAACTCCATCATTTGGTCGAAGAATTTCCGGACACGCTCGGGGTTCGCATCGTCAAAGAGGGTGGTATTGGTCGTCACCCGATGCCCCCGTTTCAGGGCCGCCTTAATCGCCTTCACCGCCACGTCATAGACTCCGTCGCGACAGACGGCAAGATCATGCTCATCTTTCAGACCGTCCATGTGCACGCTGAAGGTCAAGAATTTCGACGGCTTGTATTCGTCAAGTTTGCGCTCCAGTAAGATCGCATTTGTGCAGAGATAGACGTATCGCCGCTGGGATATGAGGCCCTCGACAATCTTGGGCATTTCGGGATGGATCAAGGGCTCCCCGCCGGGAATGCTCACGATAGGAGCTCCGCACTCTTCCGCGGCCGCCCAGCACTGCTCAGGTGTCAGGCGCTTATCGAGGACATGATCCGGATATTGGATCTTCCCGCAACCAGCGCAGGCCAAATTGCAGCGGAAGAGGGGTTCCAGCATCATGACTAACGGATAACGCTTCACTCCCTTGAACTTCTGAGCAAGCACATACTTGGACACTGTAAGCATCTGGGAAATCGGAACGGCCATTCCGCTCTCCTTCTTTAAACTTTTGTAGCGTGATCGCCTGCGAATCGCAGTCGGACTAGGAGCTTATAAACGCTGAAATTCTAACATCCTGCGGACACAGCGTCAATTTCATGATTCTCGCCCTTCCGAGGTCATACCAACGGAACGGTTTGGAGGCGCCGAGCGGGTTCGAACCGCTGCATCGCAGTTTTGCAGACTGCTCCCTTACCACTTGGGTACGGCGCCTCGCGAGCGCGGCATTATAGCGGCCCGCGTTCCATGATCTCAACTCACACTTTCTGGAATAGGCTTCGGAGACTCTCAGCGGTTGGGCAACACCGGGATTTTCTTCCCCAGTGTCGACGGCTGAGCGGATTCGGGCACGAGGGGTTCCCATCCTTCACCGGCAGGAGCGACAGCTTCGCCATTTCCTTCGGCTTCTTTCTCTTTGGCGAGCTGTTCCACTTCCTGTATCAACGTATCCATCAACTCTTCCATCGGCACTTTGCGGACGAGTTTGCCTTTCTTGAACAGGATGCCTTTGCCTTCGCCACCGGCAATCCCGATATCCGCTTCTTTCCCTTCGCCGATGCCATTCACAACGCAGCCAAGAACCGACACGTTCAGCGGTGCCTTGATGTGGCCGAGCTTCTTTTCCAACTCATTGGCCATGCGGACGACATCGATTTCGACTCGTCCACAGGTGGGACACGCAATAACGTTGATGCCGCGGTGACGGAGTTCGAGCGACTTCAGAATCTCAAAGCCGACTTTGACTTCTTCGACCGGATCAGCCGCCAGCGAAACACGCAACGTATCGCCGATACCTTGAGCCAACAGATACCCGAGCCCCATGGCCGATTTCACGGCCCCGGTCATGGCGGTGCCTGCTTCGGTAATGCCGATGTGCAACGGATAGTCGGATTGATGCGCAAAGAGCCAATACGCATCGATTGCATGGTGTACGTCGGATGCCTTCAACGACACTTTCATGTTCGTGAAGCCGACGTCTTCGAGCGCATGCACGGCATTCAGTGCAGACTCCGAAAGGGCTTCAGGCGAAGGCCAGCCGTACTTGTCCAGCAGTGGCCGTTCGAGCGAACCGCCGTTCACACCGACTCGAATCGGTATCCCACGATCGTTCACAGCCTTGATCACTTCTTCGACTTTCCACCAGGCGCCGATATTGCCGGGATTGATCCGGACACAGTCGACAATCTCGGCGGCTTTCAAAGCCAGTCGATGGTCGAAGTGAATGTCCGCAATCAGCGGCACGGTCATCTCGGATTTGATCTTGGAGAGCGCAGCGGCAGCTTCCTCATCCGGCACCGCCACGCGAATCACTTCACAGCCGGCCGTTTCCAATTGGCGGATTTGTTCGACCGTCGCAGCCACATCGCGTGTATCGGTTGAACACATCGATTGGACGGAGACGGGAGCATCACCGCCAATCTTCAGCTTCCCGACCGTAATTTGTCGCGTCTTGCGTCTGGTTATGTGCATCCGACGATACCCGCCTTACCCCTTACGTCTCACACCTCACGTCTTCGATCAGCTACCCTGCTCGTC
Organism: Nitrospira sp.; assembly: GCA_035455145.1. Lineage (GTDB taxonomy): Bacteria > Nitrospirota > Nitrospiria > Nitrospirales > Nitrospiraceae > Nitrospira_C. Next base: position 5,066 of record DATIFR010000247.1, read on the forward strand.
GCCGTGCGGGAGCCGATCGCCCATCACTGATACCGTCAATTTCTCACGCGGCGTCGCGGGAGCCTTGCCGACCAATTCCTTCACGCTTTCAAAGATCCCTTCGGCGGTCAAACCATAGCGTTCACGTAACAAATCTTGTGGTCCCTGTTCGATATACCAGTCAGGGAGACCCAGAACCTTGGTCGTCACATCGTGCACACCGGCATCAGAGAGCGCCTCAAGCACCGCGGAGCCGAACCCGCCCATCTTGCAACCCTCTTCGACGGTCACCACGTAGCGAACGCGCTTGGCGACATCGACGATCAGGTTCTGATCCAACGGCTTCACGAATCGGGCATTCACCACCGCTGCCGAAATTCCCTCTTGGCTCAGCTTCTCGGCTGCCTTCATGGCCTGCCACACGGTGACGCCGATCGCGATAATGGCCACATCGGTGCCTTCGCGCATCAGTTCGCCCTTGCCGAGAGGCAAGGCCTTCGGCGTCTCGTCCATGTTCACGCCAAGACTCACACCACGCGGATATCGCACTGAGGCAGGACCATCGTGCGCCAGACAGGTCTTGAGCATGTGCTGGAGTTCGTTTTCGTCTTTCGGAGCCATCACCGTCATGTTCGGCATGTGTCGTAGATAGGCATAGTCGAACGCCCCATGGTGCGTCGTGCCGTCTTCCGCAACCAAGCCGCCGCGGTCGATGCAGAACGTCACGGGCAGATTCTGCGTCGCCACATCGTGCACGACCTGGTCGTATGCGCGCTGCAGGAACGTCGCATACATCGCGACGACCGGCCGCATCCCTTGCGTCGCCAACCCGGCCGCAAAGGTGACCGCATGTTGCTCGGCGATGCCGACATCATAGAGACGCTCGGGAAATTCCTTCTCGAAAATATTCAAACCCGTCCCCTCGCACATGGCCGCTGTGATTGCGACAATCCGCTTGTCTTCGCGCGCCAGCTTCACGAGCGATTCAACTGCAATCTGCGTATAGGAAGGACGCGCGGCTTTTTTCGCCGGCGAGCCCGTTTCCCGAACAAAAGGCGGGCAGGCATGGAACCAGACGGGATTCTTGACCGCCGGCTCATATCCCAGACCTTTTTTCGTAATGACGTGTAGCAGAACGGGGCCCTTCATCTTCAACACGTTCTCAAGCGCCGGCAGGAGATGTTCGAAGTTATGTCCGTCGATCGGACCGGCGTAGCGGAATCCAAGCTCTTCAAAGAGCAGCCCGGGAAGAATGGCACCCTTCGCCAATTCTTCGGCCCGTCGAGCGAGTTTCTCCATATCGGATCCGATATGAGGAATTTTCCTCAGCAACTGCCCGGTCTCCTCCCGCATCTTTGTGTAAAAATCGCCGGTAAAGGTCCGGTTCAAGTATGAGGAGATCGCTCCGACGTTCTTTGAAATCGACATCTGGTTGTCGTTCAGTATCACCAGGAAATCCTTGCCGAGCCCTCCGGCATGATGCAGACCCTCCAAAGTCATACCGGCGGTCATCGCGCCGTCACCGACCACGCAGACGACCTTATTTTTCCGTTTTAATTGTTCGCGCGCTTCAACCATGCCGTAGGCCGCAGAGACGCCGGTTCCGGCGTGGCCCGCGTTGAATGTGTCGTACTCGCTCTCTTCGCGCTTGCAGAAGCCGCTCATTCCACCGAATTGGCGCAAGGTATGGAACTGCTCACGACGGCCGGTCAGCAGCTTATGCGCATAGGCTTGGTTACTTGTATCCCAGACGATTTTGTCCTTCGGGGTATCCAGGAGGTAGTGCAGCGCGACCGTGAGTTCGACCACACCAAGATTCGAGGCGAGATGCCCCCCCACGTTAGACACCACACCGATGATTTGCTCTCGAAGCTCTTGGCACAGCATGGGAAATTGTGCCGGCGAGAGACGTTTCAAATCAGCGGGGCTCTGAATGGTCTTCAGGATCGACATAGGAGTCACTCCTTTGCGTGAATTCATGTGCCCGGTAATAACGGGCTGAGTTCGGACAGGCCTGGCGAAGCAGTTAAGCGGTTCTACGCTGGCTCAGAGAGTCTCACATAAGACTCCCATATTGTCAAGCGGTTATAGCCAACTCCACCGGACTCATCAGCGGCCGGAGTTCGATTCGAACCGGTAGGTCAGTAATGTCGAAATGGTGACGTCTGCGGCACTGCCGGTTACGAAGTCGACATTCTCGACCGCATAAAACTGCCACAACAGATGCGGGGCCACGCGATAGCTGAACCCCAGCACTGATTCGGTAACGTCACTCTTGAGCATGGACAGACCGGTTCCATGAAACGGTGATGAATAATAGTCAAAATGAGCCGTGATCGACAGGTTTTCTGACCAGAGATACTCGACGGCCACGATCGCGGTGAAGGTCGGTTGCAGTGAAAACCCCGCGATACTGCCGGTGGGAACGACGCCGTTGATGTTGCCGTATAGGATCCATCGACTGGCCAGATGCTTCTCAACTGCCAGGCCCGCTCCAAAGTCCGGGCTTCCGCTTCCAAAAAAGGCGGATTGATCCCCTGTCGGCAACTTGACCGCGCCGCGGAGGGAAACAGCTGGCACCGAACCACTTTCCGTCAGGAACTGGAACTTGCTCATCAGCGTGGTATCCCCCAGCCCCGTTGCACCAGGACCTCCGCTCATCACGGTTTGTCCGTTACGAGTGACGTTGAAAGCATAACTGGTGTTGCTGAGGGCAGCTCGTGCCGGCGCCTCGCCGGTCGTCGCCCGTTCGGTCGCCGTGATCGCCCCGTTCATGAACCCCTGATACCGGTAGTACACTGGAAGCTCTACACCCAGTTCTACCTTCTCAGTGAGGCCATAGCGAAGGAAGAGGCCGGATCTTAAGGTTTCAAATTTAATGACCGCCGTGGCTTGCGGCTGAATCTCGTTATAGATGCTGGCTGTCTCCGCAAGCTCCAACCGTAGGTCCAGTGTACCCTGTTTCAGAACCGACGCACGGTCACCTGGAAGATTTAAGACCAGTTGCTGGAAAGCCTGGAAATTCCGGACTGGGAATGGACCGAACCCTTCGGCCCATGCGACAGATGAAGAGAGGGCGAGCACCGTTAGCGCCCCTGCAAGCAAACGGACTATTCGATTGGGATAACCGATCTTCCTGCTCACAATTGTCTCAGTAAGGGAAATCAAGCCCGGCGAACACAGCGCTCCCCTCTTTGCTAAAACCAAGGTCGATCCGACCGACGACATTCGGTCGAACGATCCCGCGGAACCCTATGCCGGGCGTTATCCGATAATCTTTGAGACTGACGTCTTTGAAATTATTGAAGACCTGTCCGGTATCCACAAACGGCGCAATCTCGAAATCGGCCGCGACGCCGGCGACTTTTGCCCTGGCCACGTGAATGCGCTCTTCAATGCTCGCCGCGATCAGATGCTTGTCGATATAGCGGTCGACCCCGTATCCGCGTAGGTTGTTTTGCCCGCCCAATGAGCTCTGCTCGAAAAACGGGACCTGGTCACCCAACGTGGCTTGCAGGTCGGCGCGCAAAACCAGAATGGCTCGCTTGGATTCGCTGGGGAACAGCTTCTTCACTTCCAACTCATAGCGGGAATAGACGGGATGATCGCCGTTGTGGACATTCTGATTGACCTCCGCATAGGCCGTCACAGCCATGCCATCGGTCGGCGAGGAGAGATTATTACGCGTGTCATAATAGAAGGTCGCACGATGCCCCACGATGATCGTCTCGCCGCTGACGCCATCCACAGTCGGGAATACCTCTCCTGTGAATGGGAGGTCCGTCCCACCCCTCTGAAGACTCACCTGACGAAAGCGCTGGCTGACGGCCACTTGCGTCACCTCATTCGCATAGACACCGAATCGCCAGTTTGCCCGTGCCTCGCGGGACGTGTAGTTCGTTTCACTCGATTCCTGAGTCTCCTGCCCCAATCCAAAGAAGCGCGCCGTCGCGTTCTTAAAAAACGAGCCGCCGAAATTCAGAAAGTACCGTCCGTTACTGAACGCCGGATCCGTATAGTTGAACACGAGCTTGCGCTCAATGTGTTCCGTGTATGAGGCGATGAACTGCATCTGCCGCCCGCCGGTATCGTACCGAAACAAGTTAAATGTGCCTCTGGTTCCCACGATCGAATTTCGGATGATCATCGGGGCCAAAAGGTATTTCAACTCTCCGTCGGGATCGGTGATGAGAATGGGAACAATTAATCCAGCATCGTTCCCATCGTTCTTGGAGGTCGAGGCGGAAGGGATGGGAAAAACCTGAGTGTCAGCGCAGGCGGACTCCACCCACGCCATCCCGAACCCTACGAGCAGGCATACAGTGAAAACAACGATGCCGTGCAGGGTCGTCATGAGCGCTCGATTCGACTATATTAGGGCGTCTTGATCTTATCGGATTTTTTGCGGAGTTGATCGATCAAATCAACGTAGGTTCCGGTGCGGAGAATCTTGGTGAACTGCCCCCGGTAGTTGTTAACGAGACTGACGCCATCGACCACGACATCGTAGACCCGCCATACTGAGGCCTTGTTGAGCAGGCGATAGTCGAGTGGAATTTCCGTTTTCCCGGTCAGCACTTTCGTCCGCACTTCGGCATAGTCTTTTTCCGTCCGCTCATTAAGGTACTGCACACCTTCGCCTGAATAGGACTCGATTTTATCGGCATACGAATTCACCAGCAGTGTTTGGAAGAGCACGACGAATTCGTCTCTCTCCTTCGCCGACAGATTGGCCCAGGGGGCCCCGAGCGCACGGCGTGACATCTCCTGATAATCGAAACGTTCACCCACAACTTTCTCTAGCAACATCCGGCGCTCCTCTGATTTTCCCGGCTGCTTCAAATCCTTATCCTGTATGATCCTGAGCACCTCATCGATTGTTGCCTTCATCGCATCCGTCGCTCCACCGGCCCATACATTCCCTGCGGTCAGTCCATTGCATAGGAGCAACGATAGGACGATGCTCATGCAGATTGCCCGACCAATACCTCGTTTTCCCGCGACAGCACACGTCATGATGCATTTCTCCTTTTTCCCCGCTCCCACATCGTGAAGAGCCCGACCCACATATAGTTAGTTCACTTTTCCATGGACGTACTGGCTCACCAATTCTTCAAGATCGAGCCCGGATTCCGTATCGCGAATGGTATCACCGGGTTTCAAAGGATCGCCACCTCCCCCCGGTGAAAGCGCAAGGAACTTTTCGCCGATGATCCCCCGCGTTTTGATCGATGCAATTGTGTCGGTATAGAGCTTGACGCTGTCGTCTACTGCAAGCGTCACAGCCGCACGGTCTTCCTTGAGGACGATGGCCCGAACCCGCCCGACTTCGACTCCCGCGATTTCGATGGCAGAGCCCGGCTTCAGGCCTGATGCCGAGGTAAATTGCGCCACCACTTCGTAGACATTCCCGCCGATGAGTTCCAGCTTGCCCAGCTTAATCGAGAGATATCCCAGACAGAGAATGCCCACCAGCACGAACACGCCGACAATCAATTCTAATTTGGCTTTTTCCATCCGTTCACCCCTCTTGATTAGCCACCGGAGTCCCCGGCAAAGTGACCGGCCCGCTAACGGAAATAAACTCGTGAATCTCCGGATCTGTTGTCTTGACGAACTCCGCCGCAGGCGCCATTGCGGCAATTTTTCCCTTTCGCAACATCGCGACCCAGTCGGAGATCGCAAAGATCTCCGGAATCTCGTGGCTGACCATAACGGCGGTGAACTTGAACCGCCGTTGCATCCCCACGATCAAATCGTGGATCGATTTGGCCATTAAGGGATCAAGCCCGGTGGTAGGCTCATCAAACAGCATGATCTCGGGCTCCATCACCAAGGCTCGCGCTAGGCCGGCGCGTTTCCGCATGCCTCCGCTCAATTCGGCCGGGAACTTGTGCCCCATGCCGGCCAACCCTACCTCCGCCAGTTTTTCCTCGACCCGCCGCATGACCTCGGGCCCCTTCATCCGAAGTTTCTCCCGCAACGGGAAGGCAACATTCTCGGAGACCGAGAGTGAGTCGAAAAGCGCAGCGCCTTGAAACAACATGGCAAAGCGCTTCCGTACGTCATTGAGACGGGTCCCCCGCAATCGGGAAATCTCCACATCGCCGACCCACACTTCGCCACGGTCCGGCTGCATGAGCCCGATCATGTGTTTCAACAACACGCTTTTCCCTTCGCCACTCTTCCCGATCACGGTTGTCAGCTTCCCGGCAGGGATGCTCAGGTCGACCCCTTGCAACACCCGCTGGCCGCCCAGGGTCTTTTCCACGCCGACGAGTTTGATCATAGCGTTCAGCACCGTGACTGAATTCCTACTTGTAACTCACCACTCATGTCTCAGCACTCAGCACTACTACAAGAGCACCGACGTTAAGAAATAGTCCCACACGAGAATCAGCACGGACGAGAGCACTACGGCTTCAGTCGTGGCGGTTCCCAGCCCTTCGGCACTTTGCCGGGTGAAGAATCCCTTGTAGCAGCAAATCCAACTCACGATTAGTCCAAAACTGATCGACTTGAGGATACCGCCGTAAACGTCTTTCCATTCGACCGCGGACTCGATCGAATTCCAATAGGCTCCACCGTTGCCCCCCAGAAGATCCACGCCGACCAGATACCCTCCATAGATCCCGACGACGTCGAAAATCGCGACCAGCAACGGGACACCGATCAGTCCGGCAACGAGTTTCGGCGCGATCAGATACTGCAGCGGGTTGATCGCCATGGTATCGAGCGCATCGATTTGCTCCGTGATCCTCATGATGCCGATTTCGGCCGTCATGGCGGATCCAGCACGTGCCGTTACCATCAACGCAGCGAGCACAGGACCCAATTCTCGGATCATGCTCAACGCGACAGCAGAGCCGAGGAGCCCTTCGGAACCGAACTTCCTGAGCGTGTAATAGCCTTGCAGGGCGAGGACCATCCCCGTAAATCCTGCCGTGAGGACCACGACAAATGTCGATTTGTACCCGATAAAATGCAGTTGCTTGACGATTTGCGTCAGCCGAAATGGAGGCCTGGTCAGCCAGGCGAATGACGACAGCACGAACAGCAGCATGCGTCCCATTTCCTGAATCAATGCTATAACCCTTGCACCTACGCGTTCAATCATCGCCTACGCCCTGTTTACAAGGTTTGAGAAAGCCCGAATCCTCTTCTCGCAAAGGCGGTATGCACCGCCGTCAGCTGATCTGCAGCCAGGCCGCTCTGCTGTCGCAGCCGATTCATACCGAGCAGCTTCGATGGAGACGCGAGCAATTCCCACATTCCCCTCAGCCATCCGGCAGGCTTGAGAAACAGATTGAAGTCCACCGGGAGTTCTTCACCGACCAGGTCCGAAACGGTTCGGACGACCATGAAGGGAACCGCCCTTTCCTGCGCCACGAGTGCCAGTGCGGCACTCTCCATATCGAGAGCCGTTGCTCCCGTCATGCGGCTGATCGCCTGTTTGTCCTCTGTACGATAGACAATCCGGGGCACTGACACGACCGGACCGAGATGAGCAGCAATTCCTACTTGCGCTGCGACGGACTGAACGCAGCTCAGGCCCGCGTGGTCGCACGAGACGGCCTCTGTGTTCTGCCTCCAGGTACGATCATACGACCCGGCACACACGCTCGTTCCAATTACCAAATCTCCGATCGCCGCAGGCGTCAACGCACCAGCAAACCCTGTAGAGATGATCAGGGCCATGGGCTGACGATTCAGGACCGAGCGGGCCGCCGTGCTCGCCGCGTCGGATCCGACCCCCGTTTGAATCAACCAGTAAGGGCGATTACCTTGACGGCCGATGAGACAGCGGATACCACCGACGTGTTGTCGCCGATCAACCGGCAGAGCCCGCCGAAGCGCGGCCAACTCCCAGCGCGTTGCGACAAACATCGCCACAGGATTCACCTGAGACTCGGCATGGAACTGACGAGCGTCACGCGATGACGTCGGCTGCTGGGTCAACGACCAGACCGATAGCACCCGGCTGTCAGAATCTGATGCCGCACTTCATCGGCCCGCATTTTATTGCGCGTGCGCAGATTCCGATACATCGCGAGTGCCCACAGGGGGAAGTACTGGCAGTACCAGTGATAGCGAAGGTAGAACACGCGCGGGAACCCGGTGCCCGTATGACGAACTTCTTCCCACGAACCATCCTTCATCTGGTGGCGAAGGAGAAATTGAATGCCGCGTGCCACGCTGAACGAATCCGTCATACCGGCCGACATCAACCCCATGAGGGCCCACGCCGTTTGCGACGGCGCACTCTCCCCTCTCCCGGATGCCGCGGCATCCGCATACGACAGACAGGACTCGCCCCAACCTCCGTCCGGGTTCTGTTTCGATTCGAGCCAGGTGACGGCACGGCGGATGTAGGGCTGCGAGAGATCTTCTCCGATCGCCCGCAGGCCCGCGAGCACGGACCAGGTCCCGTAGATGTAATTCACCCCCCAGCGGCCATACCAACTGCCGTCCGGCTCTTGTTCGTGTTTCAGAAACGCCAGAGCCGGCGCCACAGCGGGATGGGTTTGATCGTAGCCCAGCGCAGCGAGCATCTCCAGACAACGGCCCGTCAGGTCGGCAGTGCTGGGGTCAAGTAACGCATGGTGGTCTGCGAACGGAATGTAATTGAAGACGATTCGATTATTGTCCTTGTCGTAGGCCCCCCAGCCCCCGTCTGATCCCTGCATAGCCACAACCCAAGCCGCGCCGCGCCGAATGGAATCTTGCAACTCAGCCGTCCGTCCCATTTTCACCTTCGATAACGCCATCAACACGACGGCGGAATCATCGACGTCCGGATAGAGTTCGTTTTCATGCTGGAAGTACCAGCCCCCTGGTTCAGCATGAGGGGAAGAACATTTCCAATCCCCCACCGCTCTTGTCTGACGGGACATGAGATAGGCCGCTCCTCGTTGCAGCGCCGGATGGTCCTGCGCCATCCCCGATTCGACAAGAGCATTCATGAGCAACGACGTATCCCATATCGGAGAATGGCAGGGTTGCAAATGCAACGCATCGACTCGCTGCTCGCCGACCGAAATCGTATCGTAGACTTCCAGATCTTCGATTTCCTGAAGCGCCTTCTGCACCAAGGGATCATCGACCTGATACCCCAAGCATTGCAGCGCCATGATCGAATTCGCCATGGCCGGATATATAGCGCCGAGCCCCCCACTACCCTTGATGTGTTCCAACATCCAGGTCGCGGCGCGATGCAACGCTTTTTCGCGCAGCCACATGAGCGGCATGCGGTCGTAGAGTTTCAGCATCGCGTCCAATGCCACAAAGAAATTGTGGGGGGTGAACCACTTTTGATCCTTATTGAACGGCGGAAACTTCCAATAGCGGATCTCGTTGCGGGGGATGAGATACAGCTCATCAATCCCCTGTTCCTTGGGCAGCTTGCAGACCGGCCGGTGCGCAAACACGATTAGCAGCGGAATGAGGACGGTCCGGGACCAATACGAAATGGCATAGATGTTAAAGTAGAATCCTTTGGGAAGCAGCATCAATTCGACCGGCATGTGTGGAATGCCTTCCCAGTCGTATTGATCGAACAGCGCCAGCGCGATCTTGGTAAACACGTTCGACTGGACGACGCCACCGTGTGCGCGAATGCAATCCTGTGCGCGCAGCATGAACGGCTCGTCAGCAGAAATCCCGCTCAACTTCAACGCAAAGTAGGCTTTCACCGAGGCGCTGATTTCCGAAGGGCCGCCGTAATAGATCGGCCACCCGCCGTCCGGCAGCTGTGTGGCGCGAAGGTAGCGCACCGCCTTTCGTTCCCGCTCGGGATCGACCCGGTCGAGGAATCGCCGAAGCATGAGATACTCGGAGGTCAGCGTCGTATCGGCCTCAAGCTCGGCCACCCAGTAGCCTTCTGCGGGATGCTGTCTCGCAAGAAACCAGGCCTGGCTTCGCCGGACCGCATCGTCAATCGCGTCCAACTGGCTGCCCATTTGGCTGGCGGATCGCCTGGTCGAGGAGTCGGCAGTCGGCAAGGCCGCGGACTTGTCTGAAACCAACCGCAACGGCGGCTGGCTGGAGACATCGGCGGCCAGTCTCATTTTTTGGGGGACAGAGATAAACAGTCGATCGGAGAGGCGATCGAGGATCGTTCGAATCAGTTTCATCGTATTCTACGAGCGGAAAACCAGTACGATTGGGCCCAGGTCGCGCAGAACTACCCCCCCTCGGCATCGCATCCGCACGAACCGAGCGAGCTCGACCTCATAATTTGTCGGGATATAACAGACAGCCTTACCGAAGTCAAGTAAACGGAATACGGAAGTCCTCTGAAGTACGAATGTTTTTGGCCAACCTGCGAACTTAAACCGGTTGCAAATCGGTCAGTCGGACCGACACGAGTTTCGAGATCCCGGGCTCCTCCATGGTGACCCCGAAGAGCGAATCGGCAACCCCCATGGTCCGCTTATTGTGCGTGATGACCATGAACTGGGCACCCTGAGCCAGCTCACACAATACAGCCGTAAATCGTCCGATATTCTCCTCATCGAGGGGGGCATCGATTTCGTCGAGGATGCAGAAGGGCGTCGGTCGGATTAGGAAACTGGCGAACAACAACGCCATCGCCGTCAGCGTTTTTTCCCCTCCCGAAAGCATCGTGATGTTCTTTAACCGTTTCCCCGGCGGTTGCGCCACAATCTCGACACCCGGTTCTTGAGGACCTTTGCCCTCCGCATCTTCATCCACCGGCACCTCAACAAGCTGCAGTTCTGCGCGTCCCCCAGGGAAAAACTTTGTAAACACCTCCCCGAATTTTTCCTGCAGCTCCGCAAATGTCGCCGCGAACATATCCTTGGTCGTTCTGTTGATGCGCTGGATAATCTCCTTGAGGGACCCGATCGAGGTTGAGAGATCCTGTTCTTGCGTCGACAGAAACTTCCAGCGCTCTTCTAATTCTTGATGCTCATTGATCGCCGCCAGATTAATCGGCCCCATCCGATCGAGACGCTCTCGGATCTTCTGGATCTGCTGCCTGAGATCATCTTCAGTCGGCGTCGATGCCACTTCGACCGTTGATTCCGCCTCCCCCTGCGGTGTCGCAAAGGCTGCGCCCGCAACAGACGCTTCGATCAACGACATGGGATCAACCTGGTAGGTGCCGGATAGCGTGGATTCCACAGTTCCCAGTTGAGTCCGCACCTCGGCTCGTCGCACTTCAACGCTCATGCGTGACTCCCGCAAGGCCGAAACGGTTTTCCGCACGGCATCCACAGCGGTTTCAATCTCTTGCGCCTGCATCATGTCTTGCGCCTGCCCTTCCTGGGCTTCGATCAACCGTGACTTCACCTGCTCCGCCGACTGGCCCAGTTCGCGGCACACACATTCCTGGCGCGTTCGTTCCTCACGACTCTGCTCGAGCGAAGTCCGGAGAGACTCCAGCTGCCGGCTCAACGTCTCGATGCGGCTCACGGCTTCCTGTTTCTCCTGACGAATCCGCTGAAGATCGCTTCCATGGTGTTCCCGCGTCGTGCGGAGGTCTTGCACGGCCAACTGGGCCTCAGTGAGCCGTTGCTGGAGCCCCTGTATCCCTTGATCGAGTTGGATCAGACGCGCCCGCACGGCCTGTAGCGCTCCTTCCTGGCCGGATTTCTCCGCAATCCATTGAGCCAGCTGTGCGTGACCGGAGCGAGTCTCTTGCTCGAGTCGCTGCACTTCGAGCGAGCCGCGCTGCGCATCCCCCATCAACGTCTCGATTCGCTGCGTCAAATCACCGAGAAGCTGCTGCGCCCCAACCACATCCTTGTGCAGCGAAAGCTCCCGCATTTCCCCCTCGCGCAACGCATCAGCAACCCGACGGCCTTCTTCCCGCAAGAATTGACTTTCCGCCAGCAACTGTTCGCGCCTTTGGCGCTCTGCCTCGACGGACTCCATCAGCGATATCCGCCGGGATTCCAACTGCAACACTTCGCGCCGCCGCTGCAGCAATCCGCCAGTCGAACTGACCTGTCCTCCGGTGACAACGCCGGCCCCATCCAAGACTTCCCCCGCACGGGTGACGAACGTGGGACCATCGTTTGCAGACCATGTGTGTTGTTCCCATAATTGCATCGCCTCTTGGAGGGATTCGACGAACACCACGCGATCGAACAGATAATCGCGCGCAGCGTCACGATGACCTTCCACCTGGACAAGCTCGACGGCCCGCCCAATAACCCCGGCCTGGCCGGCGATGGCCTGCCACCAATCGGCGGAACCGGCAGCTTGCGCAGTCCAACGCGGAGATTCCGGAATAAAGGTTCCCCTTCCAAGATCTTTCCCCATGAGGAAGGCAATGGCACGGGCGGCAGTCTGCGGACTTTCGACGAACCAACCGCGAACTCTCTCGCCCAAAATGGCTTCGACGGCCCGATCCAAACCGGCCGGCACCACGAGCCATTCCGCCACAGCCTCGTGCACGCCTTCGCAGGTCTTGAGTGCGGTTGACTCTTCATCGCCCGATCGTCCGTACCCCATGTCCTCCCGCAACACTCCCTGAAGCGCGCGGAGATGGGAATCCACCGCAGCCAACTCTTCCGACTGACTCAACAACCGTTGGTCGACATCGGTGAGTCCGGTCGCAACCTGCTCCGCCTTTTGTCCCAATTGTTGCTGCTGCTCGCGGAGTTCGACGACGACCCGCTCTGCCTCCTGACTGGCCTGCTCAAGCGCGTGGCGCTTCTCCCTCGTCGAATCATGCTGGGATTGGATCTCTTCGCGTTCGCGGGCCAAACGCCCATCGCGTTCTGCGACCTCCTCAGCCCGCAACGCCAACTGCGACAGGCTCTGCTCCGTATTCGCAACCAAGACGGCCAGGTTCAGCACGTCGAGTCGCCCCCGCTCTTCTTCCTGAATGGCCCCAGCCCGTTGGTGCAAGAGCGACTTCATCTCTTGATCGAGTCCGGCGAGCACCTGCTCACGCTCCGTCAATTCTCGCTCCAGTGTCTCGAGCGTCACGAGCAGAGCCGTTTCCGCCGCCTTCACTTCTTCCTGTTCCTGCGTCAGACGCTCGAGTTCTTGAGCGCCCTGGACGCGCTGCTCCTCGTACATCTCACTCCGATGACGCTCAACTTCGGCGGCGGTTAAGGCCTGCGCCTGTTGCTGCTCGATCTTCGAGAATTCGTCACGCCGTTGATCAATGACGCTGCCGGCCTCGGCAATGGCCAGCTTGATCCGCTCGAGTTCGGCGTTGAACCGGGCCTGTTCGGCCACCCGCTCGGACTCTTCATGAAACAAACCCTCCAGCTCCCGCTCGGTATCCGCGATGGTGGAGCGCAATCTCCGATACTCGTTGGTCAGCAATCGAATCTCGAGTGCGCGCGCCTCCTGCTGAAGCACTTGATAGGACCGCGCCTGACGCGCCTGACGCTCAAGGGAATTCAGCTGCTTTTTCACCTCGGCGATGATGTCGCGGACGCGCAGAAGATTCTGTTGAGTGGCATCGAGCTTCCGCAGGGCCTCCGCCTTTTGCTTTTTGTACCGGATGATGCCGGCGGTTTCTTCGATCAACTCCCGGCGATCTTGCGGCGACGCGTTGAGAATCTGGTCGATCTGGCCCTGGGCAATCACCGTGTGTCCCTTGGTGCCCGCTCTGGTATCCAGCAACACGCTGCGAACGTCTTTCAACCGGCAGAGGGTCTTATTGATGAGGTACTCGCTATCGCCGTTCCTGTAGAGGCGGCGCGTGATCATGAGATCCTGATACTCCGACAACTGGCTGGGAAGACCGGACTGACTGTCGAC
>DATIFR010000248.1:0-9856 GCA_035455145.1 Nitrospira sp.
TCCCCCTTCCGCTCGATGTCGTACCGAACAATCTGCTGGTTATGCGCGATGACTCTCGACTTCTTGATCGTCGGCCGCTCCTGATCGATGACGACACCGCCACGGCCGGACCGCTTCGAACCCAACTCTTTCAGGAGAATCCGCCCCGCTTCGTCCGAACCGATCAGGCCGCAGAGATCCGCTTTGCCGCCCAACGCCAAAATATTGTTGAAGACGTTAGCAGCGCCGCCGAGTCGCACGGATTCGGATTCCACGTGAACGACCGGTACGGGCGCCTCGGGAGAAATCCGACTGACACGGCCCCAGATATAATGGTCGAGGATCAGGTCGCCGATCACGAGAATGGAGGCTCGCGGAAACCGTTCGATGTACGGACGAAGGGCCGTGGCTGATACGGTTCCCCCTCGGCGAGCAGCCGCGATGGATGCTGGCTTGCCTACTGAATGGCCTTGCCGAACCGATCCCATCGAACCCACTCCTTCCATTGTCCCTGACCACTCCATGACCAGTAGATGCGGAAAGCTTTGCCGCGGATCTTCTCCTCGCGTACATACCCCCAAAACCGGCTGTCCAGGCTTTGATCCCGATTGTCGCCCATTACAAAATAGGACCCCTCCGGCACCGTTACGGGCCCGAAGTTGTCGCGCGGATTGATTGTCCCGTCGATAATGCCCGGATCGATCCGCTGCGTAAAGGCCTTATCATCGAGTGGCATCCCGTTCACCAGGACCATCTTGTTTTTAATTTGAACAGTGTCGCCTGGCGTACCGACGATGCGTTTAATAAAGTCCTTTTCTTCGTCTTCCGGAAAACGGAACACGATGATATCTCCCCGCTGCGGTTTTCCAAATTCGATGATTGCCTGCGAGGCATAGCAATTCACCGGTGGAAACGCCATCTGGAACTTACAGTCGTTGGGCCACTGAATACCGTACGACAACTTGCTGACCAGAATGTGATCGCCGATCAACAGGGTGGGAATCATCGAACCGGAAGGAATCTTGAACGCCTGAACGACGAACACCCGAATGGCAAAGGCCAACAACATCGCCACGACGATCGCTTCAGCGTACTCGCGAACAATCGACTTTCTGGTCGGCCCTGCCATCGCCGAGACTCCACCGGCCGCCGCATCCGTGGAAGGCGTCGCCACATCCTCAGAGCCGTGGGGATGCTGATCTACGCTCATTCTTCACCGACTTTCAAAATGGCCAGGAACGCCTCTTGCGGCACTTCGACGCTGCCAACCGCCTTCATGCGTTTCTTTCCTTCTTTTTGTTTCTCCAACAGCTTGCGCTTTCTCGTGATGTCGCCGCCGTAACACTTCGCCGTCACGTTCTTTTTCATCGCCCCGATCGTTTCGCGGGCGATGATCTTGTTCCCGATCGCCGCCTGAATCGCAATTTCGAACATCTGCCGGGGAATCAGCTCTTTCATCTTCTCGGCCAGCTGGCGTCCGCGAGGATACGAACGATCGCGATGCGTGATGAAGGACAAGGCGTCCACCGCCTCGCCATTCAGCAGAATATCGAGCTTGACCAAATCGGATTCCCGATAGCCGAGCAGCTCGTAATCGAGCGAGGCATAGCCCTGGGTGCGGGATTTCAATTTATCGTAGAAGTCGAGAATCACTTCATTCAACGGCATCTCGTAACTGATCATGACCCGGGTCGGATCGAGGAAGTGAATGCTGCGTTGAATGCCGCGGCGTTCCTGGCAGAGTTGAAGAATGGCACCCATGTACCGTTCCGGCGTGATCACGGTGGCGAGAATGAATGGTTCTTCGAACAGTTGGATGCTGTTGGGCGGCGGCAGCTTCGCCGGATTGTCAATCTCCAGGACCTCGCCCTTGGTGCTCGTTACACGATAGACGACCGTCGGGGCTGTCGTGATGAGGGTCAATCCATATTCCCGCTCAAGGCGCTCCTGAATAATTTCCATATGGAGCAGGCCCAAAAACCCGCAACGGAATCCAAAGCCGAGCGCCAGCGATGTTTCCGGCTCATAGACGAAGGAGGAGTCGTTCAGCCGCAGCTTGACCAACGCATCACGCAGATCTTCGTATTTTGCCGTATCGGTCGAATAGAGCCCGCAGAACACCAGCGGCTTTACCTCCTTATACCCTGGGAACGGCTCGCTCGTCGGCAGAACGGCGTCGGTGATGGTATCACCGATTTTCACGTCCGCCACTTCTTTCATATTGGCACAGAGATAGCCGACCTCGCCCGTCAGCAGTTCGGTTTTCTTCACCCGCTTCGGAGTAAACTGGCCGACCTCCATGACTTCGAACGCGCGACCGTTAGACATGACCTTGATTTTCATCCCCGGTCTCACGCTCCCATCCACGATCCTTGTCAGCACGATCACGCCTTGGTAGTTGTCGAACCAGGAATCGAAAATCAATGCCTTGAGAGTGGCGTTCGGATCACCGGACGGTGGAGGAATCCGTTCGATGATCGCCTCAAGCACTTCCGGCACCCCCCGCCCTTCCTTCGCACTGATCGGCATTGCGTCGCTAGCATCCAGCATCAACACTTCCGAGATTGAGTGCTTGGTATTCTCCACGTCGGCACTGGCCAGATCGATTTTGTTGATCACAGGAATGATGACGTGCTTGTTCGCCATCGCCAAGTTGACATTGGCGATCGTCTGCGCCTGAACTCCTTGCGTCGCATCCACGAGCAACAGCGACCCCTCGCAGGCGGCTAAACTGCGAGAGACCTCGTAGGTGAAGTCGACATGCCCCGGCGTATCGATCAGATGCAAGGCATAGGTCTTTCCATCCTTTGCCTTGTACCGAATCGCCACGGCGTGAGCCTTGATCGTAATCCCCCGCTCACGCTCCAGATCCATCGCGTCGAGGATCTGTTCTTTGGCCTCTCGGGCAGTGACAGCGCCTGTGGCTTCGAGGAACCGGTCAGCGAGGGTTGATTTGCCGTGATCGATATGGGCAATAATTGAGAAATTGCGTATGAGGCTTTGCAAATCCTAGCTCATTTCTTCAATAAAATCGGTTCATTATAGTAACTGCTCCCCGGGTTGTCAAAGCAATCAGCCCCTCGTATAATCCGCGCCGCACCTGCGCCAATCGCGGATTTTCAAGCGCAACCTCCTCTACGGTTCCCCCGCGATAGTGATCACATGATTCGCAGAAAGCATACCGCTTCACTCAGTAACTGGGATCGCCGATACCTCTGGCACCCCTTTACCCAAATGCAGGAGTGGGAACAGGAGGACCCGCTCATCATTGAGCGAGGGATGGGTCCCTACCTGATCGATACCAACGGCAGCCGTTACCTGGACGGCACCTCTTCCATCTGGGTGAATCTCCACGGGCACCGGCATCCATCCCTGGACCGCGCTATCAAAAAACAGCTGGAGATGATCGCGCACTCGACATTACTCGGACTTTCTAATCCTCCTGCCATTCGATTGGCACGCGAACTCATTCGCATCGCTCCGAACGGACTCAGGCGGGTGTTTTATTCGGACAACGGATCCACAGCGGTTGAAGTAGCCCTGAAAATGGCGGTGCAATATTGGAAGCAGGCGCATCCTGATGCCGGGCCCAAGAGCAGTTTTCTCCACATGAAGCTTGCCTACCATGGCGACACAATTGGCGCCGTCAGCGTCGGGAACATCGAGCTGTTTCACTCACGATTCAAGCCGTTGCTCTTTCCCACTCTCGAAGCCGAACCTCCGTACTGCTACCGCTGTCCGCTGAAGCTGGCCTATCCCTCCTGCAATCTGACCTGCCTGGATCCGATTGAGCAGATCCTCAAGACCAGGCATCGCGAACTGGCAGGCTTTATTATTGAACCGCTGATCCAAGCGGCGGCGGGAATGATTACGCAGCCGCATGGCTATCTGAAGAGAATCAGAAATCTCTGCACGAAATATCAGGTGCTCCTGATTGCCGACGAAGTGGCCACTGGTTTCGGCCGCACCGGGAAGATGTTTGCCTGCCAGCACGAAGGCGTTACTCCGGATCTCATGGCCATCAGCAAAGGCCTCACCGGCGGGTACATGCCGCTGGCTGCAACGTTGACGACCGAAAAGATCTACAAGGCCTTTCTGGGAAAGTATGAAGACTTCAAAACATTCTTCCACGGGCATAGTTATACAGGCAACCAACTCGGCTGCGCCGTGGCGCTGGCAAACCTCGAGGTGTTTCGGAAAGAGAAGACTCTCACCCGACTACGACCCAAGATCAGGATGCTCTCACGGCTGCTTCGACCACTTCGTACCCTCCCGCACGTCGGGGAGATCCGTCAGCAGGGCTTCATGGCTGGTATCGAGCTGGTCCAGGATCGTACGACACGGGTTCCTTATCCCCTCACGTCTCGAATCGGCCATCGAGTGGCTCTGGAAGCCAGAAGGCAAGGGCTCATTCTTCGACCACTCGGGCATATCATGGTTCTGATGCCTCCCCTCTCGACTGACCTCAAGATACTTTCCCGCATGGTCGAGATTGTCGGCCGGTCGATCAAGACCGTCACGATGAATGATCACTCTTCCTGAGCATACGACCTCTCCCTGGTCACCACCCCGCAATCCGATTCGGCGGATATCCGGATTAGAACGCGTTTTCAATATATTAGGGGACAAATTTATGAGTGCTAGACTTCAGAGGGACAGGGGAGTTCAGGGGGTTCTGAATGAGGCGATCCCTTCTGGCAGTCGGTCTGTTGCTCTCGACCCTTTCCCTCGGGCCTCAGGCCTGGGGTGGCGACGACCACTCCACCGACCAAGGCATTCAACGCTGGGCCTCACTATTATCGGAACAGCATGCTCAGGCGGACTCCTTCAGTAAACAGACGGCTGTGCCGTTTTTCCAGGCCTCCGTGACTTCGACGTTTGCGCTGCCTCCAATCATGTCCCCTCGCCTGCGCGATCTCTCACCGGAAACAGATTGTCCCCGGACAAGGGGACTCCTCGCCACGACAACCTGGTTCAAGGGAACCTTCGTCACGGAAACAGAAGTGGCCAACAGCCTGGGAGGAGCCAGCTGGCTTCAGAACACGATCCCCGGCGATACCCGTGACGATGCCTCGAGACGTATGATCCGGCTTGGACTCACGGGCACTCAAGGAACCCTTCGCTACGGCCTGATGTATCGATCTGCCGGCCAAGGGTTTCTGAATGCTCCGGATCAAGCAGGTCGGGAGATCTGGAGCGAATGGAAAGCAAGCTGGGCTACGCTTCGAAGCGCCGTCGGTCAACTCTGGAATAACGTCGCTGGCGAAACCACTCGCGCAAGGTTGACGCAAACATACGGACGGATGGGCCTCATCCTAACCAGACCCTCTTGGCCCGAACTGAGCATGACCTATGCCCGCAACTCGTTCAGCAGCTCCCTTGAGCCGCTCGGAATCGCTCCTCAGCAAACTCAGAGCCACACGCTTGAAGGCGCACTGGCCTATCAAAGCCTGCGATGGAATGTCCGAGTGGCGTCAAGTTACGCCCTCATCAGTGACCTGCTCCGTGGCGGAGCCGAGAGTAATGTTCGGATGCAGATTCTCAGCGCCTCGTTCCACCCGCTCAACACCATCACCATTGCGCCGATGCTGGCATATCGAGAAGAAACACAGGACTGGTCCGGCACGCGGATCGATGGCCCTTCCGCCTCTCTCGCATTGCATTACAAACAGAGCCGTCGGCTCTTGGTCAGCGCAATGGGTAACTATGCCAGTTCACGCTCGAGCGACAGACTGATCGAAAACGAGAACCTGGGCGGGAAAGGTATCCTCTCCTGGGACATCCAGCAATCGTCGAGGTGGAACGCGCGGATCGCAATCGAAGCCAGATACAACCATCTGACCAACCGGGTCATACCCTCGGCCGACACAGAAGATATCTCAGGCCTCGTGCGTATCGTCGTCGCCGCCCTCTAGGAGGGGGACGAACACATCGCTCTCCTCACTCGCCCTACTCCGGATTCGACAGGTTCCAAGAAACCCGCCTTACGACAGTTTCACGACCTCGCGACGGCTCACCTTGAGGTGGGCACTGGCACTGGATTCTTTGCAGAAGATTTCCAGCTGACCATCACTATTGATGAGAGCGCGAGGGGAACTGATCACTCCCTCGCTGTAGCTCCCTACCAGCCCGTCAATAACCTGTCCGGCGATTCGAACGGCGGCATTCGGGCGTTTACTGACTGCTTGCACTTCCTTGAGATGGTCCCGCGTCAGGTTGGTGATAAGATTTCCAAACTGGTCGACATGGACAATCTCTCCGACCAGCGTCATGGATTCCCAATGGGGTACGGAGATCTGAAATGTCTCGTATTCACGAAGAACCGAGCCATAGGACGGGAATGGTTGATTCTTGGTGAGCCATGCAGCTGCCGGCGCGAAGAGATCGCGCCCATCGAACGTATGACCCTGGGATTCGAGTCGAAACTGCTTATTTTCAATTTCGCGGACTTCGACCTCCGCTTCCTGGGCAAATATGTGTGTAAGCAATCCATTGTCCGGCGCCACGAAATAATAGCGCGAACTCTTGACGATAAGCGGACGCCGCGTGCTACCGACGCCCGGATCTACTACAGCAAGATGGACCGTTCCGTCGGGAAAGTACCGGTAGCAGGACTTCAGGACATAGGCGCCGTCTTGAACGGCATGAGAAGTGATGTGATGGCTCAGGTCGACAATCGTCACCAAAGGATTGATCGACAGAATGACGCCCTTCATGCTCGCCACGAACCAATCTCGATCGCCGAAGTCGGTCAACAGCGTGATGAGGGCACGCGCCGCCGGCACGCTGGAAGGCTTTTGAAAATCCATTTTGAGACCCCGTCTCAAGGGGAGCTTCGATCACCCTAACGATCTCCACCAATTCTCCAGGATGTTCAAAAAGGCCTCTGGCATGGCCACAGCGAGCGAGGAAGCGAAGAGGTACATACCAAGCTTCGCTTGAACCGCTCGCTTCGATCACAGGCGAGCGGATAGTTATTTTGCCTCAAGTTGGCTTCTCCGTACGTTAAGCCTCAGATCGATGCGAGAACGAAGCGGGAGGGCTTTTTCAACAGCCAGCTACAGCTCCTCGAACCTGATCTCCACGAGTTCGTATTCGACCGTTTTCACCGGCGTCTTGACCTCCACGAAATCCCCGACGCGCTTCCCGATGAGAGCACGACCCACGGGAGATTGAATCGAGATGCGGTTGAATTTCATGTCGGCCTCGTCCTGCCCGACGAGGGTATACTGCCGTTTCGATTGTGATTCCTGCTCGATGACCAACACCGTCGCACCGAACACCACCGTATCCGACACGCGCCCTGCAATCTCAACCACGCGGGCGTCGGCCAATTTTGTTTCAATTTCCGCAATGCGCGACTCGATAAAGCCCTGCCGTTCTTTCGCCGCGTCATACTCGGCGTTCTCGCTTAAGTCGCCATGGGCTCTGGCTTCGGCGATCGCCTCGATCACTTGCGGACGCTCCACCTTCCGAAGGCGGTCCAGTTCGGCTTTGAGCGCGTCATACCCTTTCTTCGTAATCGGTGTCGGCATGATTGATCGTTCCTCTACGACACGTGATGATATTCCTGCAACGAGCGGATCGTCAGTTCTTTTTTCAACATGGCTTCGATCCCCATCACGGCAGCCCTGGCTCCCCGCATCGTCGTGTAATACGCCAGTCCTTTATTCAGCGTCTCACGGCGAATCGACAGTGAGTCAGCATGGGATGCTGCCGTCCCTACCGTGTTCACGACCAAGGCGATCTCGCCGTTCTTGATATGGTCCACAATGTGGGGACGACCCTCCGTGACTTTGTGGACGGTCTTGACGTCCAAGCCGCAGCTCCTCAGATAGGCAGCAGCGCCGCTGGTCGCCTGGATTGAAAATCCGAGGCGGTGGAGCCGCTTGGCGACTTCGAGAGCCGCCGGACGGTCGCTTTCCTTCACACTGATGAAGGCCGTTCCGCCACTTGGGAGTATAGCTCCCGCGCCAGCCTGCGATTTGGCGAAGGCCCAGCCAAAATCCGCATCGATCCCCATCACTTCTCCCGTCGATTTCATCTCCGGCCCGAGCAACACATCCACCCCTGGAAACTTGTTGAAGGGAAACACCGACTCCTTGACCGATAGATGAGAAGGTGTCGGCGCACTGACGAATCCCAACGCCGAGAGACTCTTGCCAACCATGGTTTTCATGGCGAGTTTCGCCAGTGGCACTCCGATCGCCTTGCTGACAAACGGGACGGTCCGCGAGCCACGCGGGTTGACCTCCAATACATAGACCGTATTGTCCTTCACCGCAAACTGCGCGTTCATAAGGCCGACAACCTCGAGCTCCAAGGCTAGCGCGACCATTTGCCTGCGTATTTCTTCGACGACCGTCTTATCGAGCGAATAGGGCGGCAGGGAGCAGCCGGAGTCTCCCGAGTGGACCCCGGCCTCCTCAATATGCTCCATAATGCCTGCCACAACCACCTGCCGACCATCGGAAATGGCATCGGCATCGACTTCGATAGCGTCGGACAGATACTTATCGATGAGCACGGGATGCGCCGGTGAGGCCTTCACCGCAGATCCCATGTAGTTAAGCAGCCCGTCTTCGTCATAGACAATCTGCATGGAGCGACCGCCGAGCACATAGGAAGGCCGAACCATGACCGGATAACTGATCCTGGAGGCAATCGCCACTGCTTCGTCCACCGAACGCGCGATGCCACTATCCGCCTGACGCAGCCCGAGCTTGTTCAGTAAATCGCGAAACCGTTCCCGGTCCTCGGCCCGGTCGATCGCATCGGGGCTCGTGCCGAGAATGCGCACACCGGCTTTCGACAACGGAATTGCAAGTTTGAGCGGCGTCTGCCCGCCAAATTGAAGGACGACGCCGATCGGCTTCTCACATTGCACGATGTTCAGCACGTCCTCTTCCGTCAGCGGCTCAAAGTAGAGGCGGTCGGAGGTATCGTAGTCCGTGCTTACCGTTTCGGGATTGCAATTCACCATGATCGTTTCGATGCCTTCTTCGCGAAGGGCCATCGCCGCGTGCACACAGCAATAGTCGAATTCGATGCCCTGCCCGATACGATTGGGCCCGCCGCCGAGGATGATCACCTTCTTCCGGTCGGTCGGACGAGCCTCGCACTCGCTGCCATAGGTGGAGTAGAGGTATGGTGTATGGGCCTCGAACTCCGCGGCACAAGTATCAACTCGCTTGTAGGTCACCGCACGTGTTCCCCTTGCAGACGTGGTTCGCTGCTTCCGAATCGACGTAACGGCTATGCCTGTGAGTCGCGCGATCCGTTCATCGGAAAAGCCCAGCTCCTTCGCTTCCCACAGAATCGCCTCCTCGAGCAACGCCGGCGAGTTTGCTGATTGACCGACCAGAATTCCTTCGAAACGAATCAGATCCCGCATTTGCTCCAGAAACCAGGGATCAATTTTCGTCAGAGCGAACAGCTCTTCATTGGACATGCCCAGCCTGATCCCGTCGGCCACATACCAGATGCGCTCCGGAATCGGCGTACGCAGCTGCTGGCTGATCCGTTCCACCGAGTTCAGCCGATCAAACCCTTCCGGAATCCCCCTGTCCAACCCGAGGCGTGATGCGAGCCCGCTCAAATCGAGTTCGAGCGAACGAATCGCCTTTTGTAATGACTCTTTGAAGGTCCGGCCGATCGCCATCACTTCGCCGACCGATTTCATTTGCGTGGTCAGCGTGGGATCGGCACCTTTGAATTTCTGAAAGGCAAAGCGAGGAATTTTCACCACGACATAGTCAATTGTCGGCTCAAATGAGGCCTTGGTGACTCCGGTAATATCGTTGGTGATCTCGTCCAGTGTATACCCGACGGCCAATTTGGCCGCGATCTTCGCGATGGGAAATCCCGTCGCCTTCGA
>DATIFR010000249.1:0-23174 GCA_035455145.1 Nitrospira sp.
ATATGCCAAACGAGGAGACTGAGGGTAAGGAGACCGACTGTGAGAAGTATTAGTCTGAGCACGTCGGGCTAGGGACCATCATTAAAAGGATGCTCAAAACGGCCGTCCAGGAAGGCCGCCGGGAGCGAAGACCTCGAGGCGCATGTTCGTCGGCACCTCGAGGGGAATGAACGACCGAGAACGAAGCTGGAGGATGTTTTCAGCATCCCGCTGCTAGACACGGGAAATGGCTGATGGACGAAGCACCCAGACCATAATCATCGCGAACACGATTGATCCGGCCGCCGCCATCCAAAGAAACCAGTCAAGCTTCCCCGCGAAGGCAAAGACCAGCACGATGACGGAGAAATCGCGGCTGGCGACGTTCTTGAGCATGAAATCGGACCAGGCTGCATGCACCGGCGTTTTCCATTCGCTCGCGCGTTTAATTTTTTGCGCTTTGTTCACGAGCGTGAAGGACAGGGCATTGCCCAATACTGCGGCAGCGCCAAGCGCGAGCGGTACCCAGGCCGATTCACTCCCGGCGGCTTGGATGAACGCCCCGACGGCAATGCCGCCGAAGATGGCCATGTGCACGACGTTGTCCATAGCAATGTCGAGCCAGGCGCCGAAGGGGGATTCCGTAAACGTCAGCCGCGCGACCTCTCCATCGCAACAATCGATTACCGCCGCCAACTGGAAGAGCAAGGCTGCCACGATTCCCGCGCTGTAGGTGCCGAGCCCGAACCCTGCCGCCGCCACGAGACCGATCACAGTCGCGACCATGGTGATCGCGTTGGGAGAGAATCCGAGGGCGAGAAAGACTCGCGTAAACCAGCGGGAAACTATTCGATTGAAGAAACGATCGACGAAACCTTCCAACTCTCCTTTGAGCGACGCAAAGAGCTGTCGTTCGGCGGCCCGGACATCTGCCGCATCACGCACAGCTTGGTACCACTTCGAGGAATCCATGCCGACGGTGACTATCTGCACGCGACCATCAGCCGTCGCACGTTCCAGCCACCGACGAACCGGCACAGAACCTGGCTCTCCGGGTACTCGTCCGGCTGCGCTGAGCATGGAAGCAGGAAGCACGACCAGATCGGCGGCTACGGAACTGCCGGTTTCAAAGGACGCCGAATCGAACAGCGGCAATCGGGTAGCAACCTTCGAGCGGCTCGGATTGCCCGTGCCGGATTCTCGAGCCACGACGATGGCCTGCCCTTCTTGAACTTCCTGCCGCAGTTGTTCGATCAAGGGACGTGAAAACACCCCGCCGACACCGGACAGCAGGCAGAACCCGCGCACTTCCGCCGCAAGTGCTTCCCATGTCCGGGGATCGCCCAACGGGAATTCCCGAATCGGCATCCAGCGAACCGGGATGGTGACGCGCGGCCCTTTTCCCATCGCCTGCTTCAACTGGTCTTCTTCGGGACCTGCCAGGACGATGAGCTGCCTGATCCCGGCGCGCTGAAGGGTCAACACGGTTCTCGGGAACAATCCGATGCCGACCACCTGTGTCAATGGTCCGACGGCCTTTCGCGCCGACGCACCGAAGAGATCAACAGAGGGCAGGAGTATGGCCGTCGAGAGTCCCTGCAGGTCTGCTTGCTTATGAATGAGGCTCTCACTCATCGTTGATCTTGCTTTTCGTCTCTCACAGAATCCTCAGCGCATCACAGCGACGCATCATCTACGACGTCGTCACAACTTCGGCAAGATCTCCCGTTCCGCCTTCTCGACGTCTTCGGGAAAATCGATTTCCGTCCACGGCAGCCCGCCGATAACTTCATGACCGACTTTGACCTCGCGGAAAAATTCGACCAGCGCATCTTCGTATTCCATCTGCCAGGCTTCCCGGTCCACGAAGGTCCGAAGGGACGAGACGACGTGCGGCGTATCGGCTTGCCGGACTTTCAAAAACCCGACCCCCTCGCCGGCATAATCATATCGCGGCGGCATCTTCTTCGTCAGCGCAATGACGCGCCCTCCCTCAACGACGACCATGCACTCCTCGCCGGTTTGCT
Source organism: Nitrospira sp. (assembly GCA_035455145.1). Lineage (GTDB taxonomy): Bacteria > Nitrospirota > Nitrospiria > Nitrospirales > Nitrospiraceae > Nitrospira_C. Next base: position 2,007 of record DATIFR010000249.1, read on the forward strand.
TCACCGTGTCGTCCATCAACAAGGCGTTGGGATAGGGAGACTGCACCAGCCTGCGCAGAATTTCACGATGAAAGAGTACGTCGGCATCCATGACGAGGACGTCGTCGTCGAGTGCCGTGCGCGCAATCCAGAGCGAGGAAATGCTCCCGCGGTGGAACTGCTCGTTGACCAGAAAGTTCACGCGGACGCCGCAGGCATTCGCCTGGACCGCGGCGCGGATCATCTCCTGCTTGTACCCGACCACGATGTCGGCGCGTTGAATGCCCAAACTCGCGAGAGCTTCGAGATAACGATGCAGCAGGGTTTTCCCGCCGATTTCGATCAGGCACTTGGGATGATGCTGCGTGACCGGCCAAAGGCGCTTGCCCACGCCGGCGGCAAGGATGATCGCTTTCATGCTGGCTTGCAGGATTGTTCGAACGCGTCGAGAAAACTGTTGAATTGTGCTTCGGTCAGGGCGCCCATGTTGGCGACGCGGAAAATCTTATTTTCGAGGTTCCCTTGGCCGGCGTAGATAACATAGCCCTGTCCCTTTAATCGGTCATGCAGCAACTGATAGGTGAGCCCTTCCGGCAAGTAGTACGCCGTGATCGAATTCGACTGCCGTTCAGGCGTGAGCACTGGCTTGATTCCCATCTTGGCCATCCGCTCGCGAATCAACGTCGCCATCTTTTTGTAGCGGAGGATGCGCTTTGCGACGCCTTCCTCCAAGAGTTCGCTCAGTGCTTCGTCGAACGCGTTGTAGACCTGGACGGCCGGTGTGAAGGGAATCGTCCCTTCCCCCTGGTCGTTGACGTAGTGCGTGAGGTGCAGATACCAGGAACGCTTGGGGTAGTTCCGCATCCGTTCGAGGAAGCCCTTGCGCACGAGGACAAACGAGACACCGGGAAATCCCTGGATGCATTTGCCTGCCGTGCCGGCCACCATATACATATGGGATCCGGCGATATCGATGGTTTCACCCGCCAGCGCGCTGACCGCATCCACAATAAACACACGGTTTTGGCTATCGACGACCTCGGCAATGTCTTTGACCGGGTTGAGCAATCCGGTCGTCGTTTCATGGTGAACCATCGCCACACCGTGCACTTCCGGATGTTGTCTCAGAGCCAGACGCAACCGCTCGGGATCAGGCTTGACCGTCCAGTCATACTTGAGTTCGGAAACGCCCAACCGATGGAGACCGACCATTTGCGAGAGCCGCTCGCCGTAGACGCCGTTATTAATGATAAGAATGCGGCGGCCGTGCGGGATGGAGGACATGAGCGCCGACTCGACCGCGGCAGTCCCGGAGCCCGTGATGATCACGGCGGCGTAGTCCGCTTCCGCACCGGGCACGAAGGCTTTGAGCAGCTTCTCTTTGATACGTTGCAGCAGTTCCGTAAATTCGGATTCGCGGTGACAGATATCAGGCCGCAAGAGCGCCTGGCGTACTCGCTCCGTTACGTTGACAGGACCCGGGTTCAGCAACATCATAGGTATTACTCAATCGCTTTCATGAAACGTTTTGTGATGTCCGGCGGATCATGCAGCACCCGACCGGCGTCTTCAGCAAACTCGTTCACCTTGATCAATAACATGCTGGGGCCGTCCTTCTTCAGCATGTCTTTGAACTCATAGACCAGATCATCGCGATCGAGCACCCGCTCAACATGCACGTAGCCCGCGGCCTTGGCCACCTTCTCCAGCGGAACCACATTGGAGATCGTCGGTTGGTTCCCCGTCGTTCCGTAGACTTCGTTGTCGAAGACCACATGGATAAAATTCTTCGGTTTCAGCGCGCCGACGGTCGCGAGCGTCCCCATGCCCATCAACACGTTGCCGTCCCCATCGAAGACGACCACCTGCTTGTTCGGTTTGGTGAGCGCGACGCCGAGCGCAATAGCGGGGGCATTCCCCATTGATCCGATCATGTAGAAATGAGTGGGCCGATCGGCGATCTTGTGTGCCTCGCGGGAGGGGAACCCGTTGCAAATCACGACCGGCTGGTCCGTAAGCAGCTCCAGCAAGGCGGCGATGGCTTGTGCGCGGCTGATCAACGTGCCCTGTTCCGGTCTCATGGATGCAATCCTTTCACGACGCCCTTTGTAATGAACAACGCGACCGGGATCCGTTGCTTCATAAAGGTCTCCGCCACCCACTTGAAATCATCCACGGCCGTCTTCTCGGTCAACGTCCGGTGCGGAATCTTCATCGTGTCAAGAAACTGCGGCATGACCTCACCCATCACGAGATGCTCGGGCGCGTCCTTCCCCCCCTGGCCGCGCCAGGACACAATGAGGATACAGGGCTGCCGATAAATCATGTTCAGCGAAATCAAGGTATTAAGCGAGGTGCCGAGCCCGGAGTTCTGCATCAGCACCGCCGGGACTTTTCCCGCCATATATGCGCCGGCCGCCATGGCGACTGCCTCATCCTCCCGAACAGCCGGAGTATAGAGGCGACGGTCCATGAGTTCCGCAATAATCCCTCCCAGGATCGAATCGGGCACCCCCGTAAAGAAGTTCACCCCCATATCCTGCATGGCCTGCACAAAAACATCGCTGTCGATCATGGTTACCGTCTTCCTTCGATCAATACGTCGGTCGTAGAAATGCGCGGCGCATTATAAGCCATGCTCCGATACGTTCTCAAGGAAACAGCGTCCTCGACTTTTCGGTAACCAGTCAGTTGCGCCTCGCATTGCGGCATGGTAGCGTGCCACCATGCGATGGTTTCTCGCATGGCTTGGCCTGTTTCTCTTCCTCCTCCAGCCGTCCGTCTCTCGCGCCGTTCCGATGTCGAACGATCCCGGCGGTTTTCACAGTATCCCCTGGGGAGTTTCGCTGAAATCCAGGCAGGATGTAGAGATCACGCGGGAAGGCCCCCACATTATTGAGTATCAATTGAAAGATGCTGCGCCTGTATTTGCCGACATTCAGGTGGACAGCGTTCGCCTTGCAACCGTGGATGAGCAATTCGCCCGCGTCACGATCCGCTACCATGGCGATGGGACACATAAGCAGATCATGACCTATCTCGAACGGCAGTTCGGCCAGATCGAGCGTCTTCCGGGGCAGATGATGCGCGGCCTCAATCAGCAGTATAATTGGCGGGGCAGCGATTCGGAGATCAATCTGACCTATCAGGCTAATACCGAGCGCGGATTCATTTTTCTCGACAGCCGGACGTTGGCCCCTCGATTTAACGATCACATTGCCGACTCGGCGGAATAGCGCGATGACGTATCAGGCAACCTCTGGACCTTTTCAACTGTGGTCGTTCCTGGCAGGCAGCATCCTTGCCGTCCTCCTTATGTGCAACGCCGTCCTCGCAGTCCCGATGATAGAAGATCCTAACGGATTTGAAGGGATTCCCTGGGGAGCCACGTTGTCCGAATCCGAGACCTTCGGAAAGGTTGAGGACGCCGGCCGTTTCAAAACCTACGAGCTCAAGGCCAGCCCACCGACGCTCGGACCGACTAAGGTCGAATCGATGAAATTCATCACGATCGACGACAGGTTTGCGCGCGTGACGGTGCGCTATCAGGGTAAGGAAGCACATGAAAAGATTTTGGCATGGCTACAAACCCGCTACGGGCCGCTCGATCGCACCCCAGGGCAATTTTCAGTCGGACCGGTGAAGTTCTACGCTTGGCAGGGTTTCGAAACAGAAGTCACCATGCGTTACGAAGCGCAGATGGACCGCGGCATTATCTTTTTCGAGAGTCAGACTCTGCGCAATAAGGTATCGGACGGCAATTCCCCCACGGTCTTTTAGCCACATTCAGCCGGTTCCTGAAACTTTTCATTGACAAGGCGCCATGCGGTTTCGCATCATGCGACCTTATGCATCAAGCCACTAAGCTTCGCGCCCTGCTGAAAAAGCCCGGGGCAATCAAGATCGTCGGAGCGCATGACGCGCTCAGTGCCAAGCTCATCGAGCGAGCCGGCTTCGACGGAGTATGGGCCAGCGGTTTCGCGATTTCGGCCTCACTCAAGTGCATCCCCGATGCGAGCTTCATCGACTCCAGCGAGCAATTGGGCGTGGAGCGCCGGATGGCGGAAGCCATTGATATTCCCATTATCGCCGATTGCGACACCGGCTACGGCAACGCGCTGAATGTCATGCGGACGGTCAATGACCGCGAACGGGCCGGAGTCGCGGCCATTTGCATCGAAGACAACGTCTATCCCAAGCGCTGCAGCTTCTATGCAGGTGTGCGCCGGGAATTGATTCCGATCGACGAGCATTGCGGAAAGATCAAAGCGGCGAAGGCCGCGCAAACAGTGCCGGACTTCATGATCATCGCCCGGACCGAAGCGTTGATCGCCGGATGGGGCAAAGAAGAAGCGCTCAGACGAGCGGAGGCCTACGCCGAAGCCGGTGCCGATGCGGTGCTCATCCATTCCAAATCCAAAACCTTCGACGAGCTCAAGTCGGTCTACAAGGCCTTCTCCGGCCGCGTGCCGATTGTCGTGGTCCCAACCATTTTCGACCAGACGACCGCGGCGGAAATGGAAGACGCCGGCGTCAAGATCATCATCTATGCGAATCAACCGGTACGCGCGGCGATCCGCGGCATGCGCGAGACACTCGAGCTAATCAAGACGGACACGCGTCCTGGCGCCGCGAACGACCGCATCGTGACGCTCCCCGAGGTGTACGACATCGTCGGCGTTCCACAGATGGAGAGAGACGAACAAGCCTTTCTCCCCGTCGGCAGCGAGAAGATTACCGCCGTCATTGCCGCCGCCGGATTTGAAAAGCAATTGCTGCCCTTGATTGAAGACAAGCCAAAATGTCTGCTCGATATTAAGGGCAAGACCATCCTCGAACGCCAGGTCGCCGCGTTGAACGAGTGCAACATCAAGGAAATTGCCCTCGTCAGGGGCTACAAGAAAGAGGCGATCACGCTCCCGAACATCCGGTACTACGACAACGATCGCTACGAAGAAACCGGCGAGCTGTTTTCGATCTTTTGCGCGGAAACCGAGATGAAGGGCCGGACCATTCTTCTGTACGGCGACATCATCTTCGACAATACGATCCTCGAGAAGCTGCTCAAGAGTCCGGCCGATATCTCGTTGGTAGTGGATCTGGCCTGGCACGACCAGCAGCATCTCGGCGCGCAGCCGGCGCATCTCAATCCGGACCTCGTCTCCTTAGCCGAACCTCCCGGCAAGAGTTATCACTCGCGGTTCGTAATGCCGGAGGGCGAGCACCGGATCGTGAAAATCGGCCAACAGTTGCCGCCCGAGCAGGCTCATGGCGAATTCATCGGCATGGCCATGTTCTCCGAAAAAGGTATCAAGACGTTCCGCGACTGTTATCGGGCGTCCCTCGATACGTATAAATCCAAGGGGTTCCATGAGGCCGGCACGCTGGTCAAAGCTGGGTTCACGGACCTCGTTCAGGAACTCATCGATCAGGGCCACCGGATCGATGCCGTGCCAATCTTCAAAGGCTGGATGGAAGTGGACTCCTTCGAGGAGTATCAGAAAGCCTGGGCCAAGATCCGCCAGTAAGCACCAAGTACCACCACGTAATCCCCATCGTTCCGGCCAAACACCGCCCAAAGTAGGTCCTTGCTGCGCCTCATGACCGGTCTCAATTCATTGTGCTCCTGGCTGATCCCCCTCTTCTGGTGGGGATCAAACCCCTCTCTTTAGGAATGGTCGAAGCGTCAGACTGCGGTAGTCTCAAGTTGTTGCGAGGGCCCAATGCCAGCGATCGAACGCAGGGAGGCAACCACGATGAAAACCAGCGTCCTTGACTACAATCTCACCTCAAAAAGCGCTCACGCCCCATTGGACCGACGATACGCCGAGCGCGTGCCCATCAACTATCGAGTCACCTATACAGGGGCGGAAGGCGCTAGGCTAGTCAAGACGGAAGGATCATTACGGGATCTGTCCAAGACTGGATGTAAGGTCTTGGGGACGATTCTGCCCGTCACGGGCAGCACAGTGACTCTCACGCTTTATCTGGAAGATGGGCAGGCACCCTTATGCCTAAGCGATGCCACAGTCTCCTGGATCAGGGGCAGTGTCTTTGCTATTCGATTCCCGAAGCTGACTGCCAACGAGCGGAAGCGCATTCAGGAAGTTATCTGGAGGCACGTCACCTTATCTCCATCCAAGAATCACCGAGCGGCATTCCGCATTGTTTCCTAAGAATGAATCAAGGAGCGGTAGCGTCATCATTTTGGAGGACAGGCGATGAGAATGCAGCCCGTCGAGCAGCCCGGTCGAGCAGCGGAGAAAGCGGACCACATGAATCATCGACTGACAGAACGGGTACCGACCCAGTTCAATCTGATGTACTCCGGCATGCACGAGGGACAGATGCTGATCGGCAATGGGATGGTGACCAATCTGTCTGTGGCAGGAATCGGCATCAGGGGAAACCACATCGTCAAGACAGGAATGGAGCTGGCGCTCTTTATCGACTTGCCCGGCATCGAGGAACCGGTTTGTGTTGCGCAGAGCCGCGTTTCCTGGGTCTCGGGACGCCGCTTCGGCGTCGAGATGATCGCCCCCAAGCTCGAAGCGCTGAACCAACTGCGGTTTTACGTGTGGAATTACTTATTCCGTCCGCCGTACAGGTAACCCTGCCCAAGAGATCAAAGGAGGAAAGACCATGAGACACTCCAGAGTCCGCTCCGCGAAATCGCCGCACCAGAGTTACCAGGTCTGCAACCGCAGAGTCGATTCCCGCACCCACGCCGAGTTCGGGTTGATGTATTCGGCCATGGACGAACACGGGGCACTGATCATGGGTGACGGCATGGTTGTCGATTTGTCGAACAAGGGCTTGGGTATCCGCGGCAACGTGCCGGTCAACCCGGGATTGGAGATGACCCTGTTTCTGTACCTGCCCGATGGCCAAGACCCCCTCTTTGTGATGGAGGCCCGCGTCGCCTGGTCGGCCGGCAGGCGATTCGGTATAGTGATTCAGAAGATGAACCTCCGTGAACGGAATCGGCTTCGGTACTTCTTGAGCTCGAATCTCTATCAGCAATAGGGTTATAATCGGTATTGGGAAGGACGCAGACCCTCGACACAAACCAAGTACCTGAGCGCACTTATGTGATTGATACGCCGCAGTTCCTGCTACGGGCCAGCTGCGAGCACCTCCCACTCCCCCGATTGCCCATCACATCGGTTTTGACCTCAGGCCCCAACAACCCTCTCTTGTTTTTCTTCTGATATTTTTCCCCTTCCGAAAACCAACCCTTCATTGTCAGAGCAAATGGATTCATGATAGCCTCAACGGTGAGTAATTACTCACTCACTTATTTACGCTCATGACGCCACGATCCAAACAGAAACGCTCAACCAGCCAAGAACGCCAGGCAGGCCTGATCACCGCGGCTGCGTCGCTCTTCGCGGCCAAAGGATTCAACGGAACGACGACGAAAGAAATCGCCAGGGCCGCCGGAGTGAGCGAAGCCCTGGTGTTTAAGCATTTCCCGACCAAACGCGCGCTCTACGGGGCGATCCTCGCCGAAAAAGTCACTGTCAATGAACTCTTGGAAGCTGTCGAAGAATCAGCCAAGAAGCGGGACGACCGCCGGGTTTTTACCCTGATCGCCAGCTTCCGGATCCGACCCGGAGCGGATTCAACTCTCCTGCGATTGCTGCTGTTCAGCGCGCTCGAGGGTCATGAACTCTCCGAGATGTTCTTCGGCAAGCACCATCGGGTGTTTTACGATCACCTGGCCACGTATATCGAAACAAGAAGCGCCGAGGGGGCGTTCCGGATGGTTGATCCCCTCCTTGCGGCCCGCGCCTTCATCGGCATGGTCGTGCATCACCGCCTACTCCATGAGATTTTCGGCGTACCAATGCACCGATCCCACGACGAAACGGTGACGACATATGTCGATCTTTTCCTTACCGGACTCGTCCAACAGCCGACAGCGCCTGCGCAGCGGAGGGGTTCAGGATGAATCCGGTCAAGCAACACCCCATCGTGACCCTCGGAGTCATCATCTTCTTTGCCGTGACGGCGCTGGTTGTCTTTCGTCTCAGCAGCGGGGCGAAGGTCGATCAAAAAAAATCGCGGGTCATCACGGTCGGAACGGTTACGCCGTTAAAACAGGACCTCGAGATCCGCCTCACGTACACCGCCGATATTACGCCCAATCAACTGGTCAACATTTTCTCTCGTGTCGACGGTTATATCGCAAAGCTGTATGTCGACAAGGGAGATTTTGTGAAGGCCAATCAATTGCTTGTGGAGATCGACCACCAGGATTATCTCCATGCGGTCAACCAGGCCAAAGCCAACTTGGCGGCGGCCCGCGCCAAGGTTACCCAGCAGGACGCTTCCGTACGCAGCGCGAAGTTGACCCTCGATCGGATGCAGGCCCTGATTAAAGACCAGTTCGTCTCGCAGCAAGACCTGGACAACGCCCAGGTCAATTCGGATGCCGCCATCGCCGCGCTGGAATCGCTCAGAGCGCAGGTCAAACAGATGGAGGTGGCCCTGGCTCAAGCAGAAACCAATCTGGCCTACTCCTACATTCGCGCGCCCTTCGCGGGGTACGTCGCCGAGCGGAACCTCGATCTTGGCGCTTACGTCACCGGAGCCGCGACCAGCAACTCGACGACCGCCCGTGGCATTGTAAGCCTGCACGATATCGACATCGTCCGCACGCTCATCGAAGTAGTCGAAAAGGATGTGCCGTTAGTGCAGATCGGGCAGAAGGCGGAGGTCCGTGCCGAAGCATACCCAGACCGTGTCTTCGAAGGAACGGTCACCCGAGTCGTTCAAGCCTTGAACCGCGCGACCCGCACCATGACGGTCGAAGTAGATCTCCCTAACAAGGACCGCCTGTTGAAAGGCGGGATGTTTGCGCGAGTCGAGGTGTTGGTGGGCAAACACAAGAATGCAGTGCAGATCCCGATCGATGCCGTCAGCCGGCTGGAGGATGCCCAGTACGTCTATGTCGTTCGGGAGGGGAAAGCCGAACGAGTCCCGGTCGAAATCGGTGTGCGCGATGAAAGCCGCGTCGAAATCACCAAGGGATTGGATGGCTCCGAACAGGTCATCGTCTCCGGCAAAGACCTCGTCCACGACGGCACGCCGGTGCAAACGCAACCGCTCGCGCCGGTGAAACGTGAAGGGTAAGGGATGAACAGGCCTATTTCCCAGCGCTTCTAATCCAAGAGATCGTTTTTCATTTTTTACACCTTATCCCTCGCTCTTGATTGATTATGTGGTTGACCCTCCTGGCACTCAGAAACCGCATCGGCATATTGATGCTGTCGCTCGCCATGGTCGTCCTCGGCGCGACATCTCTCAATCGCCTGCCGGTCGACCTGTTTCCAAACATCCAGGTTCCCGTGGCCTTCGTCGGCGTCATTTATAAAGGTGCCCCGCCGCTTGATATCGAACAAAGCGTCGTCTATCCCATCGAGAAAGCGGTGAGTTCCGCCTCCAACGTGGAGCATGTGGAATCGTTCGCGAAGCAAGGCATCGGCGCCGTGCAGATCTGGTTCAACTGGGGCGCAGACATCAATGTCGGCCAGATGGAGGTGATGCAGCGCATTACGCAGATCCTCAACAGCCTTCCGCCTGGCATCCTCCAGCCCTTTATCGTCAAGTTCGACGTGTCGAACATTCCCGTATCCTTTGTCACAGTTTCGAGCGACGACCTGGATGAACGAGCCCTCTATGACCTGGCCTTTAACACGATCGCTCCGCAGATCGAGCAGATCGCCAATGTCGCCGCCGCCACGGTTGAAGGAGGCAAAATCCGCCAGATCAACATCAACCTCGACCCGGCACTGCTGAACGCAAGAGGCCTCTCGATTCTCGACGTGGTGAAGTCGGTGAAGGCGGCAAATCTGATTCTGCCCTCGGGCGACATCAAGGCCGGCAACCTCGACTACAACGTCTTCACCAACAATCAGTTCCGCACCGTCGAGCCGATTCAAGACGTCATCGTCAAGGTCAATCAACAAGGAAGCCCGGTCCGCGTAAGAGATCTCGGCACCGTCACCGATTCCTCCGATATTCAGACCAATATCGTCCGCACGGATGGAGCGCGAGCCGTGTATCTGCGGGTGAACAAGCAGCCCGTCGCAAATACCGTCGAGGTGGTTGACGCATTGCGCGCGGCCATTCCCAAAATGATCGGCATCCCGCCCAGCGTCAAACTTGGCATCTCGTTCGATCAATCGGTGTACATTCGCCAGTCGATCAGCAACCTCATCGAACAGGCCTTGCACGGTTCAATCCTGGCCGCAGCGGTCATTCTGATCTTCCTCAGAAACCTCACGAGCACCCTGATCATTTCGGTCGCCATCCCCCTCTCGATCATGGTGACCTTCATCGTGCTCTACTTCACGGGCCAGACCTTAAATGTGTTCACGTTGGGAGGACTGGCGCTCGGCATCGGTCGATTGGTCGACGATTCGATCGTCGAATTGGAAAACATCCAACGCCACCTCAATTCGAACCAACGGCGTTGGGATGCGATTCTCGAAGCCGCCCGGGAAGTGGCCATGCCGATTTTTGCCTCGACGGTCACCACGGTCGTCGTCTTCCTGCCGATCTTCTTCGTCGTCGGGATCGCCCGCTTACTCCTGATACCGTTGACGCTGACGATCGCGATCGCGCTCTTCACCTCGTTCTTCGTGTCGCGCACCGTCACCCCGGCGCTTTGTTTCAAGTTTCTCAAACCGGAACAGGAGGCGCACCCCACGATGCCCCGTTGGTATGTACGTCTCATGGATTGGAGCCGTACGCGCTACGAGTCGCTGGATCGCGGATTTGAAGACTCGCTTCGTTGGGTCCTCGCCCATCGCAAACTGTTTATCGCAGGGATCGTGCTCATCTTCGTTGCCTCGCTCGCGTTGATTCCAAATATCGGGACAGAGTTTCTGCCGGTCTCTGACGAAAGCCAGTTCCGGATCGTCCTGCGGGCCCCCGTCGGCCAGCGCGTGGAGAAAACTGAGCAGCAGGTCGCCGAGGTCGAGCGGGTGATCCGGGCGACGATCCCGCCGGAAGAATTGGAAACGATGGTGTCGAGTACCGGCGTGTTGGCTCAGGGCCGCTCCTCCTTATTTAATCCCAACACAGGTCCCCACACCTCTGTCATTTCCGTCTACCTTGTTTCGCCGGATAAGCGGAAACGGAACCAGGTGCAGATCATGAACGAGGTTCGTCCGAAAGTCCTGAAGCTTTTCCCGGGGGTGGCCATGTTCTTCGATCCGGGCGGTCTGGTGAAGCGCGTAACCAGCTTCGGCTCGCAAAAAGCCGTGGACGTGGAAATCTATGGCTATGATTTCGAGAAGGCCCGAACCGTCATCCGACAGGTTGAGAACGTAATGCACCAGGTCCAGGGCCTGGCTGACATTGAGGTCAGCCGCGAGGAGAATTACCCTGAAGTCAATGTGGTCGTCGATCGTGAAAAAGCCGCCCTGCTCGGAATCAGCGAATCGGACGTGGCCAATGCCGTACTCTTTTCACTCAACGGCAATGGCCAGACCGATCCGATCATATTCACCGATCCGCAGAACGGCAACGAGTACTACATCAGCGCCTGGCTGGCCGAGGAACACCGCAAGGATTTGACCGATATCGACAACATCATCCTGACGGCGAAAAACGGCGAGCCCGTCCTGCTCAAGAACGTGGCATCGCTGAAATTAAATGCCGGCCCGGTAAAGATCGACCGCAAATACTTCCAGCGGGTCATTCACATTACGGCGAATCCCGTCAACCGCGATCTCGGCGCCATCGCCGACGACCTCGAAGCCTCATTTGCCCAGCTTCAGCTGCCGACAGGCTTCAGCATCAAGTTGGCCGGTCAAATTCAGCAGCAACGCGAAACCTTCAGTGGCCTTCTCTTCGCCACCGTCCTGGCGCTGATCCTGGTCTATATGGTGATGGCCGCGCAGTTTAAGTCGCTCGTCGACCCCTTCATCATCATGTTCTCGGTCCCGATGGGCTTCCCCGGCGTAATCCTGATCCTGTTTTTGACCGATACCACCCTGTCGACCACGTCGATGATGGGCATCATTATGATGCTCGGCATCGTCGTCTCGAACGGCGTGCTGCTGGTCGACTACACCAACGTCCTGCGACGAAAGGGGCGACGGCTCCATGATGCGGTGGTAACGGCAGCGCGCACGAGACTCCGGCCTATCTTGATGACCTCACTCGCCACGGTGTTCGGTTTGCTACCCATGGCGATCGGCTTGGGGACCGGCGGAGAGACGAACGCGCCTCTGGCGCGAGCAGTCGTAGGCGGGCTGAGCCTCTCAACGCTCTTGACCCTCTTTCTCGTGCCGACAATGTATCTGATCTTGGAAGAGCGATTTCCAAGGAAGTGGGAAGAGGAAGCTGAGGCGGCGTCACCAACGCCCGAACCGGCCATGGCCCTGCGCTAAACTCCCGACCGTTCAGCCGATCGTCGGAAACAACGACGGTAGCTGCATCGCCAGGCCGATATCGCCGCTGACCTTGATTCGACCCGACATGACCGCCGCCTGGCCACTGAGCTGGCCGTTCAATACCTTGATGCAATCTTCTCCCGCCATCATTAAGATGACGTGCGGATCGTCGTGCGTACCTTCCGTTACCTTGCACAGTCCTTGACGAACCGTCAGGACGTACTGCCCCCCCTGCGCCCCGCTCAAGTCGAACTGGTACACCGCATCGACATCTTCGGCAGCATCGGCATCGAGCTTGCCGGGCAGCAGCTCGAAGAACTCTCTGACGCTGATCGGTTTCATGATCTGGTGTGGACAGCGGATGGGATAGGGACCGGGTGCCGCGTGCCCGCGGCACTCGGTCGAGGCACGATTAATAGCGAAGCGTCACGGTTGCAGTCGATCGTCTGGCGCCGAAGAACTTCTTCGAGAAATCTTCGACGACGGCAGGGTCATAGCCCTTGCAGCTGAAAATGTCCAGATACGCGCTGTTCGTGTCATTGGCAAAATGGCCGCTGATCAGCGAAGTCGAGATCAGCTGGACCATGGAATAGCCGGCGACGCGTCCTGAGCCGAAATCAACGACCTGGCATTCGCCGAATCGCTTCATGCCGATGAGCTCGCAGAGCTCCACGACATAGCGGCGAATTTGGTCGGCATTGCGGATCAGGTCGGGATGACAATCTTGGAGGTCAACAGCAGTACAGAGTCCCCACGCTTTCCCCTCTCCCACCATCTCCTGAGCCGGGACAGAGGAAGTCGTTGGGGCACTCGATGGCAAAATCGTCTCTTCGGAACCAACCGGGGCGCTCATATGGCGTCCGCCTTTCTGTGTGAGGGTGAAAAACCAACTGCGTGGATTTTTTTGCACTATAACACGATTCTTTCCAGATGCTATGGGGAAGCGAAAAAAAGTTTTGCCCTCTGGTTCCGGCGCCGCTCGATCGGTTGACAAGTTTCGCGACCCTCGGTGACAATGCGCCCATGACGGCGCCGCCATCACATCCCGGGCCATCGTCCGCCGACCCCCCGGACCGGCTCTGCACCTGGTGCAAGGTGCCGATGAAGAAACGGCTCGTGGCGAGCGGCCAGTTCGTCCATTACACCTGCCCTAAATGCGTCTTCCAGCACACGACCAGGCTGGGTCCTAAGCCGTCATCGCCGGCCCATTGAACGGCATACCGCCTCGCGCCGCCATCTGGCGCATCGGCTTTTTAAGCAGCCTCTTCCTCCTTCTTCCTGCCTGTCAATCCGTCCCGACCAAGACCTATGAGAATGAGTCGCGAACGAGAACGCAAGGGCACAGGCTCAGCTTGCACTGAAGAAGATGACGAAGTTCATGGATTTCCCGAAGGGAAAAGAGTTCCAGCAAACTAACACGATCTTTTAGTGGTACGAATTTGAAGAATTCGAAGCCTACTGAAATCTGGGCTATCTGATGAGCTGAGCTTACCTGTCGAACCTGCAGTTTACTAACGCAGAACTGGTCCCCTGTCTCGGCCTGTCAAGCGCTATAGACAGATACTTGAAACGCTACCGCCCAGAGTACATACGCTGAATGCGGTCATCGAACATGTGGGAGAGCCGCTCTTGGTCACTTTCGGTGATCGAGGTGATCCGAGCACCAAATCGAGGAGCGCGTACATAAACCGGCTGAATCGTACAGGAGAGCGTTTGGCCGTGATCGAGATCAATGACAAGCCGTAGGGTCTCGCCCGTCTTGACGAACAGCCGGCTTTCGATCCGCACACCGGACTCACTGACGTCCAGAACCGTGCAGGCCGCAGAGAGGGAACCGCGCTGGATGCGACCCTTCCGGCCAACCTCAATGCGAGAGTGTTTTCGTTTGAATCCCACGAGTGCTCCGCTTACTGAGACACCATAGCAAGGGAATCACCTAACTGCCAGGTAAATGCTCGAATCCTGCCGGAAGGGAACAATCCCCTGAGAGGCTAGATCCTGCCATCCACCAAAACGCGGATTTCTTCCATTCGCCGACGATTCACCCCCAGATCGCTGTAACCGGTTCGGGAGGCGGAACGGAAATGGATAGTTTTGGTCTCGTCATCGAAGAGGAACTCAACATCGTCAATAAAATGTAAGAGCAGGCTGGTGAATTCGAAGTGCAGATAGGCCTCGTCTTCCTCGACGAGTTTCGTGCGCGGCAATATCAAGAGTGCGGCTTTCAACGCCTCCTTCGCCTCAGCCCGCGACTTCCGATAGGAGAACGGCGCGATGACATGCCGGGTATCCTGCGCCGGCGCCAATGTCGACACGCAGTTGGGGCTGCCGGGACAAGAAGCTAACGCTCTCGGACTCACCTGCCCTCCGTTTCATTCAGCCTGTCCTTCAGACCCAGGCACAATGTGGCGTAACCAGATCTCGCAAATCAACACCGCCTCGGGAGGAATAAGGTCCGGTATGCCCTTTTCTCGATAGGCGAGGTGTGGACTGATGCGGACCTTGCGATACCCACCCACTTTCATGCCCGTTAACGCGTGTTCGACGCCGGCGATCGCCTGGCGACTTCCCAGGACGGTCGAGTGATCGACGAAGGTGACGCCTTCTTCGACTCGAATCATCTCATGCGGAAGATGCGGCGCTTGCTTAGCATTCAACGGAACCTCATCGCCCCTATTCAAGAACAGTCTTGTGTTGTAGACGACGCGGTCCCCCTTTTGCGCCGGTCGCCCCTCACCTTCCCCTTCCTCGAGCAACCTGATGCCGCTGATTCGTGTCATTGGATGAACTCAGTACGTGAGCGTCGTCAACGCCGGCTGGGTCTCGCCCTGGTCCTCGACTGTGAGCGACACGCGTCCGATGATCCGGCCGTCTTCTGCTTCGACATCCACACGCCAATCGCCGGGATCGAGCCGTTGCTTGAAAGTGTAGGCTCGGTAGCCACCTTCGCGTCCGCCGGAGATGTTGAGCGCGATCTTGTCAGCATGCGCAAAGGGCTTGCTGCTGTTCGGCCGAAAATACCAATGGTGATACACGGTCGTCTTCAAGGCGACCGGCGCAAAGATCGCCGTGAAGCAGTAGATCGGCTCGCTGGCCGGGAACACGTTGTCGGAGCGCTTCCAGGCCTCGTACCATTTCTTTTCATAGGAAAGCTCGAAATGCTCGCCGCTTTTTTTTACCTCGTGATACATCCCGCCGAATTTCATCGAGAGCGGCACGGGAGGAATCCAATTGAGAAAGTAGAAGCCGACCAGCAGACCGATCAATCCAAAAGCGGGAGCGGTGACGCGGACGGCTTCCCGGCGCGATCGATCCGGATTGTTGCGATAAACCAGATGCACGACGCGCAAGGTCACCACCGCGCTGAGCCCGGCCCCTGCCAGAAACACCAGCGTATTCATGTGGCCGGTAATCACTGGCAGGAAGAACGTGAAGAACCCAAAACAGACCAGGGCATACAGACTCACCAACAGGCGCAGGTTCGACAGCCGGTCCCGGAGAAATTCGTTGCCCACCAACAGGACGACCAGCAACGCGAAGAAGACGGCCGTGCTGGTGAGCGTCGCGCTGCGGGAATAAAAAATCGCGTAGGCGCTGAACAGCCCTCCGAGCAGAAACTGGCTAGCCATCGGATAGTAGGGCCGGCTCTGAAGCACCCAGCGGGCGAAGGGCGACAGGGTGGCCAATTGATCGCGATCGGGTACTGGATCGATGCCAAGCCGGCCGGTCAACACGATCAGCACTCCCAAGAGCAGCAGATAGATTAGTAGAAGGAGGTTATCTTGAAGTCGATCAATCCGCGTGAGCGTCAGGGTGTCGTAGATCACTCCGGAGAGAAAGAACACCGCCGGCATGAACGGCTTCGCAAGAACTGATTGGACTCTGGCAAACGGGCTCATGGTCCCACTGTGCGGAATGCCGAGATCTTGATCAACTAAAAATAGGATTCGGACGATCTGACCAACAAACCAGTCCCATACAGAATGTTCAAAAGGCCATCCGGCAAGGCCGCAGCGAGCGAAAATCTGAGGCGTACGGTTTTAGGTACGTTGAGGGTTTGAGCGATGCGAGAACGATGCCGGTGGGCTTTTTCAACATTCTGTCAGACAAACGCGGGCAGCGGGGAATATATCACCGGATTTCCGATCAGCCGTTCCAACCACGCGGCCATCAGTTCTTCGCGAAGCGGCGCCTTATTCAATCGGGCTTCGATGGCAAAACCGGCGCTGGATGCGACCACACCGATGATGGCCGAGGCGTCCCCCCCTTCCGGAATCAACTCCTGGGTTTGGAACTCGCACAGGGTGGCATAGAGACGTCCGTCCGGTTCGATCGCCGTTTTGATTTCCGGCAGATCGTCCAGCGGGCAATGAACCGAACAGCGATAGGCCAGCCTGGCCGCCGGTTCGATCGCCTGAAATTCGCCGAGGGCCTCCTCTGAAAAGCCGGTCAGATAAGCGCGCACTCCCGCCGGCTCCGGCGCATGGGTCGCCGCGAGTTGGCTGGCAGGAACGAGAAACTCATAGGCATCTGCCGTGTTGTACTCAAATTGGCAGGGACCGAACGCATCGGGCCAAGAGCAAAAGAACGGAACCGAGGGATCGGTGGGGCGGAGTACCAACTGCTGTTTTTCAATGGCGGTCTCGATCGGCAGCCCCACGGTCGTAATGGCCTCAAGAAACGCGGTGCGCCGTTCCTCCAGCCATTGCTCCCGTTGAGCATCCCCTCGCGTCTCGCCGGGAGTGATGACTTCTATGGTTTGCAATCGCACCCGAAGAAACGAATGGGCATGGCGAAAGCCGAGCCAGAGCATGCTCCGGCTCTCGTGCAGTTTCATGGGTTCGCGAATACGCCAGGGATGGCTGATCGAGCAGTAGGTACCGATGTCCTGATGGCGTTGGTACGCGGTGTGATACGCTCCGGCGAGGAGAAAGAAATCCCCGCGCCAGCCTTCCCGCACATGAACCAGTGTCACGTCCTCGGTCGCCCAGGCGTCAAGACCGTCAAAATCCTCAGGCGACTCGACGGTCCATTCTTCGACGTAACAGATGACATCCTTAGCCGGCACAGCCGGCTTGAGCCCCAAAGCCGCCAGCCTTTCGCCAACCGCCAGCACCTGTCCAAACGTCATCGGCACGGGAGTTTCCCACCGGCGCTCACGCACAGACTCTGCCTCCGGAATGGTCTATTACCGGGCCGGCCGCAACGCTCGCTGAGCTATCGTGGTGTCCGAGAGATAGCGGTCGAGCGTGTCTTTCACCGTGGAGGCCAGCAACTTCTGGACGTCCTCTTCGGCAAACCAGATCACGGTATCGGTTTGCGCCCCTTCCAAACTCCGGCTCGTGCTGCTGCCATCCGCCTTGTTCCGCGCCATAATGGTAAGCCGATTGCTCGTCGTCAAATAGGTCGAGAAGAGTCGGCTCTTCGCATTGGCGGCAAACTCGAAAATCTGCCCGCTGATCACAATATCCGCGTCCGTGACGGTGCCGGCCGGCGCCACCCGCACATTCCAGGCTCGATCGTTCCAGCCTTTGGCCTTCAACCGCTCGGCCATCGCTTGAGCGTAGACCTCACCGGGTTTTTCGCCGGCTACATTGAAATGGGTCACTCCACCCCACAGGTGCGTCCGCATCCCGATGCGGGTTTTCTCCGCCCTACGATCTTCAAACGGCTCAATCACAATCCTGACGGGCTCCGCCTCAATCAATGGCCCCGGCTGCTGCTTGGGAATCACATCAAAATAAAACGTCTGTCCGGTTCCCCCGCAGCCGGATCCCGCCAACAGTCCGACCAACAACATCATTCCTACGACTACGCGTACCAGCCGTTTCTTCACGATTCCCTCCTTACGGGTCGGCGCCATCACAATAACGAGCCTCCTCCATTGAACAACGCGCGCTAGTCTACCGAAATCCTTGTGCCTTCACAATTGAGGAAATTCAGAGCGACAGCATCGGCTTCATCGCCAGGAATGCTTCTCGCCCGAGATCTGCAAGTTCTCCCGCCCCAATCTTCGGATCATCCAGAGGGACAAAACGGGCCAGCTTGAGGATCGATCGTTCCGCCACAACCGCAGCTACCTGTGCCTTCCGATCGTGGGTGATCGGCAAGGTATAGCCTTCGCCGCGCTTCCATTCCCAGAGCGTCGGAGCCGTGGACAATTCCAGCCCTTGTCCGGCCAGGCGATGGAACCGATCAACCAGATTATTCTTGTACTGTTTCACGAGCGGCCCCTCGAGGAGCCAGGCAAAGACCGCATGGTGTCCCCACCAGAAGAGGGTGCGGAACGTGCACTTCTCACTCCCGTGAAAATGCTTGGGACAATCGAGGTACTGGTATGGAAACGACTCCAGATGCTCGCCCTTCACATATTGCACACGATCCGGGTCGAAAGCGGGCGGAGTCACGAGCGTGGCTCGGTGGAGTTCTGATATCAAGGCTTCGTGGACAGCCTCCAGCTGGCCGCGGATCTTCTTCGTAATCCTGGCCTTCTTGCGGAAAAATTGCGCATCGGCAACCAGAGCGAGTTCGTCATCCGTAAATGAAAGTGGAACGTTCATGATGGGGAGACTTTTCTCTGGTCGAGGAACCAACCAAGAAATACGCTATATCTCAGATTGTCCTTGGGGTTGGAGAACGGCGAGAACGCCCTTCCAGCAAGGCCGCAGCAAGCGAAAGGCTGAGGCGTACTCCACACCGTTCGTTGAAGCCTTAAGCGATGCGAGAACGCAACTGGAGGGCCTTAGCGACATGTTCATTTCTGGTGTGTTTCAAAGGACGACACCGTCAATGCATAGTGCCGGCGGCATTCCGCGCAGCGCACCAGTGCCGCGTCCTCAAATACATCCATCTCGCGCAACGACAACGCAGGAGCATGGGCCTCAAGGCAACCGAGGAGCTGATCCTGCCCACCCCGCGCGGTCCTATGATCGCCTGATGAGTTGTCCGACTCGTCCAACACCGCCGAGGCCCGGACCACGACGGAAGCCAGGGTCAGTTGATGCACGAACCGGCAAGACGTGCAGGTGAGAATCAGCTGGTTGCCGTCAGCCATCCGCTTGACGGCTATACAAAGTGGATGAACCGACCAACATTGCTGGAGAAAAGCCCCGCTGCGAAAGATCTGCGCCATTGTCCTTCCTCTCGAGCAGAGCGAGCTCGACTAGAACTTCCAGAGCGCAAACATGAGAGCGATACCAATCATATAGGGGATGAGACATGAATAGAGCACCGCCGCGCGGGCCTGCTCTCCCGAACCGGTTCTGGTCCGCTGCTCTTTGTAGACAAACTCATACGAAAGGACGAGCAGCGTCAGTGTGAGCGCCAGGACTCGGCTGGTGCGCGGCCACGTGTATTGGCCGCTGATCATGAAGTTGGCTGAAAAGAATCCGCTGAACAGGAGGATCACCGGCGCGAGCCCATAGCGGATGATTTGCGCCAACAGATGATGCCAACCGGTGCGGGCCTGAAGGAGCCTGGAATTGGGATCGGCTGTCACGAGCCTAGGCTGCCGGACTGTCCGCCTGGACAGCAGAGGAGGCCGGCATCCCTGTTTGGGCAGCGCGACAGCTCTTGCAGACACGAGGCCGGGCCTTGAGGAACGACACCTTCCCGCTGGCCAGGCAACTGTAGTGGACGAATTCGTCGCACACCGTGCAACGGGACCAGCCACCTGAGAGGAACGTCTTGTTGCGGTAGAGCCCTTCCTTGCAGACCTTGCAGTTTCGGGGCTCAATCCCCAACAGCATCGGCTCCCAGTCACCGCCGGCTTTTCTAATGCTCATCGTGCAGGGAGTATAGCGAAGCGTCCGCCGAAAATACAAGAAGCCGGATCACGGATCGGCAGCAGTGAAACGAGAAAAACTCTCGCCGTTTCTGTCTATGGCATTCGTCAATGTCGGGACACAGAGCATCCGAGGTCTTCCCGGTTTGACAGCCTTCCAGACCATTTGTTACTCTCCGCGCCGGTTCAGAGCCTGTCGCGACAACGTCATTTATTCCATGAATATCAAGGACTATCTCGAACACAACAGAATTGCGGTGGATCGTTTTCTTGACGAGGTGACTCCGCCGGCTGCCACGCCTCCCACCACCCTGCACGAGAGCATGCGCTATAGTCTCATGGCGGGAGGGAAACGTGTCCGGCCCATTTTGACGATTGCAGCGGCGGAATCGATCGGGACCACCCCGCCCGGCTTGATGGCTGTGGCCTGTTCACTGGAGTTCATTCATACCTATTCATTGATTCACGACGACCTCCCTTCCATGGACAACGACGACTTCCGCCGCGGGAAACCGACCAATCACAAGGTCTACGGCGAAGCGATGGCGATCCTCGCCGGCGATGCGTTGCTGACGATGGCCTTTGATCTTTGCAGCCGTCCCGATTTAATGAAGGGTTGCGATGCTGCCAGGCAAGTGCGGTTGATTCAAGAGCTGGCCTACGGCTCCGGCAACATGGGAATGGTCGGCGGGCAGGTCTTCGACATCCAAGCCGAGAACAAGGACATCGATCTCCCCACCCTCCAAAATATTCACAAGCACAAGACCGGTATGCTGATCAGAGCCGCTGTGCGCATGGGCGCCATCGCTGCCGGCGCCACGGATCGCCAGTTGGATGATGTGACGGGTTATGCCGAAGACATCGGGCTGGCGTTTCAAATCGCCGACGATGTGTTGAACGTCACAGGCACCCGCGAGGAGCTGGGCAAGAATCCCAACACCGATGCGGAACGCGGCAAAAAGACCTACCCGACGTTCTACGGCGTCGACGGCGCAA
>DATIFR010000250.1:0-19374 GCA_035455145.1 Nitrospira sp.
TAATAGTTCGCGAACGTGATCGAACGTCTTCTGAGGACGGAATTCGTCCAGCTCAAGCAACAACATATCGACCGCGCCGGTCCCCTGGCCTTTAGTGATAAGATAGTCGCGCCGCCGTGAAACGATTTCTTCAAAGGTCTGTTGTGTTTCTTTGTTCCGACAGTCGATCGACACTGCAATCAATCGAGCCATACCAGCATATCTCCTCGGTTGTTCGAATTATTCGACAAGGCCAGGAATCGTTGAAAGCACCGGCCCATATGGGGGTCCACCTCCAACTGTATTCCCTTCGAAAATATTGCACAGGATCGTCGCCGAGATCAGAAAATTCGGCGCGCCTTGGACATTCGTGATCCTGGCTTCGGCGTACCCTATGATCGGAAGGGGCCCGTTGGGCGGAGTGCAGCTTGGAGAATCGTACACGGGCACGAAGACGTCCCAATAGCCGGTGCTCGGGTCTTTTTTGGCATTGTAGAGATTGATCAGATTCGGAAAAGCGCTGGCCACGTTGCCGTTGATAAAATTCAGATCGTCTCCCGGCTGCGTTGCAGGCGATTGGTAGGTGCCGGTACGCATACCGTCAATGATATTCCTCAATGTGTTCGCATTGGCCGGGTAACTCTCGAATGTATGCCAGGCGGAACAGGCCTGCGGCGTTCCGTCATTCGGATAAAACTTAATGTAGTCTCCGCAGCCGAACTGGGTAAAATAATACTCCGAAATACCGAAGGGCACGTCCAACTGACCCGGCGCCGTTTGACCGACCGCCGTCAGGTCTGCCGTCGCTACGGCACCGACGCTGACGCTCGACATCCCGACCACATTCGCAAGAAACGTACTGATCGCCCCGTTGGCCGAAGCATCCCGTCTCGACAACACTCGTACCGATTTCGGTTGATTGACCGTGGGATTCAACGTGTGAGTCGCCGGATCCCAGATCCCGATTTGAATGTCCGACTGATTAATGGTAATCGCGACCCCTGCCGCCGAGTTCGCATTGGCCGCCGTTTGCACGGCGGCTTCGATGATTGCCTGATCGCCGCCCGTGAGGACGTAGGCCTGTTGCGCAGCCGGAGTCATGCCCTCGTAGATGAATCCGAGAGCACGCGTGCCGGCCAAGGCCGCGGCATCGGACACATTTTGCAGTTCGTTCCTCGCCACCAAGGCATGACCGATGTCGATCGCGGCAGCACCCATCGCCAGTAAGACCACCATCGTGAGCGCCACCATCACGGCAGCCGCGCCACGGGAGTTGTTCAGTGGCTTCATGAGATGTTTTGCTAATGTGTTGTTCATCTTATGGCGCCTCGTCCGGTTCATCGCGTTACTCATGGAGCATGGTGGTTGACATGGCAATCGGAAGAGGCGTGGGTAATCCCAACATGGTCGGGATATAAGGGATCAGCCAAGGATAGTTATAAGTAGCGGCCACGGTCACAGGGGTGCCGGTTCCTCCTCCTGAGGCCGGCACGGTGATCACGACATCCGCTACGTTAATGCCTGTGCCAGTCAGATAGTTTGTTGCCACAGTCGTAATCTCTCCCGCTGTGAGTGGAGGAATCCGTTGGACAATGCCGGCCCGCGCCCCTTCCCGGCTTGCATTGGTGACGACTTCGCGGCCGTACATGATCATGCCGAACTCTATGATGCCGAAGAGGATGGTTAAGAGCACCGGCAACAAAAGAGCAAACTCTGCTGCCACGGCGCCCCGCTCGTTCAGCTTTCGCATCGGATCCGTCCCCTCCATCCAGCTACTTGGTTTGCACACCGCTGGTCACGACCGACTTGTTGAAATCCGCATCCGGCTTCTCGAATCCTTTACGATAGGCCTCCATCGCGGTGGCACTCACTTTCCCGTCCTGGCCTTCGACCGTGTCGAGTTGTTCACCGGCCGTGGGATTCAGTATCTGTTTCGTCCGCGCCTCCTGATAGGCTTTCCCCCAGTTCGGGCTGATCGTCGTAGGAGCACAGGCTCCGACTACCAGACTTACCGTCATCACTGCCAAGATCCTGCTCATTGTTCTCATTGCAATCTCCTTCTCATATCTGACTCGGTCCAATTTGAAGCTGTCTCGCTTACGGAACGATGTGCCCAACCTGTCCTTCCATCGCGTTGACTCTCGTCACACGATTAGAAAGCACTTCGGCCGCGGGCGACTTTAGGCCTGGCTTTCCGCCGAAATATCCCTTCTCCGAAAACCCCAGCCAGTAGAACTCGAAGTCGTTGGGCTCTACATAGTAGTCCGTCGGTAACGTCTGCGCCGTCATATCCAGCGGCTTCACCAAATGAGGCGTGACGATGATCACCAACTCCGTTTCGTTCTTCTGGAACGAGCTGCTCCGGAACAGGGCGCCGATAATCGGGATCTCGCCAAGGTACGGAAATTTTTTCACCGACTCTTTGACGTTGTCGCGCATCAATCCGCCGATCGCAAAACTCTGGCCATCGGCCAGCTCGATCGTAGTTGCAGCGCGTCTTGTCGAAATGGCCGGCACGGTGAACCCCTGAGTCCGCAGGGCGTTCTGGAAGTCCAACTCCGACACTTCAGGCGCCACGTTGAGACTGATGTGTTTGCTATTCAGAACGTTCGGGGTGAAGACCAAGCCGACCCCGAACTTCTTGAACTGGATCGTGACCAATCCAAAGGCCTGAGGCACAGGAATGGGAAACTCACCCCCGGCGAGAAATGCCGCTTCCTGCCCGTTCAAGGCCACCAAGTTCGGTTTGGCGAGTACCTTGAGCAGGTTTTCTTCCTTGAGCGCATCCACAAATCCTGTCCACGACGTCGACCCTGAGTTGAACCCAAAGATTCCATTGACGGTCGAGGACGCAAGTTGGGTGAAGCCGGAAAGCTGGGTGAGCTGACCAAGGAGGCTGATCCCGAAGCTATCAGGTGCCACAAACGCAAAGTTGATCCCTAAGCGGCGGATCAGCTCTCGATTCATCTCCGCCACGCGTACTTCGAGCATGACCTGTTGCACGCCACCGACTTGCATAGAATTGATGACTTTCTTGGGCGCATAGGCTTCGGCAATGTTCAGGGCGCGGGAAAGACTGTTGGCGCTCGAGGCCGTTCCCGACAAGGTAATATGATCGTGACTGGTGGTCACAAGGATGCCTTTTTCCTCCGGCAACGCTTTGTGGAGATTCTCCTTCAGGCGGCTCATGTCGGGTGCAATCACGACGTCATACATGCCCATCATCTTCCCGCTCTCGTTCCAAAGCGTCAGATTGGTGACCCCGACCGCCTTGCCGGTGAGGTAAATCTGTGTCGGGGACAACACCACCGTATCCGCAACTTCGGGATTGGCCAAGGAGGCTCGCTTGATGGCCACCGGCAAATCCAGCACTTTCGACTTGCCCGCGGTGAGTTCCAGCTTCTGGATGTCGCGCTGTTCCATCGAGCCGAGAGCCGGTGCGCCGGCTGCCGTTTCCTGTGCATAGGATGCCGGAACCCCGGAGATCCCGAGTACCAGCCCAATCGCCACGATCGCATCACGGTATTTCATTGACGTGCTCCTTCAACATTTGTTGCCAATATTGTTCCGCTCGTCCAATCCAACGGCCTCAGAACTTCACGGAACCGACGGCTGTTCCTTTGATCACTTCTACGGTCACGGTCTGCACATCAGGTGCGGGACTTCCGATCGGCTCAGGATAAACCTTGACAAAGTTCAACACTTTCTTCGGCGCATAGGCCTCCGCAATGGCCAGGACCTGATGCAACCGCCCTTCGCTCGAGACAGTCCCCGAAATCGTCACATGATCGTGGGTTCCTTTGAGATGAAGATTCGTTTCGTCCGGCAACAACTCTGCGAGATGCTGCTTCAACCGGTTGAGATCAATCCCCACATCGAGGTCGAACACGGCGATCACCTGGTCATCCTTTCCCCAGAGCGTGAGATTCGTCGTGCCATAGCCTTTGCCCGTAACGTAGATCTGCTTCGGGCTGAGGACGATGGCGTCCGCGATCTGCGGATCGGCCAGCGAGGCCCGCTTGATGGCCACCTGCATATCCACCACCGTGGACTTGCCCACCACCAGGCTTACCTGCTGTGCTTCCGGCGATCTCATGACAGCATGGCTGCCGTCGTTCGACGCCATCGCTGCGACAGGCGTGGCCAAGATCCCGCTGATGACCAGCGCACTCGCCCATCGACCACAAGACCCGAGTTGCTGACTCGCTGTATCCATATCGTGCCTCCGTAAATCCTAGAACTTGACTTCCTTGCGGACGTCGCCTTTGATGACCTCAACACGAACTCCGCCTTCCCCGTCTTGCCGCTTGAGCGACTCCTTCGGACGGAACGAATTCAAGAGCGCTCCTACATTGGCCCCCTTGGTCAAGACCCGCTCGCTATTGAGCGGATTCCGCAGCGCCAACCTGAGTTTGCCCTGGTTCGAGGCCAAGGCCAGCTTTTCCGCTTCCTCCACGTCCACTTCCACGGTAATCACCTGGACCGGTTTCGGCTCTTCGTCCTTGCCTTTTCGCTCCATCTGCGTGCCGGCCGCCAGGACCTTCACGTTCTCCAGAATCATCTTGGAGATCGTATGCCCCTGTTTGTTGGGCTCCGGCTCAATGGTCACCATCACGTCCACGCGATCGCCCGGCTTGATGAACCCTGCCACGCCGATGACGTCATCGACTTTGACCGACATGGCACGCTTGTTGACATCCGTCACGGCCGCCACTCCGCCACTCGTCGTTCCGAGTGGAGCTAACTTCGATTCCAGAAGCAGTTCGTTCCTCTTGATGTCGACCAAGAGCACCCGATCTTTGATCCCCTCCACGCTCGTGAAGTGGCCTTCGGGAATCGCTCCGGCAGGGACCTCCTGCGCCTGCATCATTTCCGGCATCAGCTTGGTCCCCCAGGAAAGGTCCGCATTCGCCACCAAGACCTGCACGTTCTTGGTCAAGGGGAGCGGAGCCGCCATCAACCGGTTCTTTTCGTTCTGCAACCAGGAGAACACCATGATGCTCGTGATCAACCCGAGCAACAGCGCGATCCCGAAAAATACAAGGGGCCGATACCGCTTCATTGTTTCGTCTCCTCTTCTGTCTTGGCGATCTGCCTCATCTCTGATTGCCTCGTCATCTGTCTCAATCCCGTCTGTTTCAGTCTAGCCGGGTTCCGTCAGATGCCTATCCCCCGAAGGGATGGAGTCCCAGTTGAAAAAGTAGGGTACCGCCCGCAATAGCGAGCCCATAGCGCAGGCGGAACGGGAGTTGTAATTCCTGAGCCCAGACCTGTCCTCCCGTAAGGAGGGCTCCTTGGGCAGCAGAGGCTAGCTTTCGACCGGTGCCGAAGAAGCCCCAGTGGTAGTACATCGCGCCAACCGCATAAACGCCCCCGACCATGATCGCGAGTAATCCGGATAAGAGTGCGCCGTAGGGGCCAACCATTGCGCCGACGGCCGCCATCAATTTCACATCGCCCGCTCCGATGCTCCCGGACAAATGAATCAATAAGAAGAGCCCTAAACCCATGCCAAGACCGCCTAAGCTGAACAGCGCCCCCGGAAGCCCGGCCGACCAGCCATGGGCGACGATTGCCAAACCCATCGAGGGAAAAGTCAGCCAATTTGGAATTCGAGATGAACGGAGGTCGGTACACATTGCCGTGACGAGCAGGACCGTCAACAGCACCACGATTGTCCATTCCATCACCGATCCTCCTCTATGCTGACTGTCCGACGAATCCGCATCATCATATTTAATTCTCGATTCTTCATTCCTGCTTCCGAAGCCCTTGCAGCTATCGCCTTTTACTTCGAAATTCTTTTCCGCTACTGTTCACTTCGGCGGAAGAAACCTGCTGGCCCGCTTCTGACAGGCCAGCAGTTTCTCCGTGGTCAAGATGACCTGGCTTAGCTAGCCGGAGGAACAATCACGTTCGCAGCGGCCGTAATCGCCGTGCTGATGTTGTTGCCGAGAAGCGTCACCGCACCGACGATGAACAGGGAGATCAACGCCAGCAACAAGGCATACTCAGCAGCCGAGGCACCTTCTTCTTCCTTCACGAACTGACGAATGACGTTCAACATGTTATTCACCTTTCTATTGTGTAAAGTTATGGTTTCTGTCACTCGAATCATTTTCATATACGCAACGAGACTTTCAGTCCGCGACCGAATCAACCAATCGGGAATTCCCTCACCTCCTTGACCCGGGTTGTCGCGTCTAACAGTCCCTTACGCATTGCTCCAAAGCCATTGCAAAGCAGCGGCCAATTGCCACGATTCTCTAACCAGCTGTTAATCTTGACCGATTCAATTCCCGCCTCTCCTGGCTGCGGCATGCGAACCTCAGAGAACAACCCGCACTTCCTTCTCCTGCTGCGGCGCAGGAGCCGCACATCCGTATCAAGGAAAGCGTTTTGTTTTGACCATCTGCTGGGGTTGACGTAATCATGAACCATCAGAACCTGGCTCCCAACGCGATAGATGAGGAGATGTATGCCCATTCAGCCCTCTCTCCGATTACCGTTCATTGCAGGCCTGCTTGTGGGCGGATCGATGCTCGCCGGATGTGCCGGCTCGAAAGACCCCGCCTCTCCGTCGTTCGACATGTCGGAATATCGAAAGGTGATGGAAGCACAGAAGGGGCAGCAGGACAGCCTCGATGACCCTGCTCCATCGGCTCCCGAGATGACGCCGGAAGAACACGAGCGCGCAGGAGATAACGAGGCGCAACGCCGCAATTTCACGATGGCAGGCCTCCACTACAGCAAGGCGCTGAAAGCGGATCCCACCCGAAACAGCGTTCGCCTCAAGCTGGGCCAGATTTTTCTGCAGCAGGGAATGTTCGAGCCAGCGCTGACACAGTTCCAGGACCTCCAAACGCGAGATCCCAATTCAGCCCCTGCCCATCAAGGGATCGGTCATGTCTACCTGCAACAAGGCAAGTTGCGAGAGGCTGAGGCGGCCCTCACCAAGGCCATCGCACTCGATCCGTCGAGCTGGCTTGCTCAGAACCTGTTGGGGCTCGTCTATGACCAGGAACAACGCCATACCGAGGCGATCGCAGCCTATCAAGCGGCCCTAGCGCTCCGTCCACGCGAACCAAGCGTGTTGAACAACCTTGGCCTCGCTTATGCGCTGAACGGAGATTACGACGCAGCGATCAAGGCCTATGAGCAAGCGGTCTCGGCCGGCTCGACCTCTCCCAAGCTCTACAACAACCTAGGTGTGGCCTACGCCCACCGGCAGCGATTTGCCGATGCGCTGGAATCGTTTAAGAAAGCCACGGATGAACCTCGAGCCTATAACAACCTCGGGGTGGCCTTACTCGGTCTGGGGAATGCCAAAGTGGCCGCCGCTTGCTTCGAGAAGGCGATCGAGGTGAATCCGCAGTATTATGAAAAGGCCACGGAGAATCTTAGGCAAGCACGGCAGGCGCTTGGGAATTCCGCGAATGGCAGCTCCACGCGTGCCTCGAGCGAAGGCGTCTCGTGCCCATGATCTCAGCAGGATGTTGAAAAAGTTCGCCGCTGCGTTCTCGCGTCGCTCAGAGGCTCAACGTACGAAGAATATCTATTGAGGTACCTCTCCGCTCGCGTGTGATCGAAGCGAGCGGTCAAGCACAGCTTGGTATGTACCTCTTCGCCTCGTCGCTCGCTGCGGCCTTGCTTGGTGAAAGGCGCGTCTCGCGCGCCGGGGATGGGCGGGTGAGAACGGTGGCCTTTTTGAACATCCTGTGGCCTACCCTGTTGCCATCCGTGACGGGTCACGAGCGTCACTTTCCGGGATGCTCAAAACGTTTTTAACAACCTGTTAGTGCGCCCTCGAATGGCTTTGCATGAACCGCTGTAGCACGTGCCGACGGTTCTGGTTCAGGGCGTACACGGTGACGCCTGCATGGCGTCTTATTGCCATCAGCCATCCCAAGTTCACCAGATAGTCAAGCGAGCCCCGAACGACCTCTGCCTCGACGTCGATCCCCTTGCCGTTCAGCCACCAAGTTCCCACGCCCTCCACCGTATCCTTCGCATCGGGATGGGAACAGAGATAGCCGAGGATCAGCCATGCCACGACATCATTTTCCTCGGAGAAGTCCGGCCTGCTCATGGCCGACATAACAGAGCAATTTCAGTACCGGCGTGCCGGCCTTCTAATATGCGTGATTTTTAATGAATCACGTTCTCTCCCACGCTTCTCCTGCGGCTCGCTCTCCTCAGGATAGGCTGCCCTAGCCCGCACTATTCATGGCGGTTCGTCGCGAAATTGCGGAGTCGCGAAGCGAGACGGGCGCGTGGAGCCACGCGGAAGGGAGGCATACTTGAAACAGTATGTCGACCGGCCAAGTGGCGAGCCCGCCCGCCGATAGGCTTGTCACAGCCGCGAATCCGCGATTGCAGCAGAAGCGTTCATGAATAATGCGGGCTAAGCTGCGGTAAATATCTTTCGATCCAGCCCATGCTTCTGCAGGAGACGCTGGAACGCGCGGCGTTCCTTTTTTGCGGCACGTGCGGCCTTGGAGATGTTGCCGTGATGGGTGGACAGTAGCTCGCTGAGATATGCCCGCTCGAATTCCTCAATCACTCTCGATTTCATGGCCTGGAAACTCGCCTCGTTGGATAGTACTCCTCGCGAGACGAGCGTTATGGTCGGCCCAATCAGCTCCGGCTTCTCGGTTTCCGGCAGATCGAGATCCTGGCTTTCAAGCGTTTCTCCTGATGCCATCGCTACAGCGCGCTGCAAGACACCCTGCAGCTCTCTCACGTTGCCAGGCCAGGCATAGCCCATCAGCTTCGTCTTGGCTGAATGCCCGAGGGTGATGGCGCCCCTGTCGAACTCCTTGGCGTAGACCTTCAGAAAGTGACCGGCGAGAAGGAGGATGTCCTCTTTCCGGTCACGCAAGGGTGGCAGCGCGACGGACAAGACATTCAAGCGGTAGAACAGGTCTTCGCGAAATTGGCGAGCTTCGACCATATAGCGCAAGTCGGCGTTGGTTGCGGCGATAATCTTCACATCGACGGTTCGACACTTGGTCGAGCCGAGCGGCCTGAACTCCTGATCCTGCAGGACGCGCAGGAGCTTACTCTGCACGACCATGCTGAGCGAATTGATTTCGTCGAGAAACAACGTTCCGCCGTCGGCTTCATGCAGCAGGCCTGGCTTGTCGAGCAATGCGCCCGTGAAGGCTCCTTTGCTGTGGCCAAACAACTCATTTTCGATCAAATGGTCGGGCAATGCCGCGCAGTTTACGGGAACGAAAGGCCTCCCCCGCCGCTCGCCGGAGTAATGGATGGCTCGCGCAAATAGTTCCTTGCCCGTCCCCGTTTCTCCGGATATCAACACCGTTGACTTGGACGTGCTCAATAGCGGAATCATCCCTGTCACTTGGAGAAAGTTTCTGCTCGTCCCGATCAACGCCTTGTCCCAACCAGACATGTATAACCCTCCTCGAATTACGGACGACCGATTCGGATTTCTCCGTTCTCCGTATGGCGACCCTCGGCTGCCTCCCCTACGCACTGCTCACAAATTCTTCCGCTCCCCTTGCGTTGTCCGACATTCCCGTTCTCCGGCTATGGAGGCCCCTATCCGGAGCCTAAAACGGGAAATACAGTTCGAGTCCGCCGTACGCCCCACTCCGAAATGTTTGCGTGTATTGGTACCCGCCTTTCACGGTGAAATAAAACCGGTCAATCGGCACCTGAAGGACCGGTCCTGCTTGGACCGCATAGAACTGGTCGTTTCCCATTCCTGCGAGATCCCCACCGAGATAGACGGAGCAACAACCCTCCTCGCTTTTATGAACCAGTCTGGTGCCTCTGAGACGGCTCCACACAAAACTGTCCAAGTCTGTATAGGACGCGATGGCATGAAAGGTTCCCTGCTCGTGCCAGTAAAACGCTTCTCCCTGAACATACACGCCGACGTCTTGCTTGCTGCTTCTTCCTCCCCCGGGGAGATCCTCCTGTTTCCACCGAAACTGAGGACCGACGAATCCGATGAGATTCCATTGGTCGAGAACATACTTCAGCCCGAGAGATGGGGTCGCGAACTGAACCTCAGCATCACGCTTCGCTCCGTTGTCTTTGAATGTGTAACCGAGGCCGGCACCCATGACTTGAACAAAGGGTTGGAGATTTGACTCTCCCGAGCTGATCGGCGTTCGGATACCCAAATAGGTGTAGTACTCTCCTTCATTGTCGATTTGATAACCCGTAAAGACATCCCCGGCTGCCACGGCACCGGGCCACAACAGGGCTACACAGAATGCTATGCCGCAAGAGACGTGAGTTCTTGCCATTGGTCTGCTCCCTTGTTCACCTGTTCGATCGCGAAGCCCGCCACGACCTCCCCCTCACATTGCATCGCCCATCTCCGGCGGACCTTTAGCGCAAAGGATTCCACATACAGAGTGCCATCCTCGCCGAGAAGATCGACCGTTCCAGGAATGTTCACGGAAAGGCCGGTTTTTGAAATTCTGCCGATGGTTCCGTTCAGAACACGGCCTTCAAATACCAGCCGGCAGTCTTGTCGAAAGGGGATACGGAGATAGCGCCGATGCGACGTCCTCGACTTGGCAAAAATCATTCGAAACACGCGGAGGATGGACCATAAGCTCCGGAATATCCCGGGCTCGACCTCGGGTTGATTCCAGGCGCGCGGATCGGAAAACGTTGCGGCAATAAATGAATCGGAGGTTTTATCATCAACGTCGACGAACTTCAGTCCGATCTCGACAATATCTGATGACACTCGTTCCTGACGGCAGATTCGCGCTCCGACTGTAAGATGACCGCCCATCGGGCTGTTGACGCTGAGGTAGAGTTGGTCATTTCCTCCCAACACTGGCCTGCTCGCCCGAACAAGCACGCCGGTTTCATTGATGTCTTCCACCGTGCCGCTGAGTCGTTCCTCTCCCGCAACCAATTCGCATGTCATCTGACGCCTGATGCGAAATATTCTCCGCCACTCCGGCAGCTCAGCGGCAGCCAAAATAGCCACACCGATGAGAACGAGATTGACCGAAGCCCAGAACACACTCACCTCTAATCCGGGAAGCGGGACGTCCTCCATCCACAGCCGTATTCCGGTCACTAATCCGGCGATCAACAGTCCCATGATGATGAGGTGAGGCACGACGTACGAGAAACGTGAGAAGCCCCGCCGCTCTTGTCCTACTCCTTTGGGCGTGATGACGAACGGCCGTTTCTTCCTGGGCCTGAGGGCGGTCTTGAGGGTGGCCACACTCAAGGCGACGCTGCCAGCCGTCTCGTAAATGTCGGACCAGAAGGCATTGCGTGTACCCCGGCTGACGGTCCTCAACATTACGAGCGTCGCCAAATAATAGGAACCGAAAAAGTTCACGAGCGACGGGACATCGGCTGCAACGGGAATAATTCCCAGTAGAAGCGCAAACAGCGGAGCGATGAGGCACACGACGCGAGGAACTCCATGGAGAAAGTAGAAAATGGAGGCAAAGTATCCGAATCGCTGGCCCAGCGTGAGGCCGCGCATCGTGAACGGATTCGTTTGAAAGAAAATCTGCACGTGGCCCATGGCCCACCGGATACGCTGCTTCATGGAACTCTCGAACGTCTCCGGCATCAGTCCGGCGGCCAGTACTTTGTTCAGGTAGCATGACCGATAGCCCTGCGCATGGATGGCCATGCTTGTGTGAATGTCTTCAGTCACGGTTTCGGTGCGAAACCCGCCAATTTCCATCAACATGCGCCGACGGAAGAGCCCGCAGCTGCCCGCAAAGAATGCGCTGTTATGGCGGTCGCGGCCGGCTTGAAGGACACGATAGAACAAGGCCTGCTCGTTCTTGAGGACTCCCTCGAGCTGCAGGTTCTTCTGAAACACGTCCGGGTTGTAGAAATGATGCGGCGTTTGAACAAAGGCGACCAGATCATCCTGAAAAAATCCCACCGTGTCTCTTAAGAAACGATCGGTCGGAACGTGGTCGACGTCGAAGATCGCGATAATTTCACCCGACGTGTATTGGAGGGCATGGTTGAGATTCCCGGCTTTCGCGTGTTGCCGGTCTTCCCTGCGGATGTACCCGCAGTTCAACGACGAGGCTAAGCTCTTCAGTTCGTCTCGCCTGCCGTCGTCCAGCACATACACCCGATAGCGATCTTTAGGATAGTCCTGATTGAGACAGCCGACAAGCGTACGACGAAGAATAGCCACCGGTTCATCGACCACCGTGACGAAAATATCGACAATCGGATAGCGACGCAGCGGAACCGGTTGGCGTTCAAGCGGTGACCATGCGTGGTAGGCAAATAACAGGATCTGTACAAATGCGTATGCTTCCGCCGTATAAACTGTCCAACTCACGAGGAAGCTCGGCCAGTCGCCGTTGTTCAGAGTATAGAGGCCTCGCCACAGCAGGTATCGTGCGTACAGGAACAGGGTGAGGGCCAAAATGACTTGATGCCCCCGTTTCCTCCAGCTGAGCAGGCTGATCACAGCCAGGGCCACAAGTGACAAAGGTATGGCTACGGATGAGCTGTAAAACTGATTGAGCCACGTCATAGGCGTTTCCTTTGTGAGTCTCCCGGTGAATCCTGCCGGTCAGCTGCCGGCCTCGACCCCGCTTTCTGCGGCTGTTTCCCCCCTGCGGCGTACATAACTCAGCCTAGAATGGAAAGGCCCTTTCGCCTATACCGAGGATGGAGGGGAAGCCGGCATACAGGAGAGGTACTTCTTTGGAGGGGCAATAATGCCGCACCCGGTGGATGAAGTCGGCTGACAACCACAGGCCGGGGATTCAAGTTAGGAGTCTGCCCGAGCCATCCCTTCGTCGCGAGGCGAAGGAGGTGTGGGGAGCTGCTAGGCCGCAGCCCCGAAAAACCCGGAAGCGTATTCGCTGAAATACGTTGAGGATTTTTCGGGCCGAGAACGACGCAGATGACCACGAATCGTTTGCCGCAGCAGAATGGTGATGACTCGGACAGACTCCGAGTGCGGATTATCAAGAAATCATGGATTTTCTGTGACCTCGTCGCTATGGTTTCAGACAGCGGTCCACACCAGGAATTCCACAGTTTTCAGTCAGACAGCAATGACGACTCCCCGCATTGTAATTGCCCTCGTCTTCTTCATCGTTCTGGCTGGTCTTTTTCATAGCTCTTTTCAATTTCAGTCCTCAGCGCCTGAGCCGGCCATCTCCTCGGTGGTGGCAACCGTGAACGGCCGCTCCATTACCTTGCGAGAAATTGAGCAGGCTGCGGCCCTTCCCCTTTACCAAATTGACCAGCAGCGGAGCCAACTACTCCAGCAAGCGCTCCAACGGAAAATCGAAGAGACGCTGCTGGAAGCGGAGGCATCTCGAGCAGGCGTAAGCGTCTCACAGCTTCTGACTGAGGCTTCTCAATCAGATTACATCGCTCGGCTCGCGAACCTCCCGGCTCCGGTCAAACGGTTGAGCCCGGGCACGACTGTGGACGACCAGGCCCATGCCGCATCGCATGATCCTCAGGAGCAGGCCAGAATCCGGCAGGCCTTGCTGGTCTCTCTGCGCCGCAAAGCCGATATTCGCATTGCCCTTCCGCCCCAAGAGCCGCCGATCCTCTCCGTCAGCGTTGACGACGATCCCTCGATCGGACCGGAGAATGCGCCAATCACCATCGTGGAATTTTCAGATTTTCAATGTCCCTACTGCCAGAAGAGTGTGGGAATTTTGAAAGAACTTCGCCGTCTTTATGGTGAGAAAATTCGATTGGTCTATCGGGATTATCCCGGCCCCAACCATCCCCATGCGACGCAAGCGGCCGAAGCCGCTCAATGCGCCGCCGAGCAGGGCAAGTTTTGGGAGTACCACGACTTGTTGTTTGACCGGCAAACCCCAGGAAAAGGATGGGACTTTCCTGCACTGGCGAAGGAACTGGGCCTTCAGCAGGACACCTTCACCGCCTGCTTAATAACAGGACGTTATCGCGAGGAAGTGATCAAAGACTTTTATGATGGCATGAAACTCGGCATGACCAGCACGCCGACGTTCTTTATCAACGGTCGTCCAGTGGTCGGTGCACAACCTCTAACTACCTTTCAAGCCTTAATAGACAAACTGCTCGATCCCCAGCCCCGTTCATAACGTTCATCTTGTGGCTTGTAAGATCTCACCGTCCTATCCTACTCTGTACGGGGAGGCCGATAGATGGATGAGCAAAGCCGATTGACCAAGACCAAAGAGCAGTGGGCGAAAGCGCGGCGAGGGGGTGAAGAGCGGGAGGTCTTCGAGCAGGGTGATGACCGGCTCCCGCCGGGGCAGCATCTGGTCGAAACTTTTCCGGTACTGGATTTGGGGTTCAAGCCGGAGGTCTCGCTGGCCGAATGGAAGTTGACCATCGGCGGATTCGTCGCCAATCCGATCACCTGGACATGGGAACAGTTCTTGGCCCAACCGCAATTCAAGGATGTATCAGACTTTCACTGTGTCACCAGTTGGAGTCGCTTCGACAACGAATGGGAAGGCGTGAGCTTCAAGCACATTATTTCCGTTGCGAAACCGCTTTCCCTTGCCAAGTTCGTCCTTTTCAAATCTTACGACGACTATACGACGAACCTGCCGCTCGAAGCCTGCGACGATCAGGATGTGCTCCTCACCTACAAATGGAATGGCAAGCCGCTCACGAAAGAGCACGGGGGTCCCGTTCGCGTGATCGTTCCGAAACGTTATGCATGGAAAGGGGCAAAGTGGGTGAAGGAAATCACGTTCGCGGACAAGGATGAGAAAGGGTTCTGGGAAGTCCGGGGTTATTCGAACACGGCGCTGCCGTTTCTCAACGATCGCTACGCTTAACTGGGCCTGAAATAAGCCTTCTACTGCATCCCTCTTTCAATCAGACACTCCATCGGCGGCCCCTTCTTAACGGTCTGAGAGACAGCCATACGTTGGCATCACCGCAGTTTCTCGTTAAGATGCCGCCTGCGATGGCGTCTCCAGAATCATTCATTCACACAATCGAATTCTGGCCGGTTGACATTCCCCTTACCGATCCGTTCGTCGTCGCCACGGGATCTCGAGTCGTCGCGGAGAATGTCTTCGTCAGAATCACGCTCAGCGACGGTAAACAAGGGTATGGAGAAGCGGCGCCCTTTCCGGAGGTCGGCGGAGAAAGCCGAGCTTCTTGCCTGGCGGCCCTCGCCCAGCTTGGTCGGACCTTGCTGGGCTCGTCAGTCGACCAATTCACGGCTGCAGCAAAGCACATGCAGGACGTGGCACCGGGGCAGCCGGCAGCGCGTTGCGCCTTGGAAACGGCGTTGATCGACGCCCATTGCCATGCACGGCAACTCCCGATGTGGAAACTCTGGGGTGGAGCGGATGTGCGTAAGCGCGAAACTGACATTACCATCCCTATTTGCGACCGCGAAAAGACGTTGACCCTGGTGCGAGGGTGGTACGCCAAAGGGTTTCGTCTCTTCAAGATGAAAGTCGGCAGCGACGTCGACGAAGACATTCGGCGGCTTGAAGCCGTTCATCGGGCGTTGCTCGGCATCTCCTTCATCGGCGATGGCAATCAAGGATTCTCCCGTAACGAGTGTCTCGCCTTTGCCAAGGGCGTCACTCGATTTGGAGGAAATATGTTGCTGCTTGAACAACCGCTTGTCCGGGAGGATCTGGAAGGACTTGCCGCGATCAGGCGAGACACGGGTATTCCGGTCGCAGCAGACGAGTCAGTCCGCTCAATCGCCGATGCCCAACAGGTCGTCGAGTGCGGTGCCGCTGACTACATTAACATCAAAATCATGAAGACCGGTGTCGTGGAAGCCCGCGACATCGCCGCCTTCACGCTTGCATCAGGACTCAAGCTGATGGTCGGTGGGATGGTGGAAACCAGGATCGCGATGGGGTGCTCGTTTAGTCTCGTGCTGGGGATGAGCGGATTCGAGATTCTCGACCTGGATACGCCGCTACTCCTCGGATTTGATCCGATCAGCGGCGGCTACCGGTATGAGGGCCCGCGGCTTATTCCATGGAATGAACCGGGCTTGGGGATGGCTGTCTCTCCTTCAACCGAATCGATCGTATTGACCTGAATGATCCCGACCACGGCACTACCTATTCGCTAGCGGGAAGTTAGTCACTTACCAACCCCCATGCCTCCACCCTTTCCAAGCTGAATCCGCCGTATCCTGAGAATAGGACCAGAGGGAAATATTCCCTCCTACTAAATCAAAAAACTCAGCTGTCTTCATCGCATTTCTTACAGTTCAGATCTTCTCCTACAT
This sequence comes from Nitrospira sp., assembly GCA_035455145.1. Lineage (GTDB taxonomy): Bacteria > Nitrospirota > Nitrospiria > Nitrospirales > Nitrospiraceae > Nitrospira_C. The sequence goes on from DATIFR010000250.1 coordinate 16,199, forward strand.
GCTTTTGCCGACCAGCATCGGTCAGCACCCAAGGGCGACTTGTCATCGGCGGCTGATGCCGCACGTGCTGCCCATGTCCGCAAGCCAAGTCGGCCACCCAGTCGCCCTGCTCATCTTGATGGTATCCGACGATCTTCTGTTCCATCACTCTCCAAGCCGACAGAACGCGACATTTAGGCGCCAGGTGCCGAAACTTGCCATGCGATCGTCAGAGTCTATCGAACAAGCGTTCTGCTCTCACACCGACTGGGAAAAACGTCCATGTACCAGAACTGTCCACATCGAATGATCCCTGAAATGACATCCCAGCTTCAAGCGACCGAAACTCGATCAATTCGACACGACAGCTCTGTTCGTCGAAGCGGCGGACATCGAACTGTCCCACCACAAAGAGACGCCCTGAGTCCGTCAGATAGAGATTGCGCCGGCTCACTCCCCCGGTATCAGGAAAGAGCTCGCTGGCCGCCGAACAGCCGGAAGTCGTAGTGACCGTGAGTTTGAGATTATACCGGGCAAGGAAGGGATGGGTTGCCACGCGGGTGACGGCAACATGATATCCAGGAGGGACAATGTCCGTCGTTGCTGAAACTGGAACATCGCTGTTGCACGCAGCGGCCGCACTGATGAGTACAACGAGCAACTGGCCACGAAACCATCTGCTCACTTAGCCGCTGACACTTTGGGCGCAGCGCCGATGGCGTCCAATCCTGCCTGTGCACAGGCATCGTCAAGATGGGAACCGGGAGCCCCGCCGACGCCGATGGCTCCGACGACCTCCCCTCCGATCTCGATCGGCAAACCACCGCCGAGTATAAGGATATTCTCGTTCATGTCGCGAAGCGACTGCAACGTCGGAACTTTCATGATGAGTTCAGCCAGTTCCGTGGTCGGACGGCGCAGGCTTGCTGCTGTGTAGGCTTTTTTTCTGCTGCTCTCAACCGTATGAGGCCCCGCACCATCCGATCGTCCCATGGTGCGAAGGACGCCGGCACGATCCACAACCGACACGCTGACTCGATAGCCATCCTTCTTGCACACATCGAGCGCCGCTTGGACTGCTTTGCCAGCCATGGAGAGCGGCAAGACCGATTCCTTTGGCAACTCGTCGGCAGCATAAACCATCGTCGCAATCCGACCCTCTGCCAGAGATAATGTTGCAATCCCCGCCAGGAAACATCCAAGAAGTTGCCCTCGAAGTGTCATGAACATATCTCCTTGTTCATACATAGATGCCGGTCGCCCTGAAATTCTAGGGGAGACTACGAAGCTCTGGATCAGCTGTCAAGAGGAGAACGTGTAGGAAGGATATCCGAAAGAAGAGCGCAGGGGCGTCAGCTCCAAACCACACGCTCTTGGTTGAGGAGGTAGTCGATTACTTCGATGCTGTCGCGCATCTGCGTTTGGGCACGTTCCGACATCGGTATGATCGCCCCGCAGATCTTACCCGGTTCAACGTCATCAAGAGAGGGGATGCCATCAGGGCCGCGCCGTTCGAGCTCTTGTCTGTAGCTTGCCACGCTAGGCCTCCTCTGCTGGTCTCAATTGACTCAGCAATTTCTACGCCATGATTCAGCACGCCTGTTAATCGGCGTACTGTTAGCTTAGCATATGGACGGGAGGCCCCTCGGATGAGATGTGCAAGGCACTGATTATTATGAGTTTTAATGCTCTTACCGGGTAGGCTGCGCTGCAGGTGGAAGGGCGCCCAAGAACGGGAATGCCCCGACTTTCACAAGCGGAGTATCGCCCCGCAAGCGGAAATCATCATGCCCCGGATCCACAAAGAACGGGTCACCAGTGATATCTGATTGTGCTTGGAGTTCCGGCGCAGGCTGATTCGGGCTGCCAGGCCGCATGTAATTGCCATCTGTATTATAGAATGCATTGAAAGACGTGCTGGCTCGACTCGACGACGCGACGAGGAACCCCACTCGATTGAGCCCCACGACATTGCCGGACGCTTCACTCTGGGACTGGCCAAGGAACGCCGCTCCCCCTCCGTTCTTGACCAACGTATTACTGACAAGTACGGCCTTGGCCCTGTCATTGACGACGACCGCCTCAAAAAGGCTGCGCGTGATGATGTTCCGTTCCAGTCGGACGTTCGATTTGCCTGCCACATTCACGCCATGATCGTTGTCATGAATAAAGTTCCCGATCAACACCGCCTGCGAATCGGCAAACTGGACACCGGTCGTTTCGCTGCCGCCGATCGTGCAGTCTTCAATGCGGGCATCCTCGACTTGCTGACTGAATACCATGCCGTTAATTGTGAGCCGTCGCAGAAGCACTCCACGGCCATTGAACAGGCCCACTGCATGACCACCATGCTCGTTGATTGTCATGTCGCTGATCTCGATGTTTGTCGCTCCATAGGGCCACTTGCCGACATGCAACGCACCGACGACGTCTTCGCGACCCAGCAAGGTGACCTTGTCCTGCCCTGCACCGACCAACTTGACCCCATCTTTACTGTGGACCGTGACGTCCTGTTGATAGCGCCCCGGCTTGAGAAACACGGTGTCGCCTTTCTTGGCTGTGTCCACCGCTTCCTGGATGGAGGTGAAATCCCCGGAGCCGTCGAGTGCCACGGTAATCGTGCGAGGAGCTTGCACCACAGGCGTTTCAGCCCGTCCCACTCCGCTCGCCAGAGGGATAATCCCCAAGACCAGAGCCATATAAAGGGTCATGCGCATAGTCTACGGTCTTACAGGGAGACAACGCGAGAAGTCAATCGGGGTTTCTTGTGGGGCTGAACTCCACATGCTATTCTCGCCCGCGATGATCCTCGTCGGACTGACAGGTGGGGTGGCGACCGGGAAAAGCACCGTCGCGAAGATGTTCAAGCAATGCGGGGCGGTTGTCATCGATGCCGATGAGATTGCACGAACTGTCGTCAAACCCGGCAAACCGGCCTGGCGGCAGATCGTGAAATCATTCGGCAGAAGCGTGCTCGCTCCGGACCGCACCATCAACCGTCACGCGCTTGGCGCGATCGTGTTTCGCCACCCGGCCAAACGACGTCTTCTAGAGCGAATCGTTCACCCCCGCGTCGCACGGGAACAAGCCAAGCGCACAAAACAGGCTGCTAGACACGATCCTCACGCCGTGGTGATCTACGATGTGCCATTGCTCTTCGAAGTCGGGATCGATAAGCGCGTGGACCGTACGATCGT
>DATIFR010000251.1:0-1435 GCA_035455145.1 Nitrospira sp.
TAGCAGTGGGAAAGCGCCTGAGCAGATTGTGCAGGAGAAGGGGCTGACGCAGGTGTCCGATGAGGGTGCGCTGGGAAAAATCATCGACGACGTTGTGGCGAAGAATCCAACGCAAGTGGCGCAGTTCAAAGAAGGGAAACAGCAAGTGCTGGGCTTCCTCGTCGGGCAGGTGATGAAGGCGAGCGGAGGGAAGGCGAATCCGGGGAAGGTGAATGAATTGCTCAAGCAGAAATTGGGGGCGTAACTGGAGAGGGATAGCGCATGAGTGCGATCAGGGAGATTAAGGGCAGGCAGATTGTTGATTCGCGCGGCAATCCGACGGTTGAGGCGGAAGTCACGCTCGAGAGTGGCGCGAAGGGGAGGGCGGCGGTGCCGTCCGGTGCGTCAACCGGAGAGAAGGAAGCCATCGAGCTGCGCGACGGCGACAAGAAGCGCTGGATGGGCAAGGGCGTCTCGAAAGCCGTGGCTAATATCAGCAAGGTGATTGCCCCGGAGTTGTTGGGGAGAGAGGCGTTCGACCAGGTCGGCATCGATCAGGCCATGATCGAATTGGACGGGACAAAAACGAAGGGCAAGTTGGGTGCCAATGCCATCCTTGGAGTCTCGCTGGCTGTGGCGAAGGCGGCGGCGAGTGAAACGGGGCAGCCGCTCTATCGCTATCTCGGCGGAACGAATGCGCGTGTGTTGCCGGTTCCGTTGATGAATATCATCAATGGCGGTGCGCATGCCGATAATCGGCTCGATCTCCAAGAGTTCATGATCGTGCCGGTCGGAGCGACTCAGTTCAGTGAAGCGGTTCGCATGTCGACGGAGGTGTTCCATTCATTGAAGGCGCTCTTGAAAAAGAAGGGCTTGAGCACCGCGGTCGGGGATGAAGGCGGCTTTGCGCCGGACCTGCAATCGAACGAAGAAGCACTGACCCTGATCATGCAGGCGATCGAGGAGGCCGGCTACCAACCGGGGCAAGAGATTGCGCTGGCATTGGATTGTGCGGCAAGCGAACTGTACGACAAGAATCGGTATGTGCTCGAAGCAGAGAAAAATCGTGAGCGCTCCTCTGAAGACATGATCAGTTATTACGGTAAGCTTCTCGATCGCTATCCGATTCTTTCTATTGAGGACGGCTTGAGCGAGGTGGATTGGGAAGGATGGAAGATGCTCACGGAGAAGCTGGGGAAGCGTGTCCAGGTGGTCGGCGACGATATCTTCGTGACGAATGTGGAGATCTTTGCAAAGGGCATCCGCGAGGGAATCGGCAATTCAATTCTGATCAAGTTGAACCAGATTGGCACGTTGACGGAAACCTTGGACGCCATCGAACTGGCCAAGCGCTCCGGTTATACGGCGATCATTTCGCATCGATCGGGCGAAACGGAAGATACGACGATTGCCGATGTCGCCGTCGCGACGAACAGCGGCTTGATCAAGACCGGAT
>DATIFR010000252.1:0-13774 GCA_035455145.1 Nitrospira sp.
GTGCCGGTGTCGGATCGCTCCGCCTGGGCGTTACCCAGCGCTCTGCCCACGAAGTCCGGACTTTCCTCTCGTGACGTTACCGCCACGAACGGTCACCCGGTCTTCTCCCTCGCGCAGATCCAGTATAGAAAACCCTCGGGCCGGATGCAAGAAGCGGCGTGTTCGCAGTGGGGGGATCGCTCAAACCGAGAAGCTGAAACTCTCCGCGGCACTCCTGGTTCATCGCAGATTGCACAGTAGGCCTGCGATGCTGCACAAAAACAGTCAGCGCTCTGATCCTCCTGAAACGACTGAATGAATTCCAAGCTCGTGAACCATCCCTCCACCCAGTCGACTGCCGCGAGAGAAACGTTCCCATAAAATGCGCCTTCTGAACTGCTTCACGCCTTCGTCGAGTCGACAGGCTAGCCAGCTTGCATGAAAAACGAGAACCCAAGACCCCAGAAGGTGACCTTCAGCGTCCGACGGGAGGAAGTTCGACAGTAGGTACAGGCTGTCGCTTTTGATAAATGGCCAACGCTTCGGGCATCGAGGTCTTCAGCCGAGCGATTCTCGTTTCATGGCCCGGATGGGTCGACAAAAACTCCGATGGTCCCCCCCCGCCAGAGAGCTGTTCCATGCGTTCCCAGAGGTGGATGGACTCGCGCGGATCGTAGCCCGCATCTGCCGCAAGCAAGATCCCGATGTAATCCGCCTCGGATTCGTGTGCGCGACTGAACGGAAGCAATACGCCTACTTGCGCCCCGGCTCCCAACGCCGCCATCGCGCCCTGAGACAAAACTGGATTCATCCCGCTGGAACCGACTGCCATACCTATTGCTTCGAGCGCCGCATTTGTCAGCTGACCTTGGCTCATTCTTTCGGCACCGTGACGAGCCAATGCATGGGTGACCTCATGCCCTAAGACCGCGGCAAGACCTGCTTCTGTTTTCGCGACGGGGAAAATGCCGGTATACACAGCGATCTTTCCCCCCGGCAGCGCGAAGGCATTCATCGTTTTGTCGTCCTTGATCACCGTCACTTCCCATTGAAACTGCTTGGCCATCTCTGCATATTTGGACCGCTTCGATGCCTCAATAATTCTGGCCGCCACACGCTTGACCGGTTCAATCTCACGCGGATCTTGCGACTGTTTCATTTTAGGATCGCTCTTGACCTGACTATACGCCTGCGCCCCCATCTGCATTTCTTCAGCAACGGAGGTCATGAGCAACTGGGACCGCCCGGTGTACGGATTCGTTTCACATCCGCTCACCAGCATAAACAGGATCAGCAGGGCGCCGATCGTCGGCCTCGCATGAACGTTTCTCAGAGATGCCCCCATCCCTCTCCTCCCCTCCACACTCACCCTCGTGCGACCAAAATTGACCGTCTCATCATGGTCTGTTAGATTACCGCGCAGTCATAAGAATTGCCACAGGGACCCGCCTGGTTTTGATGCCTCACCGCGCAATCGAACGAATCGGAATCGATGAATCCGGCAAGGGTGACTATTTTGGCCCCCTCGTCATTGCAGCAGTATTCGTGGATGCGACCACGCAAGGCGAACTGGCCCTGATGCAGGTGCGCGACAGCAAAAAAATCTCCGACGGCCGTATTCTGGAAATGGCTCCGGACATCAAAACCATCTGCCCGCACAGCGTGATTGCGATCGGCCCGCACAAGTACAACGAACTCTACGCCAAGATCAAAAATCTGAACCGGCTGCTCGCCTGGGGGCACGCGAAAGCACTGGAGAATTTGCTTGAACGGGTTTCGTGCGAACGGGCGATATCCGATCAATTCGGCGACGAGCGGCTCATCTTGAACGCCCTGCAGGAGAAAGGACAGAAGATCGTCCTGGAACAACGTACCAAAGCCGAGTCGGACTTGGCGGTCGCCGCCGCCTCTATCGTGGCACGCGCCGAATTCCTCCTGCGTTTAAAGCGCCTCTCAGAGGAAATCGGAACCACATTGCCGAAGGGTGCCTCACCGGCTGTCGAACTGGCGGGGAAAATGCTCGTGAAGAAATACGGGCAGGAACGATTGGGAACTGTGGCCAAGCTTCATTTCAAGACGACCAAGGCCGTGCTCGGCGAAACAGTGAGCTAGACCGACTCGCCCACTTCCAGATCCGACGGCTTGACCAGGTCCTGAACTTTCTGGTCGGCCGACACTTCCCCGTCCCAGTATAGTATCCGATGGCAGTAGGGACAGGTGTGGAGGTCTTGTGATCGCTTAACCTCAGCGATCAGCTGCGGAGGAATCTGCAGGCGGCATCCGGCGCACATGCCCCCCTTGATCGCCGCCAGCGCCTGATCCTTTCTGGCAGCTTTGAGTTTCGTGTAGCGACTCAGAAGCGACGGCTCGACATGCGCCGCACGGTCCCGCTGCTGAACCTCAAGTTCAGCCAACTCTGCCGACATCTTTTGATCGAGTTCGTCGAGAACCTGTTTTTCTTGGGCAAACACTTTCTCAGCAGCCTCAAATCGATTCTTCACGTCTTTGGCCGTTTGCTGAAGCTGCTCGATCTTCTCCATGCAAGCGAGCACTTTGTCTTCAATTTCCGACTTTTTCTTATTCGCCATCTGCAATTCGAAGAGGTGGGCCTGATATTCCTTGTTCGTCTTGAGCTCAGTCAGGCGTGCGCGCATCTTATCCGTGTGCGCATCCTGCGCCTCCACATCCTTTTCATGGGAACGCCGCTCCTTGACCAATGTGTCGAGGGCGGCGTTGGTGTCCTGAAGCAGCTGCCTCGCTTCTCGTAATGGCGCTTCGACAGCGTGAAGGCGTTCGGGGATCTTTCGACGTTGCTCGTTGATCTCCATAATGCGGAGATCCAGCTTCTGCAGTTCGATGAGGGGGGAGAGATGTTGGTTCAATGCACTCCTGTTGTATGGAAGTCCCACCTGCCGGGCCACAGTGACCGTGCCGGTCCTTCTGGTGGGCCCACTAGGACTCGAACCTAGGACCAGCTGATTATGAGTCAGCCGCTCTAACCACCTGAGCTATGGGCCCCGATCAGGGAGTCTGCAGATGACTCGCCGCGCCTGACCCGCAGACACGTGCATTTGATTCTAGGCTGACGAGAAGACGGAGTCAAATTACCCCGCACTACCTCACAGACTTTCGACAAAACTCCGCAGTTTCTTGCTCCGGCTCGGATGACGCAGCTTACGCAAGGCCTTCGCCTCGATCTGACGTATACGCTCACGTGTGACCTCGAAATCCTGACCGACCTCCTCCAGCGTGTGGTCGGTCGCTTCGCCGATACCAAAGCGTTTCCGCAATACTTTTTCCTCCCTCGGCGTGAGCGTTTCCAACGCGCTGTTGATCTGGCGTTGAAGGTCGTACCGAATGGCAGCTTCCAGCGGCGAGATCGCCTTCTTGTCCTCGATAAAGTCGCCCAAATGGCTGTCTTCCTCTTCGCCGATGGGTGTTTCCAGTGAAATCGGCTCACGCGCGATTTTCAAAATCTTCCGCACTTTGTCGAGGGGCAAATCCATTCGCTCGGCAATTTCTTCCGGGGTCGGTTCGCGTCCCAGCTTCTGAACCAGGTGGCGAGACGTGCGAATGAGCTTGTTGATCGTTTCGATCATGTGAACGGGAATGCGGATCGTCCGAGCCTGGTCCGCTATGGCACGCGTAATCGCCTGCCGAATCCACCAGGTCGCATAGGTACTGAACTTGTAGCCTCGCTTGTACTCGAACTTATCGACCGCCTTCATCAGGCCGATGTTGCCTTCCTGAATCAAGTCGAGAAACTGCAGGCCCCGGTTCGTATACTTTTTGGCAATGCTGACGACGAGACGGAGATTGGCCTCAACCAGTTCGGCCTTGCCGCGCTTGACCTTTTCTTCCGCCACGTCCAGATGTTTAACCGCATCCTTGATCTCTTCCCCTGAAACTAAGGCCTCTTCCGTTTCTAACTGCCGGATACGGCTCTTGGCGGCCTGATACACCTTCTTAATGTCCTGGAGACCGTCTTCCGACACGCCCGTCTTTCGCTTGACCGCCAGAAAATCTTTCTTCTCCCGGCAGAGCTTCCGCAGGAGTTCAGCCCCCGCCTCTCCCCCGACTCCGAGACGCCGCTGGCAGCTGGCGATTTCGCGCTCCGCGGTCCGGATCTGAATCGCCATCTCCCGCACACGCTGCACCATCCGGTCTTTGAGCACACCGTGCAGGTTGACCGCTTCCATCTTGTCGACGACCTGTTCGCGAATGGCGTCGATTTGCTTCTTGATCTTCTTGAGTTTCGCAGGATCTTTCGCCGCTTGCCGCGACTTTTCATAGAGACCCTTCAGCGAGTTCGAGACCTTGCGGACGGCATTCAAACCTTCCAGCGTCTTCAGCCGCAATTCCTCGTAGTCCCGCTCGACTTCCTCCTCTTCGAAGTCCTCCTCGGTTTCCTGAATCGGCACGATCTCGCGGACGTCGATCTTGCCGTTCTTGAGTTGCTCGCGCAGCGATAAGATAAATTCGATCGTCATCGGCATGCCGTAGATGACGAACGCGATGTCCCGCTTTCCCTCTTCGATGCGTTTGGCGATTTCGATCTCGCCCTCACGGCTCAAGAGCGCGACGCTGCCCATTTCTTTCAGATAGAGGCGCACCGGATCATCCGTGCGGCTCAGCGCGCCAGGCGTCAGATCGATTTCCTTTTCGTTCTCCTCGCTTGCCTCAGCCTCTTCGACCTCTTCACCGCTATCTTCCTGATCGCCGCTACGGTTCTTCTGCTGGCGCTCGGTTCCCTCCGGAGCATCCACGATCTCGATGTCCATCTCGCCGAACATCGTCATGATGCTGCCGAACTGTTCGGAGGACACGACTTCCGCCGGCAACGTGCTATTCAACTCGTCGTAGGTGAGAAAGCCTTTCTCTTTCCCGATCGAGATCAGCTTCTTCACTTCCACGAGCAATTCTTGTTTCGCCATACCTACTCCTTAACCAAAGAAAGTACGCCAGTCGCAGGCCGACCGGCTTTCTGCAGTCGTAACTCGTTCACACGCGCATTCAGCGCCTGAGCATCCTCGATCCGCCCCTCTCGCTCGGCGGCCTTCAACTGCGCGATTAGCTCCCGCAAGACCGACTCCGCCCTCTTTCGATCGAGGGTGTCGAGGCAACCTTGGACATGCGCACGCACATCATCGAAATGCTCCTCGCGCATCGACAACTCCGTCGCAAGCGGCCCACAATCCGGATCATCCACAATCGTATCGAGGAGATGGCGCAGCCCAACCCGTCCGTCCTGGCCAAGATGAGCCAACGCCTTTTCCACCACCATCCGGCAGGCTGGAACCGAGAAGGTTTCAGGCCGCACTCGCCGCAGGTCGGCTGGCGTCAAATGTCCGTGCAGCAGCAGATAGACGAGGTCTCGCTCCTCCGGTACGCCTTTGTATGACGGCGCAGCCGGGAATGCAGCCGTGACACTGACCGGCCGCCGGCCTTCCTGCTTGAGCAACGCAGGATATCGTTCAATCAAGCGTTGCTGGTTGATGCCGAGCCTCTCGGCCACGAGCCGGATCCGTTCTTCTCGTTCGATCGGATGCTCGCTCTTTTGCAAGATCCGCAACACTTCATCCACACTACGGATGCGGCCTTCGATCGTGCTCGACTCCGCGGTCTTCAGGCTATGCTCCAAGGCAAAATCCAGCAGACTCGGCGCCTGCTCCTCCAGACGAGCGAAGGATTCAGGACCTTCCTTTCTCACATACGTGTCGGGGTCTTCGCCGGCCGGCAGGGTCACGACCTTCACGCCGAGCCCGCTGTTGACGAACAAATCCAATCCTCGCAATGCCGCGCGCTCGCCAGCGGCATCGGGATCGAAGAGTAAAACGACTTTTGATGCGAATCGCCGCAGCACCTGGATATGTTCGAGGGTCAACGCCGTTCCAAGTGTGGCGACCGTATGGGTCAATCCGGCCTGGTGCAGCGCAATCGCATCGAAATACCCTTCGACAACAATGACCGTCTTTGTGCGGGTCACGGCTTCCCGTGCCACATCAAGCGCAAAGAGCGTCTGCCCTTTCTTAAATAGCGCCGTGTCCGGAGAGTTCAGGTATTTAGGTGTTCCCTCGCCGAGCACACGGCCTCCGAACCCTACGACGCGCTTGCGCAAGTCTGTGATGGTGAACATGACCCGCGCCCGAAACCGATCGTAGAATCCACTGCCGCTGTCCCGCGCAATGATCAACCCCGCCGAGGCCAGATCGCCCTGTGAGAACCCCTGCTTGGTCAGCGACTTGATCAACCCATCCCATTCAGCCGGCGCCACGCCGATACTGAATCGATCGATGGTCGCCTGCTGAATCCCTCGACGGACCAGGTACTCGCGAGCCTCCGTTCCGCCCTGTGCTTCGCGAAGGTTCTGCTGGAACCACGCTGCGGCAGCCCGATTCAATTGCTCAATGCGGCCCGTCTGCGCAGCCTGAGGACCTCCCTGGACGGCGGACTCTTGAACTTCGATCCCAACTTTTCGTCCGAGGTCACGCACCGTTTCGGGAAAACTTGCCCCAGTAATCCTGGTCAGAAACGTGAAGACATTTCCTCCTGCCCCGCAACCGAAGCAATGGAAGATTTGTCGGGAAGGGCTGACGGTGAATGACGGACTCTTCTCTTGGTGGAATGGACAAAGCCCTTTGAGATTCTGGCCCGCTCTGGTCAGACTCACATGTTGGCCGACGATCTCCACGATATCCGTCCGGTCCCTGATTTGATTGATGATATCGTCGGAAATCAGGCCTCGGCCCATGGGAGTCGTGGCTCCTGTTTCCCCACTTCAAGATCAGTGAGGTCGGTATTCGTAAGTAATCGAAAAAATTGACCGGTCAGACTAACAGACGGCAAGGAAATCTGTCAATGTTGAGGAGGGAGCCTGAGCCGCTTTCCAGCCATTCATCTAGCCCGGAGGCCAGGCCATGTGTCGTCCACCCATGATGTGGAAATGAAGATGGAATACCGTCTGGCCGCCGTCTCGCCCCGTATTGGCCACCAACCGGTAGCCAGTTTCGGATAAGCCCTTCTGTTTCGCGACCTTCGTACAAATGAGGAGAAGCTTCCCCAGGAGCTCTTGGTCTTGCACCCCACAATCCTGAATCGCCGCCACATGCTTCTTCGGAATCACCAGCGTATGCACAGGGGCCTGCGGATGGATGTCGTCAAAGGCCAGCAAATGCTCGTCTTCATGAACGATCTTCGCAGGGATTTTCTTCTCGACCATCTTGCAGAAGAGGCAATCGCTCATAACCAGCCCTCCTCAGTTCTCAGACCTGAGCCCGGACTTGCCAAATCGTTTTCCCAGTTCCTGATAAATGTCCTGAAGGGCTACATTGTGATAGCCCAGCACCATTAAGGTATGGAAAAAGAGATCGGCGACTTCATAGATGATTTCCTCTTTCTTTCCTCCCTTGGCCGCAATAATCACCTCACCGGCCTCTTCGGCCACTTTCTTGAGAATTTTGTCGTGCCCGCCTTCGAACAGCTTGGCCGTGTAGGATCCAGGCTGCGGATTGGCCCGACGGTCTCGGATAGTCCGCAGCACCCCCTCGAGAATCCCGCCGAAAGCCTCGGGCGTGTTCCCCGGCAGGCTGACACCCTGTTCGTCGAGTTTAGAGAAGAAACAGGCCCGCTCCCCTGTATGACATGTCGGCCCCATTGCCTGCGCCTTCACCAAAATCGTATCGCGATCGCAATCTATGAAGAGTTCTTTCACCAGCAGCTTGTTGCCGGAGGTTTCACCCTTCTCCCAGAGTTTCTTCCGCGAACGACTCCAGAAGTGGACGGACTTGGTGGAAAGCGTCTTGCCGATCGCTTCCTGATTCATGTAACCGAGCATGAGCACCGTCCCGTCCAGCCAATCCTGGACCACAGCCGGAAGGAGGCCCTGCTCGTCGAACTTGAATTCGCCTGTTCCCGTCTGAGTCATGATCGCGCGACCTGTGCGGCCAGTTCGAGACGCACGGGCACTCCGCGCTCACGAAGATAGGCCTTTGCCTGCGGAATCGTATAGGTTCGGAAGTGAAAAATTGAAGCAGCCAGCACCGCATCGGCCTTGCCTTTCATGAACCCATCGTACAGGTGTTCGAGCGTGCCCACCCCTCCTGAGGCAATAACCGGGATGTTCACTCGTTCGGAGACTGCAGCCGTCAAGCCAATATCATAGCCGGTTTGCTGACCATCCTGGTCCATGCTGGTTAATAGGATTTCGCCGGCGCCGTAGTTCTCCATCCTCTTCGCCCACTCGATCGCATCGAGACCGGTCGGCTTGCGGCCGCCGTGCGTGAATACCTCCCATTGATTCAAGGAAGCCCCTCGTTTCGCATCAATCGCCACGACGATGCATTGCGTACCGAACCGTTCGGCTGCTTCCTTCACGAACTCAGGCCGCTGTACAACCGCCGTATTGATGCTGACCTTGTCCGCCCCGGCATTCAGTAAGTTTCTGATGTCATCGAGCGTTCTCACCCCTCCACCGACCGTCACAGGCATGAATACATGTGCGGCGGTCCGCTCGACGACATCGATGATCGTCTTCCGATTTTCGTGCGAGGCCGTGATGTCGAGAAAGCAGAGCTCATCGGCTCCCTCGCGATCGTAGACCGTCGCCACTTCCACTGGATCACCCGCGTCCCGGAGATTGACGAAACTCACGCCCTTGACGACGCGACCGTCTTTCACATCAAGACAAGGAATGATCCGTTTTGTCAGCATGGTCAGCCCAGCGCTCGAACAGCCGCGCCCAGATCGAGCTTGCCGTCATAGAGCGCTTTCCCCACAATCGCCCCCTCGATGCGGGGACCGATCGACTGCACGGCTCGAAGATCTTCCACGCGGGTAATGCCGCCGGACGCGATGACCGGAAAGGACGAAAACGCCACCACTTCCTTCAACGCCGGAAGATTCGGCCCGCTCAACATGCCGTCCCGTGAAATATCGGTATAGATCACCGCGCCAATCTCATATCCGGAAAGTTCCTTGAGCAAATCGATGGCCTTCGTTTCAGACACCGCTGTCCAGCCCTTCACCGCCACTTTCCCGTCGCGGGCGTCCAGGCCAAGCAGAATGCGTCGCGGAAATTCCTTGCAGGCCTGCTTCAAGAAAGCACGATCCGTCAGTGCCGCAGTTCCCAACACAACGCGGGAAACCCCCGCTTGAAGATATCGACGCACGCTGTCCATGTTTCTGATACCACCGCCGACCTGAACCTTCACACTCACCGTCTTCATGACTGCTTCGATTTGCGGAAGATTCCGTGGCTCTCCGTCGACGGCGCCGTTCAAGTCAACCACATGAATCACGCTTGCGCCGGCCTGTTGCCATTTGCGTGCGACCGACGGCACATCCTCGGAATAGACCGTCTCCGCCGCCATATCTCCCTGGCGAAGTCGCACACAACGCCCATCCTTCAGATCTATTGCAGGAATCACGATCATGCGAGCGCCTTTTCCCTCACGGCTTTCCGCCCGTACCGAACGGAAATGTTTTCATGATTTCATCAACACCGTACTGTGCCAGTTCGTCGGCTGTGACGAATGCCCATCGCCCGATAAATCCTATGAGATCTTCCGTCATCGGCCGCTGCCGCTCGTAGTAATTCCCGATCCACAGAACTTGCCCGTCCGCTGCGACCGCTTTGATCTCAAACCCCACGGCAGCTGGAGGGCTGGCCCCCATGCGGCTTCCAACTCGTTCCTGAAATACGAGAACCTGCCCGATCAAAGCCGCATCAACCTTCAGCAGTTTGGCAAGAGCCGCCCCGGCCATCTCCGGCGTCATCTTGGCGGTCTCCATACTGCCGGAGGCCCTTGCTGACTCGCTGGAATACGAAACTGTGACTCCCTCTCTCATTTTGAGTCTACTCCAGAATAACTGAGTCACTTTTTCGGCCGCATAACCTGGCACGGGCACCGTGTTCCGTGGAGGCGGCTCCACGTTCGATGGCACCGAGATAGAAATGTCGGACAGACGTACGCTTTGAGGGGTCGAGATATACGGCTCGGCCTGGTCACGGACTTGCGGCGTGGCAATGGATGTGAAGGGGACCAACGCCATCGTCCGAATCTGATAACGTGGGAGCTCCGAGGACGACTTGGTCGTCACCTTCTGGCCACTGCAGCCTGATAACAGCGTCAGCATCATCACAAGAAGCGTGAAACCGCTGGATGAAAGATGCGCAATAGGACACGGGCCGTGGCACACCTGAAACCCCTTACTTCTCACCACTTCCCCCTCACTGTTACAAATGCCATGACCCGAAGTTCTTGATCAGTCGCAACCCGACCGCTTGGCTTTTTTCCGGATGGAACTGGCAGGCCACGACATTATCCTTCCAGATACTCGACACAAACGGGACACCATAGGTCGTCGTGGTGGCCGTGATGTTGCGATCGGACGGATCGACGAAATAGGAATGCACAAAGTACCAGTTTGAACCGTCCGCAATCCCCTCGAACAACGGACAGGCTCGCTGCACGTTCACTTGATTCCATCCCATGTGCGGCACTTTCAATGACGGATCAACGGCAAATCGCCGAACCCTGCCGGGAAGAATGCCAAGCCCTTTGTGCATCCCGAACTCTTCACTTTCCGTAAACAGCAATTGGAGCCCCAAACAAATTCCGAGGAATGGTTTTCCCGATTGAATGGTGGAGCGTATGGGTTCAACCAAATCGAACCGCTCCAGGTTCGCCATGCAATCGCCGAATGCTCCGACGCCGGGGAGCACGACATGGCTTGCATTCTTGATCGCCGCCGCATCACGTGTGACCACGGACTTGTGCCCCATCGCCTCAAAGGCCTTGGAGACACTCCGCAAATTGCCCATGCCGTAGTCGATGATCGCGATCATAACCACTTCGTGGAGGCCAGAGGCTCGAGGCTAGTGGCAAGAGGGAACATCTTCGCTCCCTTCCAACCTATTGCCTATTGCCTCTCACCTCTCGCCCCATGCCTAGCCGTAAGGCCGTAACAATACCGCAACCGGCTCTATCCCGCCACTCCCCTCTTTGAAAAGAAAAGGGGGCAGGCTGAATCAGCAGCCTGCCCCCCAAGTTGTTCGGCGTTGCCAATTTGATTTCGCTACAGCATCCCTTTCGTGGACAGCACCTTCCCGGCCAATCGCTCTTCCAACATCGTCGCCTGGTCCAGCGCTTTCGCCGTGGCTTTGAAGATCGCTTCCATGATGTGGTGCGGGTTGCGCCCATACATCAGATTCACGTGCAGATTGAGCCCACCGTGCGTGACGAAGGCCTGAAAGAAATCTTCGAACAGGCCGAGGTCGAACGCTTTGATCTTCCGATCCGGCAAATTCACGTTGTACACGAGGAATGGCCGGCCGCTTAGATCAACAGTGACCTGTGCCAAGGTCTCGTCCAGCGGTGCTGAAGCAAACCCGAAGCGCTTAATGCCGGCTTTTTCACCCAAGGCCTGGTGCAGTGCTTTGCCCATGACGATGCCGACATCCTCGACTGTGTGATGTTCATCGATGTCGATGTCGCCCTTTGCCTGCACGGTGAGATCGAAAAAGCCGTGCTTCGAAAGCAATTCGAGCATGTGGTCGAAAAACCGAATCCCGGTGTCGATTTTCCCCTGCCCGCTGCCGTCCAGCGTCCATTCGACACGAATGTCCGTTTCCTTCGTCGCGCGGTGAAGGTTCGATTGTCTGAGTGCCGATCCGTTTTTCTTCATGAGAACCTGCTTTGGGCCGACTTCGCGTGGGCGTCGAAGCCTTCGATATGGGCGAGACGAACAAGGTGGTCCTTCACTTTGCTCAACTCCTCCTTCGTGTAGTGCACGATGTTGCTGATCTTCGTGTAATCATGGAGGGACAGCGCGGAAAAAAATCGAGCCGTCGCACCTGTCGGCAGCACATGGTTCGGTCCCGCGATATAGTCCGCCACTGACGGCGGAGTATGGCGGCCCAGAAACAGGGCGCCAGCGTGCCGGATCTTTTCGAGGTAATCGAACGGTTCGTCCACGGACAACGTGAGGTGTTCCGCTGCGATCTCATTGGCGACATCGATCGCTTCGTCCATGGTGGTGACCACGAACGCAACCGAATGTCGCGCGATCGACTTGGCCGCGATCTTCTCCCGTTGCAGTCCCTTGAGTTGGCTCTCCACCAAAGAGACCACATCTTTGGCTAACGATGCGGAGGTCGTCACCAGCCAGACTTGCGCATCCTCATCATGTTCAGCTTCACAGAGCAGGTCGGCCGCCACATGCGCCGCCTTGGCGTCGTCATCCGCTACAACCAGCAACTCACTGGGTCCTGCCACCATGTCAATGCCGACGGTGCCATACAACATCCGCTTGGCCGTCGCGACATAGATGTTTCCGGGGCCGACAATCTTGTCGACCTTTGGAATGGTCTTCGTGCCGAAGGCCAGGGCACCGATCGCCTGAACTCCGCCAATGCGATAGATCTCCGTCACCCCGGCGATGTCCGCCGCCACCAGCAGATAGGGGTTGATCCCGCCTTTTTGAGGCGGTGTACACATCACGATCCGTTGAACCCCGGCAACCTTGGCCGGAATGGCGCTCATCAGCACCGTCGAGGGGTATACCGCCTTCCCTCCGGGAACATAGACTCCCACCGCATCAATCGGTGTCACTACCTGCCCTAACGTCACCGCGCCGTCCTGATACATCCAGGTCTTGGTCCGCTGGCGCTCATGAAAGGCGGTGATTCGCTGCGCGGCGAAACGCAGCGCATCCCCTTCATCTTTCCGAATATGGAAGTATGCTTCTTTGATTTCTTCCGGAGTGACTTTGAGCTGATCTGGCTTGAGGGAGACCTTGTCGAACTGTTTGGTGAAGCGCAGAACGGCCTTATCGCCGCTTCGTTCGACGGCTTGCAGGATCGCCTTCACCGGTTTCTCGACCACCGCCCCTTGTACCCGGGCACGTGCAGCCACTTTCTTGAGCGTAGGAATGAAGGCACGATCGGTGGAGCCGACAATTTTCATCCGCGCGTCCGTTTCCCTTGGCGACCCGCCTTACGCGACAACTTCGGTGCAGCGGCCTGACGAGACCGTTGCGTCTTGAGACAGGCGGCCCGAAGCTTCCTGACCAGCTCCGTCACGGCCTTGTGTTTCAATTTGAGGCTGGCTCTATTGACGATCAAGCGCGCGGTGGACTGAGCGATGCACTCCACCTCGACCAGATCGTGCGCCTTCAGCGTGCTGCCGGTTTCGACCAAATCGACGATACGATCCGCCAATCCGACAATCGGTGCCAGTTCGATCGAGCCGTAGAGCTTGATGATTTCGACCGGCACGCCACGCTGATTGAAATACCGCTCCGTGATCTTCGGATATTTGGTGGCGACCCGGATTTTTGACGAGAGCCGGTCGCGCGATTCTTCTCCCTCGAGCGCGGCGACGGCAATTCTACACGCTCCGAACCCTAAATCCAATGGCTCATATACATCGCTATCCTGCTCCAACAGCACATCTTTCCCGACGATTCCGACGTCCGCCGCCCCGTATTCCACATACGTCGGCACGTCGGTGGGCCTGACAATGAGAAAGGTCATCCCGATCTCCGGACAAGGGAACACCAGCCGACGGCTGTCGGTCGCAAGCTGCATCGCGTTATAGCCGGCCCGAGCAAACAACTCGATCGTCGGTTCAATCAACTTCCCCTTACAGAGCGCAATGGTCAGCATCGTTCACTCTTTCCGTCGTTCAATGACCGCTCCCAACCCAAGTAACTTCTCTTCGATCCGTTCATAGCCGCGATCCAGATGATAGACGCGCAGGACTTCCGTCGTGCCTTCGGCAGCCAGACCTGCGAG
>DATIFR010000253.1:0-10590 GCA_035455145.1 Nitrospira sp.
GATTCTCCTGAAAGAGTTGGGTTCGAAGCGGTCCGGCCGTGGCGGTGTCGTCATCGATCAGGAGCGGCCGACGATCAAGAAGTCGAGAGTCATCGCGCATAACCAGCAGATTGTTCGGTACGACATCGAGCGGAAGGGGGAACTGAAGCCCCAACTCCAGAAGCGGATTCTGCGGTATGTCGAATCCAGGATAGGTGAATTGACCTGTCTGGTTGTCTCGGACTATGCCAAAGGCGTGGTAACGGCGGGGTTGATGGCGGAATTGACCAGGCTGGCCACGCTGCGAAAAGTCCCTATCATCGTCGATCCTAAAGTTGAGCACTTCGGGTTCTATAAAGGAGTCACCCTCGTCACCCCGAATCACCTTGAGGCAACTCAGGCCGCCGGTCTCCACGGTGATGGCGATCAGACGATTCAAGAGGCCGGAGAAATTCTCCGCCAACGGCTGGGCTGCCAGTGCGTGCTGGTGACCCGTGGAGAAAAGGGGATGAGTTTGTTTGAGGGCGACGGGGTCTCCTGGCACCTTCCCACCCAGGCGCGACAAGTCTACGATGTGACCGGTGCTGGCGATACCGTGGTCGGCACTCTCGCCTTGGCCCTGTCGACCGGAGCCTCGATGCGGGAGGCCGCGGCGCTCGCAAATTACGCCGCCGGAATCGTCGTCGGCATGATCGGCACCGCGACGGTCTCGGCTCAACAACTGACGGAGGCGCTGGGGAGTGACTAAGCCGACACCGAATGTGACCGTGGTGATTCCGGCGAGATATGGCTCTTCGCGCTTTCCCGGGAAACCTCTGGCCATGCTCGGTCGGAAGCCGATGATTCAACATGTCTACGAACAGGCTGCCGCCTGCCGGGTCGTAGCAGATGTTTTGGTCGCGACCGACGACGAACGGATTCAGCAAGCGGTGGAGCAATTCGGCGGACAGGCGATTTTGATGAACGGGGACTTTCGTAGCGGGACGGATCGCGTGGCCGGCGTGGCCCGGTCGCGGGCAGGCAGATTTTTCGTCGATCTGCAGGGAGACGAGATTCCTGTCGATCCGGAATTATTAGCCGATCTGATCGAGCCCTTTGTTGAGTCCGGTGCCGAGATGGGCACGCTCAAGCGCGCCATTTGCTCCACCGAGGATCTCCAGAATCCCGCTGTCGTCAAAGTGGTCACCGATCAACAGGGACGTGCGCTGTACTTTTCGCGTGCACCGATCCCGTTGGTCCGAGACGATCTCAGCCGGCAGGCCACCGCAGGGTTGCACTATATCCATGTGGGAGTCTACATCTATACAAGGGAGACGCTCCTAAAATTGGCGGCATTGCCGACCGGAGTGTTGGAAGATGCGGAAAAGTTGGAGCAGTTGCGAGCGCTCGAGCACGGCATTTCCATCAAAGTCTGGGAAACCAAGCATGAGTCTCTGCGTGTCGATACGCCGGCAGATGCCGTATCAGTGAGCGAAATCTTGCGACAGCTTGAGCTGAATAAGCAGCCGCAAACGTCGAATCGATCATGACGGGATGCGGGTCCGAATTATCCGATCGCGCAGGATGGAGGCCACGATGAGCAAATTCATATTCGTCACTGGTGGCGTCGTCTCATCCTTGGGCAAGGGGCTGGCGTCGGCGTCCATCGGCAATTTGATGGAGAGCCGGGGCCTCAAGATCACCTTCCTGAAACTCGATCCCTACATCAACGTCGATCCCGGGACGATGAATCCCTATCAGCATGGGGAAGTCTATGTCACGGACGACGGAGCGGAGACCGATCTGGATCTCGGTCATTACGAGCGCTATACCTCGTTGACGCTGACGAAAGAAAACAACTATACGACCGGCCGCATCTACAATTCCGTCATTACCAAAGAACGGCGTGGTGATTATCTGGGCGGCACCGTTCAGGTCGTGCCCCATATCACCGACGAGATCAAGCAATGCATCATGCGGATTTCGCAGGGGATGGATGTGACGATCGTCGAGATCGGCGGGACCGTGGGCGACATCGAGAGCCTCCCGTTCCTCGAAGCGATCCGGCAGATGCCCTACGACGTCGGACGCGATAATGTGCTCTACGTGCATCTGACCCTCGTTCCGTATATTGGTGCAGCCGGGGAGCTGAAAACGAAGCCGACCCAGCATTCGGTGAACAAGCTGCGCGAAATCGGTATCCAGCCGAATATCCTTCTCTGCCGCACCGACCGCTACATACCGCCCGAGATGAAGGCCAAGATCGCGATGTTCTGCAATGTCGAAAAAGACGCGGTCATCACGGCTAAGGACGTGGAGACGATCTACGAAGTGCCGATCGTCTTCCGGAAGGAAGGCTTGGACGAACTTATTGTTCGGTTATTGAAGCTGGAAACCGGTCCGCCGAATCTTCGCGAGTGGGATGCGATGGTGCAGAAGATCAAACATCCCAAGCATGAAATCTCCGTGGCGCTCGTCGGGAAATATGCGGGGCTGAAGGAATGTTACAAGAGCTTGGCCGAAGCGCTCGTTCACGGCGGCATCGACCATGAAACCAGAGTGAACATCAATTGGATCGAGTCCGAGGATGTCGAGCGGCAGGGGACCGAGCGGATTTTGCGGGAGGCCGACGGGATTCTGATCCCCGGTGGTTTCGGGACCAGAGGGATTGAAGGAAAAATCACGACGATCCGCTATGCGCGGGAACGGCAGGTTCCTTTCCTGGGGCTTTGCCTTGGGATGCAGTGCGCGACGATTGAATTCGCGCGGAACGTGGCCGGGTTGACCGGGGCCAATAGTGCCGAGTTCGATGAGGCGTCACCGCATCCGGTCATTCATTTGATGCTGGATCAACATGGCGTCAGCGACAAGGGTGGCACGATGCGGTTGGGGAGTTACCTCTGCAAACTTGGAGAGGGCACGCTCGCCCAGAAGATGTACGGGGTGAGCGAGGTTCGTGAGCGGCACCGCCATCGGTATGAATTCAACAATGCCTATCGCGAACAATTGACTGCGAAGGGGCTGGTGTTGAGCGGGCTGTCGCCGGACGGCCGGTTGGTCGAAATCGTCGAGCTCAAGAACCATCCCTGGTTCCTCGCCACGCAGTTCCATCCCGAATACTGCTCGCGCCCGCATCGCCCCCATCCGTTGTTCAGCGGGTTTATCGGCGCGGCGCTGCGGAAGAAATTGGGGCATTAAGGAGACATGGCGAACCTTGTCGACATCGGTTCCTTCAAGGCGGGCCAAGGGGAGCGGCCATTCTTGATCGCCGGGCCTTGCGTGATTGAGAGCGAGCAGCTCGTGATGGAAACGGCTGGCCAGATTGCCGAAATCACGAAGTCGCTCGACATTCCCTATGTCTTCAAATCATCGTTCGACAAGGCCAACCGGACTTCGATCAGGTCGTTCCGCGGGCCCGGAATTGAAAAGGGGCTCGAAGTCTTGGCGAAGGTCAAAAAGCAGCTGGGCTTGCCCGTGCTGACGGATGTCCATACAGAAGAGCAAGCGACCGAAGCGGGCAAGGTGGTCGATGTATTGCAGATTCCCGCGTTTCTGTGCCGGCAAACAGATTTGCTCATAGCAGCTGCGAAGACGGGGAAAGTCGTGAACGTGAAAAAGGGCCAGTTCCTCTCTCCGCTGGAAATGGGCAATGCGGTGAAGAAAGTCGAGGAATGCGGCAATAGACGCATTGTGCTGACCGAGCGAGGCTCGTCGTTCGGGTATAACAATTTGATCGTCGACATGCGCTCGTTCCCGATTCTTCGAAGTTTCGGATATCCGGTCGTATTCGACGCCACCCATAGTGTGCAACTGCCAGGCGGCGGTGGCACGAAATCCAGCGGCCAGCGAGAATTTGTCGAGCCCTTGGCCTGCGCCGCAGCCGGTGCCGGGGTCGACGGGTTTTTTATGGAAGTCCATCCGAATCCCGACGAGGCTTTGTCGGACGGGCCCAATATGGTTCCGCTCCATCAATTGAAATCACTTCTTGAGCGTGTGATGCGGATATGCGACGCAGCAAGACCACGAAATTAAAGACCAACGTAGCGGCCCAGCCCTCCGCTCGACGTGGCGGTGGTAGTCTCGATGAAGGCAAGCGTGTACTGGCGATCGAGGCACGCGCAATCCAATCCCTCATCGATCGTCTAGATGGCGGGTTCGCGAAAGCGGTCGATCTTCTCCTCACATGCAAAGGTAAAGTGGTGGTGTCCGGCATGGGAAAATCCGGATTGATCGGGCAAAAGATTGCCGCGACCATGGCCAGCACCGGCACGCCGGCGTTCTTTCTCCACCCGGCGGAGGGCATCCATGGCGATCTGGGGATGTTGGGCCGGCAGGACGTCTTGATTGCGATTTCCAACAGCGGTGAGACACAAGAAATCCTCCAGCTCTTGCCCTACGTCGAGCGAATGGGCATCAGGGTCGTTGCCATGACCGGGCGAATGACCTCCACGCTGGCCAAAAACAGCGACGTCGCACTGGATGTGTCAGTCTCCGAAGAAGCCTGTCCGATGGGATTGGCACCGACGGCGAGCACGACGGCTACCCTCGCGATGGGTGATGCACTCGCCGTGGCGCTCTTGCAGAAACGCGGGTTCAAAGAGGAAGATTTTGCACAGTTCCATCCGGGCGGCACCCTTGGTCGGCGTTTGTTGGTGCGAGTGAAAGACCTGATGCATGCCGGAGCTGATGTGCCTCAAGTCTCGGAAACGGTTGCGGGCACGACGGCGATGTTGGAGATGACGGCGAAGAAGCTCGGGATGACAACCGTCATCGATGGAAGCGGCAAGCTCGCCGGCATTATCACGGACGGCGACTTGCGTCGATTCATTCAACGGGGAGGTGATTTTGCCAAGGCAACCGCCGGTGAATTGGCGTCGCGCAACCCCAAATCAATTGGTCCGGACGATCTTGCCGCGAAGGCAGTGGAGATGATGGAGCGCTATTCCATTACAACATTGGTCGTGACCCAAGGCGAGGGGAAGATCGTCGGCGTCATCCATCTGCATGATTTGTTGAAGAATGGAATTGTTTAAAGGATACTGAACGTACCATGCACCGCGTACTTGCAGCCTGGAGAGCAGTCGGGCAAGAATCCCTCAACTGGCCGAATTTCATCACGGTCGTCCGGATTCTGTTGATCCCCGTGTTTGTGGCCCTCTTTATCACGCCGACACCGGACCGTTCTTTGAGCGCCGCCGTCATCTTCGTGATCGCAGCCGTGACCGATATGTTGGACGGGTATATCGCCCGCCGCACCGGTCAGGTTACGAAACTCGGCAAGTTGCTCGATCCCATCGCCGATAAACTCTTGGTACTTTCTGCCTTGATTCTATTGGTAAACGTCGACCGGGTGAGTGCGCTGGTCGCCATCCTCGTGATTGCGCGCGAAGTGGCCGTCACGGGGATCCGCGCCATCGCGGCCGGCGAAGGGATGATCATCGCAGCCGAAACCACCGGCAAATACAAAATGGCGCTGCAAGTCGTTGCGATTGTGCTGCTGATTCTCGAGGGCACAGGCCTCGCGGAGCTCGGCAACCTCCATTTGGCCGGAATCGTGACGTTATACATCTCCCTGGTTCTCGGGTACATCTCGGGTGGCCAGTATGTGTGGAGTTTTTGGAAACAGGTCGTGGCCAAAGGTCTGTAGAGGATGCTGAAAAAGCCCGCCAGTACTGAAGGCATTTATCCGTTCGCCAAGAATAGCTATAAGGGCAAACGGTTCACACGAAGTGCGGTATGTACCTCCTCGGCCCTTCACTCGCTGCGGCCGTGCCTGCGGAACGGCGCGTCTTGGCGCGCCGGGGCTGGGTGGGTGAGAACAGCGGACTTTTTGAGCATCCTCCAAGGATCTGTTGAGTTGCCCTGCTCTCCGCACCTCCTCCCGACAATCCTCTGATCCATGGACGAAGAACTCCTCTGCGTTTTAATGGCGATAGCCGGCTATCTGCTGGGGGCCATTCCCTTCGGTATCGTGGTGTCCAAAGCCATGGACCTGCCGGATCCCCGCACGGTCGGCAGCAAGAACGTTGGATTCACGAATGTACTGCGCGTCTCCGGTACCAAAGCCGGCGTTCTCACACTCCTTGGAGATATGGGCAAAGGGTGGGTAATGGGTTGGGCTGCGATGCAGTGGCTCACTGGTGAAACCTCTATCATGGTCGTCGCGATCTCGCCGATCTTGGGCCATCTCTTCTCGCCATTTCTAGGATTCAAAGGTGGAAAGGGCGTGGCAACGGCCTTGGGATCGGTGTTGGGTTTGTCGCCCTCGATGGGCCTGCTACTGCTTTTGATCTGGCTCGGAGCAGTTGCGATCTGGCGTTACTCATCCGGCGGAGCGCTCGCCGCCTTCGGACTCTTTCCGGTTGTGGCGATTGTCAACGAACAGCGACAGGAGTTTCTCGTCTTTTCGATCATCGTCAGCACACTGATCTGGATCAAACACAAAGACAACATCGTCCGGCTCTGGAAGGGAACGGAAGGCAAAATAGGAGAAAAGAAGCAGGAATAGAGAGCAGTGTGGCATCCTTTTAGCTCGCTGATCACAATCCAGGGAAATCCCTCGACCGCCTCAATTGACTCCATTCCACGTGCTCCATATAATGCCTTCCAACTTCTGTTTTGACCTGGTTTGACCTGCACTTATGCGCGCCTTGTCCAGGGAACACCTCACAAAAAGACTCCGGGATTTGCGGGCCGGTCTACAGCACGCCTTTGCCACGCAATCTGTCCAGCAACCTTTCTCCGTTGAAGACCTCGAGTTGATGGAACGCATGGCTGACGTGATTGTGAAGCGGGGCATGGCGGCCCCTGCGACGGTCTTTTTGGAATCCATGGGCCCGATGAATTTTCTCGGCAGCCAAGCCCTGCATTTCTTCACGCCCATCATCGAGTTTGCATTCAACGCCAAAGAAGTGGAGCAGGTCGCGAGGTTGCTTGAGCGCCGCGACAGTGGTACCCGCCTCATTGCCCTCATTGAAGCGAAGTCTTCAGTAAAGAAAGCTTCGGGTCAATGACTTCTTCTGTGTCGAACCAGCCCAAGATCGAGCGTCCCCTCAATGTGATTGTCGCCACGGATTGCGGCAGTACCACCACAAAAGCCATTCTGATTGAAAAGATCGGAGACGAGTATCGGCAGACCTATCGTGGTGAAGCGCCGACGACCGTGGAAGCACCGTTTGAAGACGTGACGCGAGGCGTATTGAACGCCATTGCGGAGATCGAAGAGTTGTCGGGTCGCAAGATCCTGGACGGGGACAAGATCATCACCCCCTGCCGCGATGCGAAGACCGGTGTCGATATCTATATTTCCACGAGCAGCGCAGGGGGCGGTCTGCAGATGATGGTGACGGGTGTGGTGCAGAACATGACCGGCGAAAGTGCGCAGCGATGCGCACTTGGCGCTGGCGCGATCGTGATCGACGTGCTGGCCTCGAACGACGGACGGTTGCCGCACGAGAAGATCGAACGCATCCGTTCCATGCGGCCGGACATGATCTTGATGTCCGGCGGGACGGATGGCGGGGCCGTGACGCACGTGGTGGAGATGGCGGAGTACGTCGCCGCGGCTGACCCTCGCCCGCGTTTCGGCATCACCTACCGGTTGCCGCTCGTCTATGCCGGCAATAAAGAGGCGCAAGGACAGGTCAAGAAGATCCTCGGCCAGAAAACCGCGCTAGAGATCACCGAGAACATTCGGCCTGTATTGGAGAGAGAGAATCTCGCACCCGCCCGTCACAAGATTCACGATCTCTTTCTTGAACACGTGATGGCTCAGGCCCCCGGCTACAAAAACCTCATCGAAATGGCCGGCGCGCCGATCATGCCGACTCCGGCGGCGGTCGGCGTGATCATGGAGACGATCGCGAAGCGGGAGCATTTGAATTTGATCGGCGTTGATATCGGCGGGGCCACGACGGACGTGTTCTCCGTCTTCGAGGGGATATTCAACCGCACGGTCAGCGCCAACCTCGGAATGTCCTATAGCATTTCCAACGTGCTAGCCGAGGCAGGGCTTGCCAATATCATGCGTTGGGTCCCATTCACGATTGATGAGCAGACGCTCCGCAATCGCATCAAAAATAAAATGATCCGGCCGACGACGATTCCACAGACGCTGGATGAGCTGCAGATCGAGCATGCAATCTCACGCGAAGCCCTTCGGCTTGCGTTGATCCATCATAAATCCCTCGCAACCGGCTTGAAAGGCATACAGCAGGAACGGACGATTTCTGATGTGTTCGAGCAGCAGACTTCCGGCAAGAGCCTTGTTGATATGCTGAAGCTGGACTTGATTGTGGGGAGCGGGGGGATTCTCTCGCACGCTCCCCGCCGCATCCAGTCGATGCTCATGATGGTCGATGCCTACGAACCGTTGGGGTTCACGATGCTTTCCGTGGACAGCATCTTTATGATGCCCCATTTGGGCGTGCTCTCGACGATCAACGAGAAGGCAGCAACCCAAGTCTTCGTCCGCGATTGCATGATTTATCTGGGGACATGCGTCGCTCCAATCGGGCAGGGGAAGAACGGCGAACTCTGTGCCGACTATGAGATTACGTTCCCCGATGGCAAGACCATCAACGATCAACTCGCCTTCGGCGACCTCCGGCTCTATCCGCTCGAACTGGGTAAAAAAGCCAAGGTGACGATGCAACCTGCCAAGCAGGTGAATCTCGGAATGGGAGCCGGCGTCCCTGTGACGCGCGAGGTGCAGGGCGGTGTGGTCGGCCTCATGTTGGATGGTCGTGGTCGTCCGTTGCAATTGCCCAGCGAGCAGATGGCGCGAGTTGCAGCTCTGGCGAAGTGGTATCAGGCAGTGGATCTCTATCCAAAGGGGAGCTGATAGCGTATGGCTTATGGCAATAGCAGGATGGGAAGTGGAGTGAGAAACCACCTGCATATTGCGTTTGGGACGCTCCTATGACCCTTGCATCTCAAACCATAAGCTATAAGCCATTCGCTCTTACAACTAGTCATGGCTCATAGCTATACACCAGGCCTTACCGTCACCGAACGCACAACCATTCGCCGTCGTCGCCTATTGCCGTTGGCGGGAAAGCTCTTGGTCAATCAAGGCGAGCCTGTTCGATCAGATCAGGCGGTGGCTCGTGCGGAGCTGCCGGGGAAGGTTTTTCCGATCAACTTGGCGAATCAGCTCAGCATCGCACCGGACGAGATCAAGGACTATCTGATCAAGAACGAGGGGGATCTGATCCAGAAGGATGAGATCCTGGCCGAGAACAAACCGCTGATCAAGTGGTTCAAGACGGAGATTCGCTCGCCTGTGACGGGAACGATCGAATCTCTTTCAATGGTGACCGGACAAGTTCTGCTTCGTGAGCCGCCTCGCATCCTCGATCTGCTCGCCTATATCGATGGCACAGTGGTGGAGACGATTCCACAGCAAGGCGTGGTCGTGGAAGCTACTTGTAGTTTAGTGCAGGGCATCTTCGGCATTGGTGGTGAGGTCTGGGGGGAGATTGCCGTTGCCGTGACATCGCCGGATGAGCCGATAATGGCGGCGCATGTGACGCCGGCCATGAAGGGCAAAATTGTGGTGGGAGGCTCGTTCCTCCCCTCCGATGCAATGGCCAAGGCCAAAGAAGTGGGCGTGGCGGGGTTGGTCATCGGTGGCATTCATGATAAAGATCTTCGCGCGCTATTAGGCTATGATCTCGGCGTAGCGATTACTGGCACCGAACAGGTGGGATTTACGCTGATCCTGACAGAAGGGTTCGGTACGATCCCCATGGCTGCCAAGACGTTCAAGCTGCTTTCGTCCCACGCGGGCCAGAAGGCTTCGATCTCAGGCGCGACACAGATCCGAGCCGGGGTCATTCGTCCGGAGATCATCATTCCTCAGGCGGCAACGGCCACTGCGCCTGCCGCGGCGCAGCCGCAGCGAGAAGGAATTCGTCTTGGCGACCCGGTCCGCATCATCCGCGACCCCTTATTCGGCAAGATCGGCGAGGTGTCGGCGCTCCCGCCAGATCTCACGAAGATTCCGACGGAGAGCGACGTCCGCGTATTGGAAGTGACGTTTGCCGATGGATCACGCGCGGTGATTCCCCGCACGAACATTGAAGTCATCGAAGGCGCATGACAATCGTGAGGCGCAAGGGGTTAGGAGTGAGGGATAAAAGGTCCACATTCGAAGAGCAGCGTGCTGTGCTCGAATTTGACGTGTGCCACTTCTCATGGCTTTTTCTTGTCATTGTCTGTGTGAGTGTTGTTTTCCCCCTGGTTGCTTCAGCTCAAACGGCGTTGTCGCCGCCGCAAGAGCTTCTGGCATTCGATACTCCCAATGACGGAGGCGGGAGCCTGACAGTCTCGTGGGCGCCTGGTCCGTCAGATACTCCGGATGTCCGCTATCAGATAATGGTGGGCGATGCCGGTGTGACCGATCCGGGGGCACTCAAGGTGGTGGCGGAATTCCCTGCGAACACCCATTTTGTGAAGGAGGCGAAGGCGGCCTGGTGGACGAGAAAGGCAGAGACACATTGGCATCAGTTTGTGATCAGGAGCGGCAAGGGAGTCGAACTCAAAGATCACGCAACGTACGCCGTAACCGTAGCGGCGATACGAGGCGAGCAGCGAGTGTTCGGTCCGGTGCTGCAGGCGACCCCGGCGCCT
>DATIFR010000254.1:0-36545 GCA_035455145.1 Nitrospira sp.
CGAAGGCAAACAGCATCACGCCCAAGAAGGGATCCTTGCCCACATCCACGTTTTCATAGCCCTCTCGCAACTGTCCTGTTTGGCCTACACATGAAGGATCTTCCTTCACCCCTCGAACCCAAACAAGGCGAGCTTCTCTTAAAGATCGTGTGATGATCTTGGCTGATAACCTGGTCACCAGATCTGGTGACCAGGGGGAGGGCCAATATTTATTATTGACTGATCGTTCCAGAATTGGGTATTCTGGGCTCCTCAATTGAGGGAACCTCATGCCGCGTCCCAAAGAATTCAATCCAGACGAAGCACTCGAAAAGGCCATGCAGGTCTTCTGGCACAAGGGTTATGAAGCCACGTCGATGGAAGATCTTCTCACTGCCATGGACATCAATCGCGGCAGTCTCTACGCCACCTTCGGCGACAAACGAGAACTGTTCTTGAAGGCAATGGATCGCTATTGCTCTGGTGCCGGCATCGGCAACCGGCTCTCTATCTTGAATGAACCAGGTCCTGCAATTCCGCTGATTCGCCGGTTCATCGGCGCCATGCTGGAATTCGGCCTCTCAGATCCCCTGAGACGCGGCTGCATGATCACGAACGCCGTCATGGAACTGGCTCCGCACGAGAAGGATATCGCGCGGAGAGTGGCGGGGCGATTGCAGATGGCAGAAGAGGCCTTCTTCACACTCCTTACGCGCGCGAGGCAAGAGGGAGAACTCGCGAACGATAAAAACCCGCGCGCGCTGGCACGAGTCCTGGTCACGATGATGCAAGGCACGATTGTGATGATCAAGGCTGGAACGCCGGCGGATGTTGTGAAGCAGACGGCTAAAACGGCGCTTTCGATCCTGGACTGAACGGCCATCTCTTTTTTAGGTTCGTATCTGAAGGGCCGTTCACAACTGATGGCTGGAGGGACTTCCATGAAACTGGATGACCACCCTACCGTTCAACTGGTGCGTCGGACACACCCCGAACAGTCCTTCCCGGTTTCAGCGAGCACACTGGATGCCGTTTGGCTTCGAACGATCTGTCTCGACGCGGGCGTTGACGACGTTGGCTTCGTCGAATTGGCACGACCGGCCCTGGCCGATCAACGCGACGACATCCTTCGGATCTTCCCGCAGGCGCAGTCCCTCATCAGCTTCGTCGTGCGGATGAACCGCGAGCCGATTCGTAGCCCGGCCCGATCAGTCGCCAACCTCGAGTTCCACCACGCTGGCGAGCGTGTGAACGACATCGCCCGGAAGATCGTCGCGGCACTTGAGGCCCGAGGCGTACGGGCCCTGAATCCATCGATGGGATTCCCCATGGAGATGAACCGCTTCCCCGGCAAGATCTGGGTCATCTCACATAAACCGGTTGCGGTCCAGGCAGGACTCGGTCAGATCGGTATCCACCGAAACGTGATTCATCCCAAATTCGGTAATTTCGTCCTCTTGGGTACCATCGTCCTGGATGCCAAGATCAGCGCCTACGATGCACCGATTGCGTACAACCCCTGTCTGGAATGCAAGCTTTGCGTGGCGGCCTGCCCGACCGGCGCGATCGGCACCGACGGCCATTTCGATTTCTCTGCCTGCTACACGCACAACTACCGCGAATTCATGGGGGGGTTTACCGATTGGGTCGAGCAGATTGCCGACAGTCCGAATGCGACCGTGTATCGGCGAAGGGTCAGCGACACCGAATCCGCTTCCATGTGGCAAAGCCTGTCGTTTGGCGCCAATTACAAGGCGGCGTACTGCCTTGCAGTCTGTCCAGCCGGCGAGGAGGTCATTGCCCCGTTCCTGAAGGATCGAAAGTCCTTCACTACCAATATCGTGGCACCGCTTCAGGACAAGATCGAACAGATCTATGTCGTTCCGGCGTCCGATGCCGAATCGCACGTGGCCCGACGTTTTCCGCAGAAAACCGTCAAGCGAGTCGGCAATGGACTTCGTCCCCGCTCGATCGATCAATTCTTGGCCGGTCTCTCGAATGCCTTTCAACGCGGGAAGGCAGCGGGTCTCGACGCGACGTACCACTTTACATTCACGGGTATGCAAAGCCGCCAGGCCACTATCACGATTCGTGAGAACACGGTCTGCCTTAAGGATGGTCATATCGGGACTCCTCATCTTCGTGTCATCGCTGACAGCGATACGTGGCTCCGGTTCGTTCGCAAAGAAGGTAGCCTCATCTGGGCACTGCTTACCCGCAAGGTTCGGCTCAAGGGATCACCGCGATGGCTCATCGCATTCGGAAAATGTTTTCCGTCGTAATTTCAGCAGGTTCAAATTCAGTATTCGGGGGAAAGCGATGGACGCCCTCTCCCCAGGAGCCCCCTTGTCGATTTCCTGGACCCCCAACGACTACTTGATGTGGACGGTCATTTCACATCAACCCAACTGGTAAAAGGAGAGCACCCATGAAATACCTCTGCCTCGTGTATGTCGAAGAGCAGACGCTCAGCGCCCTCCCCAGGAACGAGCGACGCTCGCTCTCGGACGAATCGATGGCGTTCTGCGAGAGATTGCAGAAAGCCGGCCAGCTGCTGTCAGCTTCTCCCCTCCATCCGGTGGAAACCGCGACGACCGTGCGTGTCCGCGAGGGCAAGGCCTCAACAACCGACGGTCCGTTCGCCGAAACCAAGGAGCAACTGGGTGGGTTTCTCATGATCGACGTGCCGGACTTGAACGATGCTATCCGCATTGCCTCCCATTTTCCGGCCGCCCGCATTGGGAGCGTGGAGGTCCGTCCCATGAAGGAACTTGGCTGCGCGGACTGAGAGCACGATGAGCGACGCCGCCGTCACACCGACGCACGAGAAGGTAGACCGGGTCTACCGCTCCGAGTCGCGCCAGGTGCTCGCCACCTTGATCCGCGTGCTCAAGGACTTCGACCTGGCCGAGGAAGCCCTGCATGAAGCCTTTGCGGCCGCCATGGAGCAATGGCCGCGGGATGGTGTCCCGGCGAATCCCCGCGCCTGGCTCGTGTCCGCCGGCCGCTTCAAAGCGATCGACGGAATACGGCGGCGCGCCCGCTATGACGCCACGCTGAACGAGTTGGCCCAGGAGATGGAGACCGTCACCGCGGAGAAATCCGACCAGGAGGACGAGAGCGTCGAAGACGACCGATTGCGGCTGATCTTCACCTGCTGCCATCCCGCCCTCTCGCCGGAAGCGCAAGTGCCGATGACCCTGCGCGAAGTCTGCAACCTCACGACCGAGGAGATCGCGCGGGCGTTCCTTACCAAACCGGCCACGATCGCGCAACGGATCGTACGTGCCAAGGCGAAGATTCGTGACGCCCGCATTCCGTATGAAGTCCCGCCGGCATCGGAGTTGCCGGAACGGCTGGATTCAGTGCTGCACGTCATCTATCTGATCTTCAATGAGGGCTACTCCGCCTCGTCCGGCACCTCGTTGACGCGAGCCGACCTGTCCGGCGAAGCCATCCGACTCGGTCGGCTCCTGTCTGACCTATTGCCCGAACCGGAAGTCATAGGCCTGCTCGGCCTGATGTTGCTGCATGAGTCGCGGCGGCCGGCACGCACATCGGCGACGGGAGATCTCGTCTTGCTGGAAAACCAAGACCGCTCGCTGTGGAATCGTGATCAGATCGAAGAAGGCATCACTCTTATGGAACGGGCGCTGTCGTCGCGGCGAATCGGTCCCTACACACTGCAAGCCGCGATTGCTGCAGTCCATGCCGAAGCCCCCAGCACCGCCGAGACCGATTGGCCACAAATCGTCGCGCTCTATGATCTGTTGAGTCGTGCGGAACCGTCGCCGATCGTCGAATTGAACAGAGCCGTTGCCGTCGCGATGCGCGATGGTCCAGCAGCCGGATTGGCACTCATTGAGGCCATTCTGGCCAGCGGCGAGCTGGCCGACTACCATTTGATTCACTCTGCTCGAGCAGACCTCTGCCGAAGGCTGGGCAAGAAGGCCGACGCTCTCGTCTCGTACAAACGGGCTCTCGCCCTGACAAGGCAGGAGCCGGAGCGGCGATTTTTAGAAAGGCGGCTGGCCGAATTGGGGTGAGCTCGAACCTATAGCCGACTGCTGAAGATGACAACGACAATCAGTTGTGACCGGAGGCATGGCGATGAAATATCTTTTACTGGTTCACCATAACGAAGCAGCCTTCAACGAGATGGACGAAGGCATACGGAAATCGATGTTGGCCGAGTCGATTCAGCTATGTCATCACCTTCATGACATTGGGCAATATCTACACGCCTCGCCTCTGCATCCAGAGACGACCGCTGCCATTGTTCGGGTGCGTGATGGCAAATCGTCGGTCACCGACGGGCCGTTTATGGAGACGAAGGAGCAGCTTGCCGGCTACTTCCTCGTCCAAGCCAACGACCTCAATGAGGCCGTCGAAATTGCGACCAAGATTCCCGGTGCCCGTATCGGAACCGTGGAGGTTCGACCAGTTAGGGAAATCAAGGGCTTACCAGGTGAGTCGCATTGAAGATACTCGCCTTAACCTGGCCTGTCGAATTCGGGAGTCCCCGTTCGACTAGCTGATAGAAGCCGGAATCAACCGGCTGATCGATAGACAAGCCTGGGGGACAGGGAGAACGCAAAAGGAGAACCGTCATGCGATTCATGATCATCGTGAAGGCGACCAAGGATTCGGAAGCAGGGATGATGCCGAGCGAACAGCTGCTGACCGAGATGGGGAAGTTCAACGAAGAGCTAGTGAAATCCGGTGTGATGCTTGCGGGCGAAGGGCTCCATCCGAGCTCGAAGGGCGCGCGTGTCAGGTTTTCGGGTAGCAAGCGCACCGTGATCGACGGGCCCTTCGCCGAGACGGAAGAGCTGATCGCCGGCTTCTGGTTGTGGCAGGTGAATTCGAAGGAAGAGGCGATTGAATGGGTCAAGCGCTGCCCCAACCCGATGAAGGGGGAGTCAGAGATCGAGATTCGTCAGGTATTTGAGGGGGAGGACTTCGGCGCCGAGTTCACGCCTGAATTGAGGGAGCAAGAAGAACGTCTGCGCGCGCAGATCGGCAAGAAGCAGTAGGAGGGGTTTATGCTGAAGATTATTGGCCTCATCATGGCTGCACTGATCGTTGCGTTGCTCATCTATGCAGCCACGAGGCCGGATACGTTCCGCCTCCAGCGGTCGATTACGATCAACGCGCCGCCGGACAGGGTCTTTCCGTTCATCAAAGACTTCCACCAATGGCCGCTATGGTCGCCCTGGGAAAAGATGGACCCGAACATGAGGAAAACGCACAGCGGTGCGACTCAGGGCCGAGGCGCCGTGTATGAGTGGGATGGAAACAAGAACGTCGGCACGGGACAATCGGAAATCGTCGAGTCAGAGCCTCCGTCGACTGTGAAGATCAAGCTGGATTTTTTCAAGCCGTTTGAAGCGCACAATACCACCGAGTTCACGCTGGACGGCCGCGACGGCCCCACGAACGTCTCGTGGGCCATGCACGGACCTCAGCCGTATATGATGAAGGTCATGAGCATCATTATGAATTCCGACAAGGTGGTCGGAGGACAGTTTGAGACCGGTTTGGGCAATCTCAAAGCGCTCGCTGAAAAGTAGAAGGGATCGAGACATGCATTCTGTCGACGGATTCGTTCTGGCCGTGCCAAAAAGAATCTGAATGCCTAGGTTCGACTGGCCAAGAAAGCAGGCAGGATTTGGTCGGAGCAAGGTGCCCTTGAATATCGCGAGTGCGTGGGAGACGATCTTAAGGTAAAGAAGGGTCTGTCATTCCCCCGCCTAGGCAGACTCAAGTCAGGAGAGACGGCGGTGTTTTCGTGAATCACTATTGCATCGCGACTGCGTGAACACCAAGGTGATGAAGGACCGGCGTCTCAAAAAGATGTGTGGCGAGAAGTCGATGCCGGTCGACACCAAGCGTATGAGCTACGGCGGATTCGAGGTAATTGATTCCAGTCAATCACAAGGAGGCCATCATGCGTTTCGCAACTCTCGTAGTCACAACGATGTGCATTATGCTGACCATCTCGCCGGCCTTGGCCAAAGACAAGAAGGGCCAAAAACCGATGGACCAACAAGCGATGATGGAACTCTGGAAGAAACTCGCCACCCCCGGCGAACCGCACAAGCTGTTTGCCAGTCTCACCGGCAGCTGGACGACCCAGACCAAAGAATGGATGGAGCCGGGCAAGCCCCCCACGGAATCCACCGGTACCGCCGAAATGAAGATGTTGCTCGATGGACGTTTTCTCTACCAGGAATACAACGCCCAGATGATGGGACAGCCCTTCTCCGGCATCGGAATCGATGCCTACGACAATATGAGCAAGAAGTATGTCACGGCCTGGATGGACACGATGGGCACAGGGATCTTCGTGATGGAAGGCACGGCCAGCGCCGACGGCAAGACTATCACGCTGAAAGGGTCGCACCCTGAACCGGGTGGAGGAAAGATGACGCATCGGGCTGTCTGGAAGATCGTCGACAGCAATACCCAGACATTCGATATGTACGGTGCCCATCACGGCGGCAAGGAGATGAAGATGTTGGAGATCAGCTATACGCGAAAGCCGTGAGGACGTTGCGTTGCCCCCGGTCGGGCCACGTGCTTGACTAGATTATCAGAGAGAGCGTTCACCTAAGGAGGCCTCTTATGCAACGATCGATTGGAATGCTGGTTTTGGCGCTGATGTTGACCAGCCTCAGCGGCTGCAGCTACCTGTTTTGGCCCCGCGCCGGCGACTACGCGACGCAAGCGAAGGGAGCCAGTGGCGTCGAAACGATGATTAATCTCACGAACATGATGGAAGCCACTGCAGCCAAGGCCAAAGGCGGGAAAGGCAACGACAATGCGTTCGATGATCTCCACAACCAGCTTCACGCCCTCCTCGATTCGTTTTGCGGAGTCACCGAGGCGCAGGCCAAGACACCGGCCTACGATCTCGCCGTTACACACAAAAAGGAATTGATCGCGATTTTTAAGCGGCTGTGGAAATTCAAGGACGATCAACCCCAGCGCGACCAGCACCTTGACCTGTTGAGTGCCGAGGCGAAGGAACTCCGAGAGACATTACAAACCTTGAAGTAATCACCAGACGGAGGCCGGTTATGAAATCGTCAACTCCAGCAGAGAGCGGTGCCGTTACACTGTTGATCGGGACAAGGAAAGGCGCGTTCACACTCAAGAGCGACCGGACGAGACGGACTTGGAAGGTCTCAGCACCGATATTCCTTGGTAACATCATACATCATGTCGTCTGTGACCCACGGGATCGACGAACGATTTTAATGGCAGCGAGCACCGGACACCTCGGGCCAACATTGTTTCGATCGACTGATGCCGGCAAGACATGGAAGGAGTCGCCTGCTCCACCCGCATTTCCCAAGATGCCTGATGGCGAAAAGGGCCGCGCAGTGAACCATACGTTCTGGCTGGCCCCTTGCCATGCGAACGAGCCGAACGCCTGGTACGCCGGCACCTCCCCGCAGGGTCTGTTCCGCTCTGATGACGGAGGAATCACCTGGCAACCATTCTCCTACATCAATGACGATCCGCAATATCGCGAGTGGATGGGTACCGTGCAGGACGGCACACCGGACGGCCCCAAACTGCATTCGATCATCGTGGACCCGCGCGACCCGAAGCATCTGTATTTCGCGATGTCCGGCGGCGGCGTGCACGAGTCCGTCGATGGCGGAAAGACGTTCTCGACGCTCGTCAAAGGGCTCGACGTGGTCGAGGGTTTCGACCCGACCACAGTGACCTTCCACGATCCCCATTGCGTCAGGCTCTGCCCCAGCAATCCGGACCGCCTGTACCAACAGAATCACTGTGGTATCTACCGGCTCGACCGGCCTGGCAAAGAATGGGTGCGCATAGGAAAGAATATGCCCCAAAAGGTCGGCGATATCGGCTTTCCGATGGTGGTGCACCCACGCAATGCGGACATTGCCTGGGTATTCCCGATGGACGGCACGACCGTATGGCCACGCGTGAGCCCTGACGGAAAGCCGGCCGCCTACATCACGCGCAATGCCGGCAAGAGTTGGGTGCGGCAGGACAAGGGGTTCCCTCGATCGAATGCCTGGTGGACTGTCAAGCGGCAAGCGATGACCAGAGATGCGCATGAGCCACTGGGGCTCTACCTGGGAACGACGCAGGGCGAAATCTGGACCAGTCGGAACGAGGGAGCAACCTGGACCTGCATCGCCAGGCATCTGCCCGAAATCTATTCGGTGGAAGCGATGGTGCTTGGACGATGAAAGTGCACATCCCCAGCGCGTTGCAATCATACACGGCACGGCGGAGTGAGGTACAGGCGGAGGGTGCGTCACTCGCCGACCTCTTGGCCGCGCTGGATCAACGCTATCCTGGTATCCGGTTTCGTATCATCACGGAACAGGATACGATCAGACCGCACATCAGAATCTTTGTGAATGACGAACAGGTGCAGGATTTGACGGCACCTCTTGAGCAAGAGGATAGCATCTACATCGTCTGCGCCTTGAGCGGAGGCTGAGAGGCTATCAACCTTCGATCCGGCACCATAGGGAAAGCATGGGACTACAGACTGCGCGGCAAATCATCGAGGAGCAACGTCAGGAATGGAATCATGTTGCCCGCGGCTGGGAGAAGTGGGACCGGTTCTTCGATGAACAGATGTCGTTTCTCAATCACCGCCTCGCGGCTGATGCACGGCTGCGACCGGGCCTACACGTGCTGGACCTTGGATCGGGAACCGGCTACCCCGCGCTGCTCGACGCTCAGACTGTCGGACCTGACGGCAGCGTCATCGGAATGGATCTCGCCGAACAAATGCTCGAAGCCGCAAGGCGAAAAGCTACCCGTTTGGGGTTGGCCAACGTCACATTCAGAACGAGCGACGTGACGGCACTGCCTTTCGAGAGCGCCTCATTCGACGCGGTAACGAGTCGTTTTTGCCTCATGTTCCTCCCGGAAATTCAGAAGGCCGCCGCCGAGATCACACGGGTGTTGAGGCCAGGAGGCTGGGTTGCGGCCGCCGTCTGGTCTTCACCGGACAAAAATCCCTCAATCAGCCTCTCGATGGAGGCGATCAGGAACGTGGTCGAACTACCGCCGCCGGATCCGGCTGCGCCCGGGATCTTTCGGCTGGCGAAGCAGGGAGAACTCGCCGGGATGTTGCAACAGGCCGGCTTGGTCGATGTGATGGAGCAAGAATTCCTCGCCGAATGGTCCTACGCCTCAGCGGAGGAGTACTACACCAGCTTGATGGAACTCGCAGCGCCGATCCAAATTCTGATGGCCACAATTGCAGCCGATCGGCTGCAATTGGTCAGGCAACTCATCTTGGAGGCCGTATCGCGATATCAGCGCGGCAACCGGATCATCTTCCCGATTGCGGTGCGGATGGTCGCGGCGCGGAAAGCGAGTTGATGCCCCGATGGCAACGAAGGAGGACGGTTTCAAAGATTTTGTCCTGGATCAACTAGCCGACCTGCGTGGCGTCACGTGCCGCGCGATGTTCGGCGGCTACGGACTCTATCGAAACGGCACATTTTTCGGCATCATTCACAAAAGTCGGCTCTATTTTAAAACTGATCAGGTATCCGCGGCGCATTACCGCAAGCTCGGTATGAAGCCGTTCAAACCTACTGCTCGCCAGACACTCAAGAATTATTACGAAGTGCCGATCGAGATCCTGGAATCTCCTGATGACCTCACGGCGTGGGGCTCTCAGGCTGCGCAGCGACCATGACTGTATCGCGTCTCGTGCGGCTACGCCCAAGAATCCACCAAGCCCCATTCACAGATCTCTCGAACCTGCTGATCCTGATCGGCGGCTTTGCGTCCACATTCTTGATCACGTGAGTCTCATCCCCCTGTATAATGAACGGACCGACGGTGGGTGTTTCACGAGGGAACGTATCTGTGATCCGCCTATTTGGCTCTTTCCTCCTTGCCGGATTGCTCGGATTTTTCTTCGGCCAAACCTGGGCCGATGAACGCCCTGCACCACTGAGCCTGTGGCACACGGTCTCATCTCCACCAACAGCCGACCAGCCTCCGGCACCGCGAAAACCCTGGGTACTCCGTGATCGGGAGATCGCCATCGACCTCCAATTACTCCAGACATTAAAGGATGCGGCAGCCAGACCCCATCCCCGTGTCAGCGTCGAACTATTCGACGGAGCCAACCATGAATTGGATATCACCTCAACCGTTTCCCGAATTAATGATACAGCCGTGATCCGCGGCATATTTAAGCCGCCCTCACAGGGAGACTTCATCTTTGTGGCAAGCGGCAATCTCCTTGTGGGAACCATGCAGATGGGCAACCGACTTTACAAGACCGAACACATCGCAAACGGCCGACTGCGGCTCCTTGAAGTTGATCCCAATAAGATGCCGCCTGATTAATCCCTCTGCTCTTTTGCTCTTTCGGTCTGTGGTGATTCCGTTCTCGCTGTGGCACACTGCTACTCCAGATGCCCTCTACGATATGGACCATCGGCCACTCGACCAGACCCATCGATGAGTTCACTACACTCTTGCTCGGGCAGGAGATCCGGATTCTCGTCGATGTCCGAACTGTTCCTCGCTCCCGACACAATCCGCAGTTCAATACCGATACGTTGGGAAAGAGTCTGGAGCAGGCCGGCCTGGCATATTTTCACATGCCCCTCCTTGGAGGCTTGCGAAAC
Source organism: Nitrospira sp. (assembly GCA_035455145.1). Classification (GTDB taxonomy): domain Bacteria; phylum Nitrospirota; class Nitrospiria; order Nitrospirales; family Nitrospiraceae; genus Nitrospira_C. The sequence continues at coordinate 10,638 of DATIFR010000254.1, forward strand.
GCGAAGAAAGATTCCATCAACGTCGGCTGGCGCAACGCGAGTTTTCGGGGGTACGCGGATTACATGCAGACCAACGAGTTCTGGAACGCATTAGACGAGTTGATGGTGCACGGAAACACGGCCCGAACCGCCATCATGTGTGCCGAAGCCGTTCCCTGGCGCTGCCACCGCTCTCTGATCGCTGACGCGCTGCTGTCGCGCGACTGGATGGTTCGTCACATCATGACACAGGAGAAAATTGACGAGCATAGATTGACATCGTTCGCTGTCTTCGAAGCTGGCAGGCTGATCTATCCCGCCCCCATCGATCAGAATGCCCCTCCCCGGCTCTTCTAATCTTATGTGGTACGCCTTCTCAGCCGATGTCGTAGCAGTCATTCACCTTGTCTTCGTCCTCTTCGTCCTCGTTGGCGGGTTCCTTGTCGTGAAGTGGCCGCGGGTGATGTGGCTCCATCTGCCGGCAGTCGCTTGGGGAGCCCTCGTGGAGTTTACCGGCTGGATCTGTCCGCTCACACCGTTTGAAAACTGGCTGCGCTGGCAGGCCGGACAGGTCGGCTACGAAGGAGACTTTCTTCTTCGCCTCCTTCTTCCTCTTCTCTATCCGGAAGCCCTGACCAGGACCACCCAGATCCTGCTCGGGGCCATCGCACTCACGGTAAATCTTACGATCTACGCCTGGCTCTGGCGACAACATCGCAGAAAAGAGCGCTAGCCCTCCTCTACACACCTTTTGTCCGATTAAATTTGTAATCAGCCAGTCCTCACAGCATTTCTGCACAAAACTTCCTGGCCACAATGTAAGAACACGATGACAGGAACGACTCAGACAATGCCGCGGAAAGCCATGACTGCCACGAAGAATTCAGTGGTTGACGTTGTCCCTGTTCTCTTGATAGATGGAGCACTCTGCCTATGTTCTCTCGACTGTGAGGATGCCATGCCGACAGACGAAATCACCCAGAAGGTCAGCGATCGCTATGCAAAGGCCGCCAGTACCGGCGAGCAGATGTGTTGCCCCACGAGTTATGACTTCGCCGATCTCAAGTCGTTCATTCCCGACGAAGTACTGAAGATCTCCTATGGCTGCGGGACGCCGGCCGGGCTGAAAACTGTCAGTCCCGGAGAGAAGGTCCTGGATATCGGTTCCGGCGGAGGGATCGACTGTTTCGAAGCCGCAAGACTGGTCGGGCCTTCCGGCCATGTCATCGGCATCGACATGACCGATACCATGCTGGAGATTGCGCGCAAGAACGCTCCAATCGTGGCAAGCAATCTTGGGTACGCCATTCCAAATGTCGAATTCCGCAAGGGGATGGCCGACGCGATGCCGGTACACGACGATACCATCGACCTGATCATTTCCAATTGTGTCATCAACCTGGCGCCGGACAAACGCAAAGTCTTCCGCGAGATGTTTCGGGTCGCCAAACCAGGCGGACGCTTCACCATCTCTGATATCGTGTCAGATCACGCCGTCCCACAGTACTTGGTTCACGATGCGGGGAAATGGGGGGACTGCCTTTCCGGTGCGCTCACGCTGTCCGAGTATATGGCCGGAATGCTTGAGGCGGGCTTCCTCGGCATCCATCTGGTGACGTCCTCTCCCTGGCAGGTGATCGACGGAGTTCACTTTTTCTCCGTCACATTGACCGGTTACAGACTGCCGAAGCAGACAACGGCACCGACGGTCTGCTATGCGACGCTCCGAGGCCCCTTCAGCCGTGTGGTGGACGAACGCGGCACAAGCTATCAGCGTGGCATTCCCCAACCAATCGGAGCGGAGTCGGCTTTGCTATTGAGCCAACCGCCACTTGCTCGCTACTTCGTGCTGTCTCAGGAACCACTCTGGCTCGATCGCGACGATACCCGATGGACCGCGGTCTTGCCGGCGCAAGAACCTTGTGTCTGGCGCGGACACTTTGCCCTGCTCGCCGGTCCCTTCCTTGAAGTTGCAGACGACGATCACCACGTCTATCGCCGGGGCGAACCGTTGGAAATCTGCTCCAAGACCTTGACGGTGTTGGAAGCCGACGGCTATGCGCCTCATTTCGCGATTATCAATCGAGCCGGTAGCGCCGTCAGTGGTGACGCAGTCACCTGTTCGCCGAATGGAGGCTGCTGTTGATGGTGCCAATCTTGATCCGTGATATCCCGCCGCGCAGAGGCTCTGCGGCACTGAAGACGCTCGCAGAGGAAACAGGGGCATAGATATGCCGTTGACGCTGCTGGGCCGACATAACCCGCTTGCATCCTCGACAGAGCAGCTGAAACTGCTCGCAAGCTCAGCCATTGTCCCGTCATTTGAGACGCAGCTCCATCAGGCCGGCCTGTTTCCTCTGCGCGCCACGGGCATCACGGTCTTTCAGATTAACGTTGGCAAATTGTGCAACCAGACTTGCCGACATTGCCATGTTGATGCGGGTCCCGATCGCACTGAAAGCATGACTCGGGAGACAGCTGAGCTGTGCATCCAGGCCCTGGCCAAGACCGACATTCCGACCGTCGATATCACGGGTGGTGCGCCGGAGTTAAACCCGAACTTTCGTTGGTTGGTTGAGCAAAGCCGCGCGCTTGGACGCCAGGTGATGGATCGATGCAATCTCTCGGTTCTGCTGCTCCCCTCTCAAGCGAACCTGGCTGAGTTTCTGGCCGCCAACTGGGTCGAGATCATTGCTTCTCTGCCCTATTACCGTGCGAGCCAAACAAATGCGCAGCGCGGCGAGGGAGTCTTCGAGAAATCTGTTGATGGGCTTCGCATGCTTAACGCCTTAGGATACGGACAGGAGGGAACGGGGCTCACCCTCAATCTCGTTTACAATCCGGTGGGGGCCTTTCTTCCCCCGAAGCAAGAGGCCATCGAGTCGCAGTTCAGAAATGAACTACGAAACCGCCATGGCATTGAGTTCAACCACCTCTATACCATTACCAATATGCCCATCAGCCGGTTCCTTGAGTTTCTTATAGTGAGCGGCAACTACGAAGGGTATATGGAACGGTTGGCCAACGCCTTCAACCCCGCTGCGGCAGCAGGGGTCATGTGCCGTTATACGATCTCGGTGGGTTGGAACGGCACGCTTTACGACTGCGACTTCAATCAGATGCTGGATTTGCCCGTTGATTATGGCGCACCAGCCCATATCCGCGATTTCGATCCTGATCTGCTTCATCAGCGCCAAATCGTGACCGGCAACCATTGCTACGGTTGCACGGCGGGATCGGGGTCTTCCTGTGGCGGCACAGTCACCAATTAATTTCATCGTCAACGAAACTCATCCAAAAACTGCCGAATCCGAGCTGCGATCTCGTCCCGCACACGTGAAAAGGCACGCCGCCGTTCGTAGGCGTCGGCGATCCCTGCTGGGTCATCAAAATTCCAATGAAGGAGTTGTTTGGCACCTGACCAGACAGGGCAACTTTCCTTGGCACGATCGCAGACCGTAATGACATAGTCGAACGGTTGCGAGAGAAACTCCATGGCATTCTTCGAGCGGTGACCGGAGATATCAATTCCGACTTCTGCCATCGCATCGACCGATCCGTGGTTCAGGCCGGCCGGATGCGTTCCCGCGCTCAAGACTTCAAAACGATCTCCTGCCAGATGCCGCAGCCACCCTTCCGCCATTTGGCTCCGAGCGGAATTGCCCGTGCAGAGAAACAGAACCCGCTGCTTCATGCGATGGCCTCGCGGTCGAACCAATGTCTGGTCCTGTTGCAGATGCCACAGACGGAGAGCATCACCGGCACTTCCACCAACACGCCAACCACTGTGGCCAAGGCCGCGCCGGACTCTGCGCCGAACAACGCAATGGCGGTGGCGACCGCCAGCTCAAAAAAGTTGCTGGCTCCGATCAACGCCCCCGGTGCGGCGATGCCATAGGGCACCCGAAACCGATGCATCAACCCATAAGCCAACCCGGCATTCACGTAAACCTGGAATAGAATTGGTATCGCGATCAGGACCACATGAAACGTCTTGCTCACAATATTCTGCGCCTGAAATGCGAAGATGAACAGCAACGTCAGGAGCAGGGCGACAATCGTGATCGGGGCAAACTTGGGCAACAGAACATCCTCGAGCCATCGTTGCCCATACTGCTGAACCAGCCATGTTCGGAGGCCCCATCCAATCGCTAACGGAATGACAATGAAGGCGAGAACAGAATACAGCAAAACATCAAAGGGAACTGAAAGCGACGACGCGCCGCTGACCAGTAGTCCGACAATCGGCGCAAATAGAACCAGCATGATCAGGTCATTCACGGAGACTTGGACCAGAGTGTAAGCCGGATCGCCGTCTGTCAGATAACTCCACACAAATACCATCGCCGTGCAGGGCGCCGCCGCCAGAATGATCGCTCCTGCGATGTATTGATCCGCCTCGGCCTGCACTATCCAGACTGAAAACACGACACGGAAGAAAAACCAAGCAAAGACCGCCATGGAAAACGGCTTGACGACCCAATTCACAAAGAGCGTGATGAGTAGCCCCGATGGACGTTCCCCCACATGGCGGATCGAGGCGAAATCAACCTTCATCATCATGGGAATGATCATCAGCCAGATCAAGACAGCAATCGGCAGATTAATGTGACTGCCCTGGCCGAACTCCATCCCCCGAAGAGTCTGGACAAGACCGGGAGTCGCTTGCCCAAGAAACACGCCGGCTACCATGCAAAGCCCGACCCATACTGTCAGGTATCGCTCAAAGGGATTCAACTGCTTCTCATGAGCCGGAGAGGCAATCGCCCGCGTCGTATCCATGACACTGCCTCTTATTATATCAACAATTCTTGATTTAACAGACAAAAAAACTCAACACCGTGTGCTCGACCGAACCGATCTGCCGGCAACCTTCATCGACGCCACGCAATCAGTCAGTTCTTCGAGAGTCTCCCGGTTGATCGAGTAATAGGTCCACCGGCCTTCCGGGCGGTCTAGGATCAAACCGGCGTCCTTGAGTACTTTGAGATGAAATGAGAGACGGGATTGGCCCGTGTGGAGCGCATCAGTGAGTTCGCAGACGCAACGTTCGCCATCTTTGAGTTGGTCGAGGATTTCCAATCGCGTCTCGTCCGCTAGCGCATGAAAAACCTCTGCAACTTGAGCTCGGTGCTTTCCTACGGATGTCGGCATGCCTTTCTTATACATCAATTATTCTTGATTAATCAACATCCAGTCGGCACGGTTGCGCTGCCTCCGGCAGTCTGCTAAGGTGCGCCGTATGTTTCCATCGGAGTGAACTTCAGCAGAACCCCTACATGGTTTGGGACCCCAAAGACCCATGGAGCAAGAGAAGTGACCCACTTGAGGATGTCCTCAAGCAGGCTCAGTCACAGTTCAAGAACCTCATCCCTACCGGCGGCTTCAAAAATATTCTCCTCGTCGGCATCCTGATCTTCCTGGCCTGGCAAAGCGCCTTTATTGTCGCCCCCGATGAGGAGGGTGTAGTGAAACGCTTCGGGACGCCGGTCAGGACTGTCGGTCCCGGTCCGCACATGAAAATCCCGCTGCTCGAGACCGTACTTCAACCCAAGGTCGCCAAGCTCCATCGCGTCGAGATCGGATTTCGAACCGATCGGCAAAGCCATCAACAGATGATTCCGCAGGAAGCCTTGATGCTGACCGGCGACATGAACATTCTCGCCATCGAATTCATCGTTCAATACAAGATTAAAGAAGCCGCCAACTTCCTGTTCAACGTCGCTGACATTCATGACACGATTGGTAAGGCGGCCGAGGCCTCGATGCGGGAGGTGATCGGCAAAAGTAAGATCGATGAAGCCCTTACAACCGGCAAAGCTCAAATCCAGCAGGACACGCAGGATTTGCTCCAAAGGATTCTCGATCAGTATCAGGCAGGCGTGCAGATCGCGGCCGTGCAACTCCAGGATGTCGACCCGCCGGAAGCTGTCGCTGCCGCCTTCAAAGATGTGACGAACGCGAAGGAGGATCGGGAAAAGCTGATCAACCAGGCGATCGGCTACCGGAACGACATTCTCCCCAAAGCAAAAGGCGAATCCGCGCAGACAGTCAACCAGGCAAAAGGGTATGCGCAAGCGCGATTGAACCGCGCCCAGGGAGAAGCCAATCGCTTTCTCGCTACGTTAAAGGAATACAACCAAGCCAAAGACACGATCAGCAAGCGGATCTACATCGAAACAATGGAAGAGATCCTGCCGAAAATGGAGAAAGTGATCATCGACGGAAAGGCCGGCGAGCGAATCCTTCCCTACTTACCGCTTGACCGCCTATCGAAGAAACCTCCTGTAACAACAGAGGGACACAAACCATGACGAAACAGGGGCTGACCATCGCGGTGATCGCGGTGTTGATCGGATTGTTCGTTCTGGGGGCTTCGCCCTTGTTCGTTGTCGATGTGACACAAACGGCCATCGTCGTCCAGCTGGGGAAACCGGTCAGGACCGTGACGGAAGCGGGACTGTATGTGAAGGTTCCATTCGTCCAGGAAGTCACGTATTTCGACAAGCGGCTCCTCGATTACGATTCGGATGCCCAGGACGTGATCACGCAGGACAAAAAAACCCTGTTGCTCGATAATTTCGCGAAATGGCGCATCGTGGATCCCTTGAAGGTCTATCAGAACTTCCAAAGCCAGCGGGGTGCATTGCAGCGGCTCCACGACATTATCTATTCGGAGCTTCGAGTCGCGCTCGGCCGTCATGATCTCTTGGAAATCGTCTCCACCACTCGAGCGGAGCTCATGAAAGTTGTGACGCAACGGGCGAACGAGAAAGCGTCGGCTTATGGGATCGAGATTCAGGACGTCCGAATCAAACGCGCTGATCTTCCGCAAGAAAACGAAAAGACGGTGTTCCAACGGATGCAGGCGGAGCGGGAACAGCAGGCGAAACAATACCGTGCAGAAGGCGCTGAGGAAGCGCAGAAAATTCGGTCCGAAGCCGAAAAAGATAAAGAAATATTGCTGGCGCAGGCGTACAAAGAGTCTGAAGAAATTCGCGGAGCGGGTGACGCCAAAGCGTTCAAAATCTATGCGGATGCCTACAGGCAGGATCCTAAGTTTTTCGATTTCACCAGATCGATGGAAGCCTACAAGAAATCCTTCGATGACAAGTCGACAATCATCATGAGCCCTGATTCAGAGTTCTTCCACTACCTCAAGCAACGCTGACCTTCTTACGAGAGTCCGACTATCTCACCCGTTCGAGGGTCGAGATCGATCCGTTCCCCTGCCGGTTTTTTCGGTAGTCCCGGCATTAGCTGGATCCCGGAGCAGACAGCCGTTAGAAATCCTGCGCCGGCGAGGAGTCGCACCTCTTTGATCGGTACGGTAAACCCGGTGGGACGGCCTTTCAGCGCCGGATCATGCGAGAGGGATAGCGGTGTTTTCGCCATACAAATCGGCAACTCGCCATACCCAAGCTGTTCTGCCAACTCAATATGCCGTTCTGCCTGTGCCTCGAACGATACCCCTGAGGCGCCATACATCCCGGTGGCAATCGTCTCAATCTTCCGCTTGATCGGCCAAGCCTGTTCATAGAGATAGGAGAAGGCTGATTTCTGAGCAGCGGCGCGAATGACGGCAAGGGCCAACTCTTCCGATCCCTTGCCTCCGTCAGCATGATGCGTGGATATCGCGGCCTCCAGGGCTCCGGCTTTTCGCGACTGTTGACACACCCATTCGAGTTCCGTGAGCGGATCGTCCTTGAAGGCATTGACCGCCACGACAACAGGAATACCATGGGCCATCACATTCGCAATATGCTGCTCCAAATTCGCAAACCCTCGAGCAAGTGCTTCCTGGTTAGGTCCAGTGAGGCTGGGTGGAAGTGGAGTGCCCGACGTTATGGTTCCCCCGTCTCCGTGCAGCTTGAGCGCGCGCAGCGTCGCCACAACGACTGCCGCAGCCGGCTTGAGCCCGGAAACGCGGCACTTCACGTTAAAGAATTTCTCCGCACCCAGGTCGCTTCCAAATCCCGCTTCAGTTACGACGTAGTCCGCACAACGCAAGGCCATCGCATCTGATACGATCGAGCAGTTGCCATGGGCGATGTTGCCAAATGGACCGGTGTGGACAAACGCCGGCGTTCCCTCCAATGTCTGAACCACATTGGGGAGTAAGGCCTCCTTGAGCAAGACGGCCATCGATCCGGCACAGTTCAGTTCCTCCGCGCAAACCGGCTTGCCATCTGTCGTCAACCCAACAACAATCCGGCCAAGCCGGTTCCTGAGGTCGGCTTTGCTGGAAGCCAACGCCAAGATGGCCATAACCTCCGACGCTTCCGTGATGACGAATTGGCCTTTTCGATTTCCCGTCCCCTCCCCAAGGATTACTTCCCGGAGCGCCCGATCGCTGACCCCTAACGATCGAGGCCACGTAAGCCGAGAAGGATCAACGCCCAGGGCATTCCCGTGAAACAGATGGTTGTCAATAAATGCAGATAACAAGTTATGGCTGGCGGACACCGCGTGGGCATCGCCGGTCAGGTGGAGATTGATCTCTTCCATCGGAACGACTTGTGCGCGGCCTCCTCCTGTCCCCCCTCCTTTTATTCCAAACACTGGTCCTAATGAAGGTTGCCGAAGCGTCACGACCGCACGGTGACCAAGCCGGCACAGCCCCATGGCCAAACCGATTGAAGTTGTCGTTTTCCCCTCTCCCAAGGGAGTTGGATTAATCGCTGTAACCAGGATGTAGCGGCCTTGGGGTTTTGACTTGAGCCGGTCTAATGCGGCAAGAGAAACTTTGCCTTTGTACTTTCCGTACGGATACAGCTCATCCGGTGCAAGCCCAAGATGCTTACCAATTTCTTGGATCGGCAAGGGCTTATACGATCTAGCAATCTCGAGATCGGTCATGGGTCCAGGGCCAGGAGATGGGATGAAGAGTCGGGAACGGATTATACCACGGTCATCAAGGGGGATTGAGGGCCTCGATCAAAAGAAACGCGCCACGAATCGCATACTCTCGATCCGAAGCGCGTCTTTGAGACTCTAGATGGGAAAATCTTATCTAAGGCTAGTCAAGTATGTACCTGGTCGGGTCAAATGTCTGGCCATTCACTTTAACCATGTAGTGAAGGTGGGGACCCGTGGCTAAGCCGGTGCTCCCAACCAAACCCACGACATCACCACGCCTCACGCGTTGCCCTTCCTTCACCAGTGCCTTGGCAAGGTGGCCGTACAAAGTTTCGATGCCAAACCCATGGTCCAATTTCACAACGTTACCAAGTTTAGGATCAAACCCAACAGATGTCACACGACCCTGTGCAGGAGCTTGCACCGGAGCATTGGCAGCTGCGCCGATATCCAGGCCATCGTGCCAGGCCGGCTTCTCTGTGAACGGGGAAACCCTCGGACCAAATCCTGACGTTACCCATCCCTTGACCGGCCAAATTGAAGGAGTAGCTGCCCAGCGAGAGGACTTCTGTTCAGCAGCGAGCGAGAGCTCCTGAAGCGTCTTTTCCTGGGTGTCCGTCTCCTTTGAAAGCCAAGCGAGACCTTCTTTGACCGCGTTTACTAATTGCTGTTCATCGAGCTCTCCAACACCCCTAGCCTGTGTGGTCTGTCCCTCCGCCAGAGTTCCGCTCACAGCACTGAGTTGCTGTGCTCCCACTCCAAGCCCAATGCTCTTCTCGGCTGGGATGAAACTGCTGCCTTCTGGGAGGGGAGTTTCCTCACCGCCTCGCCCGTTGACCTGATCGCCGGTCTTCGGCGTCTCGATTCCTAGCATGACTCTGAGACGCTGGTTGACCTCTTTCATGCTCGTAAGGCGCTTCTTGAGGTCATCAACAGCTGTCGAGAAAGCCACTGTTTGTTGGCGAGCGCTCATTGCCTCATCTCGGAAAGACGAAAGTTCCCATACCTGACCAGTTCTGATCACATAATGTGAAATGACCAGCAGGTCAGCAACAAGAAGAATAGCGCCAACTATCAATAGCTTGCGAACGAATTTCCTGGGGAAGCTAAAACGAAGCGGCTTCGCAGTCGAGCCACGAAAGATAACGACTGTGTAGGTGTCGCTGGATTCTGTCCCGTTCACTTGTCCCATGACCTTCACCCTCCGCTGCAAGGGGACCTCTGTTTCCTAGATAGAGTCTGACGAGTTTACCCATCTAGGCTGCTTCGGTCAACCCCCTCACCTTGGTAATGAACTGCGCATTGGAACGTCAATATACTGTGGTTTCTCGTTCGACCCAGTCAATATATAGTGGCAATCCACGATCGATCCGAATTGAAATAATCTCGGGAACCTCATACGAATGCAGTGAACGAATGGCCTTTTGAAGAGCTGGATATCGTCGCCGAGTCGTCTTTATGAGCATGAGCATTTCTCGGCTTCTCTGAACTTTTTCCTGCCACCTAAAAATTGAAGTAACGGAAGGGAGAACATTCACACAGGCTGCTTGTTTCTCCTTTACAAGAGCTCGAGCAATCGTCATGGCTTCCTTCCGGCTCGACGTAGTCACGAAGACAAGAATGATCTGACTGGTTGATTTCCTCATACGGTGGCCGACCTTACAAGAACTTCCTCTTTTTCCGCAATGGCCACCAAGCTATACCAATCGTGAAATCAGCAAGTCCCATGCCCTGAATAGATGTAAAAATGATACATTCTCAGTATTTTCAAATACTTGCTATCATTTTTCTGGTTATTTTTCCTGCAAAATGCTCAACCGTCATGTGCAATTCATATGACAGAAGCTCTAAATATGACAAAAATGAACAAATATTGTCCTCAGGTGAACTGCGTATGAACTATTCAGGATCGAAAGTGCTCTTTAAATTCATTAAATAAATTAGAGTCCTCAAATGAATTTGAGAGACTCCGCTCTCTGGCGGCAACATTGACAGCATTTTCATCGCTCACTTATTATGCAACATGTGGAATGAGTAATTACAAGTAGGAGGGTGTCATGGGATTTACGATTTCCCCGAAAGAGCTCAAAGCCAGACTTGATAAGGGAGACAAACTCGTTCTTCTTGATGTGCGGGAACAATGGGAATTTGACATGGCCAAATTGAACGGCTCGACGCTGATTCCTCTGGGAACCCTTCCACAGTCCTTATCCAAGCTGAGCCGGGACTCAGAAATTATCGCGATCTGCCATCACGGAATGAGGAGCGCGGACGCCACGAATTTCCTGCTCCAGCAAGGCTTTCCAAATGTGAAGAATTTGGTGGGCGGCATCGATGCCTGGTCGGCACAGGTGGATGGGTCGGTCCCGAGGTACTAGCCCCTATTAAGCAAGGGGTGAGAATTCAAGTTCAACGGCTACTAACCAAGACGTTCCCTGAAATACTCGACTGTCCTCTTGAGACCATCGGTCAAGTTCATTTTCGGTTCCCACGATAATTCATGGCGCAGTTTTGAACTATCGATCACACTGCGCGCCTGCTCACCTTTCTTAGCAGGTCCGTGGACTTCCTTGCAGGCCGAACCGGTATGTTGAACCAGGATTCTGAATAGATCGTTAATAGAAGTTTCCACGCCAGTTCCCACATTGTATGTTCCTTGCGTTTCCTGGCCCATTATCGCAAGATTTGCCTCCACAACATCCTCGACGAACACGAAATCTCGCGTTTGACGCCCATTGCCGTTGATGACCGCCTGCTCGTTGTTCAAAAGCTTTTGGATGAAAATCGCCACAACCCCCGCCTCTCCCTCCGGATCTTGACGTGGACCATACACGTTCGCATACCGAAGACTCACAACTTGGAGCCCACTGATTCGTTGATAATACGAGAGGTATTGCTCTCCACAAAGTTTGCTCAATCCGTACGGCGAGAGAGGATTGGTGACGTGGGATTCCGGCGCCGGATACATCTCTTGCTCACCATAAATGGCCCCGCCGGACGAAGAAAAGACGACTTTCCGCACTCCATGTCGTACCGCCTGTTGTAAGACATTCAATGTCCCAAGAATATTGACCTGCGCGTCGAACATCGGATCTTCTACGGACTTGCGAACGTCCATCTGTGCCGCCAGATGCATAACCACGTTCGGCCGTTCGTTCCGGAACACCCGTTCCAAACGCCAACTTTGAATATCCAATTTATAAAACCTTGCGGACCGGTTGATATTCCGACGCTTTCCGGTAGCCAGATTATCCACGATGATGACTTCATGTCCTTCCTGGACAAGGCGATCGACCAAATGAGAGCCAATGAACCCCGCTCCGCCGGTGACCAATACTTTCATGCATCCCTCCATCGCATACGAAGCGCCCATCAAGAAGGGTTGATTATACCCTGACGCCTAAAGCTCACAAGGATTTCTCGATTCCCTTTTCTCCCCTTCACGGGCGAATCGAGCACGCCCTGTACCTGAAGCCCCAGCCGAGCACCGCAATCGATGACCTTTGTCGTCACCGCCTCGCGCTGCGCATCATCACGGACGATGCCTCCGGTTCCCACTTGTCCTTTCCCCACCTCAAACTGCGGCTTCACCAGAACCACAAGGGTGGCATCCCCACGAAGGAGTGGTACCACGCTGGGCATAACGAGCGTGAGAGAGATGAAGGACACATCGATGACCGCGAGTTCGATCGGCTCAGGAATCAACGTCCTGTCGACATGTCGAATGTTCGTTCGTTCGAGCAGCACGACTCGGGGATCCTGACGCAGTTTCCAGTCGATTTGCCCGTACCCAACGTCAACGGCGTAAATGCGCTTCGCGCCGCGTTGCAGGAGACAATCCGTAAACCCGCCAGTTGAACATCCGACATCAAGTCCAATCACGCCATTGGGATCAATCGAGAAGGCCTCGAGTGCGGCAGCCAACTTCTCACCGGAACGACTCACATACGGTGCGGGCTTTTCGATTTCGATCCGTGCATCCAAGGGAACGAGTTTGGCCGGCTTGTCGACAATAGCTCCGTCGACAATGACACCACCCGCCAGGATCGTCCTCGCAGCTACCTCCCGACTTGCTACCAAGCCTTGAGTGACAAGCAGACGGTCCAATCGTTCTTTCGAGATGCGCACCCTCGAGTCCATGAAGATGAGACGGGACGAGTATGGGAGAACGGACGTTGGGAGCCCTCTACCATTTCGCACTAAGAAGTAGATTCGTCCGCTTCGTCGTCCGGTGAAAAGGCGTGAAGCCGCTTCTTGCCGTTCTTGTCTTGGACCAGCACCTCAACCTTGTGCTCGGCGTCCTCAAGAATCTTCAGGCAACTTTTTGACAGACGGATGCCTTCTTCGAAAATCTTAAGAGATTCATCGAGCGGAAGGTCGCCCTTTTCCAGTTCACCTACGATGGCTTCCAAACGAGCCATAGCTTGTTCAAATTTCACTCCGCCCACAATACCTCTCTTCCTTCCCCATCCCTGTGCGCCCCATTATACCCAGCACGATCCGGATTTCAAACCGATGGATCGGGCAGCACACGCTTGACTGTACAGTTCAGCTCTCCTTGAGACAGTCGCGCAATGATCTCCTCCCCAACGCGCACGTCCTGCGATCGTCGAAGAATAGCCCCGTCCCGAACCCTCGATAGAATACTGTACCCGCGTCCGAGGATTGCCAACGGGCTCAAGTTGTGCAGTTGAGTTACCGTCGTTTCGATCTGGCGCCGTCGACGTTCGCTTAATACAGCCATCTGCCGCTCCAATCGCTTAACAAATTGCGGCATCATGGCCAAACCTCGCTTGACCAAAACAATTGGATTCAGCCCGGCTAGTCCCTGCTGTCCGTCTCGCACCTGCTCTCGAGCTTCAGCAAGCTGGAGCCGCATTTTACGCTGCAAGCGATCGGCCAACTCATCTGTCCGCTGAGACTCTGCCTGAATCCGGAACCTGATCTCTGCGAGTCCCCGCATCATCCTGTCGAGCCGCCGATATTCAAACAGGCAATGCCGGGCCATCGCCCGCCCTCCACGAACGGCTAATTCGCGCAGCCGTTCGACCACTTCGGCAAGAACAGGAACGACCGTTTCAGCCGCCGCCGATGGCGTAGGCGCACGAACATCTGCCGCAAAATCGGCCAGCGTGACGTCGATCTCATGTCCGACAGCCGCTACAACCGGGATGCGAGAGTTGGCAATCGCGCGGACAACCACTTCTTCATTGAAGCTCCAGAGATCTTCCAGCGACCCCCCACCTCGACCAACAATAATCACCTCGACAGCACCCTGGGCATTCAACACATCCAGGGCCTCGGCTATTTGTTCCCCCGCTCCCTCTCCTTGCACCTGTACCGGCGCGATGATGATATGCAATGTCGGCCACCGTCGCCGGAATACGGCGAGGATATCCCTGATCGCGGCCCCGCTCAACGACGTAACGACCCCGACCGTTCGCGGGAACGCCGGTAGCGGTTTCTTCCTGCTCTCGTCGAACAGTCCTTCCGCCGCGAGTCGTTCTTTAAGTTGTTCGAACGCCAGTTGGAGTGCACCGATTCCCTTCGGCTCCACCGCTTCGAGTACGATTTGGTATTCGCCGCGCGGCTCATACACGGTTAACCGCCCCCGCACGATAACCTGCATCCCCTCCTGCAAAGAAAATCGCACCCGCATCGCACTCGAACGGAATAACACTGCGCGAATCTGGCTCGATTCGTCCTTGAGCGTACAGTAGACATGCCCAGATCCAGGCAAGCGCAGGTTCGAAATTTCCCCCTCCAACCACAGGTCGGGAAACTCCGATTCGATCGACGCGCGAACCAAACTGGTGAGTTCAGATACGGTGAGAATCTGTTTAGGAAAGCCTGATACAGTCTGACGTTTTGTCGAAGTCATCCCTTAGTCGAGAATGCGGATACGTTCGATAGACAAGGCTTTTCCGATCCGCGCATCGAGTTCGATCAATGCGGCGCAGAAGACGGTCGGCCCGGAGGCCACTTCGAAACGACGCGGCATGCCGGTGAGGAATTTTTCGATCGCCAGCTCTTTTTTGACGCCGATCACACCGTGCAGAGGACCGGTCATCCCGATGTCGGTGAGGTAGGCTGTGCCTCTTGGAAGAATTTGCTCGTCGGCCGTTTGCACATGCGTATGGGTTCCAACCACGGCCGTCGCTTCTCCATCAAGATAGTGGCCCATGGCCATTTTCTCCGACGTGGCTTCGGCATGCATGTCCACCAGCACGGCGGCCACGCGCTTCCTGAGTTTCGCCATCTCGCGCTTCGCCACTTGAAATGGACAGTCCAGCGTCGGCATGTACGCGCGCCCCATGAGCTGAAGAATACCTAATTCTTCGCCGCCGGGCGTCTGAACGACCACACTGCCCTGCCCCGGCACACCCTCTGGATAGTTGGCAGGTCGAAGCAAGCGGCGCTCTCGCGGGAAGTAGTCGAGAATCTCCTTCTTATCCCATGCATGATTTCCGGTTGTAATGGCCGAGAGCCCCAGACCGAACAACTCTTCAGCCAGTTCCGGCGTAATCCCGAATCCTCCCGCAACATTTTCCCCGTTCCCGACAACCACATCGATCTTGCGCTGCGATACCAGACGCGGGATGGCGCGGGCAACCGCCCGGCGCCCAGGTTCGCCCATAATATCTCCGATGTAGAGCACTTTCATTTCGCGTACTCGACGTAGCGGCTCTCACGGATCACGGTTACTTTGATCTGTCCTGGATAGGTCAATTCCTGCTCGATTTTCTTCGCCAAGTCTCGAGAGAGCTGGAACGATTCGGTGTCCGTGACGTCTTCCTGTCGAACGATCACTCGAATTTCCCGGCCTGCCTGAATCGCGTAAGCCTTCTGGACGCCCTTTTGGGCATGGGCGAGCGATTCCAACTTCTCCAGCCGTTTGACATATGACTCAAGCGCTTCGCGTCTGGCGCCCGGTCGTGCCGCAGACAACGCCTCGGCCGCCGCCACCAATACTGATTCCGGACAGATGGGTTCTACCTGTTCATGATGAGCGGCGATCGCATTGACGATCTTCTCACTTTCACCGTACTTCTTGGCAATCTCAGCCCCCAGCATGGCATGCGGTCCTTCTTCTTCATGGCTCACGGCTTTGCCGATGTCATGCAACAATGCTCCCCTCCTGGCCAATCGAACATCGAGACCGAGCTCCGAAGCCATGATTCCACAAATGTAAGCTGCTTCCCTGGCATGGTAGAGATTGTTTTGGCCATAGCTGGTGCGGTACTTGAGCCGTCCCAGCACTTTGATCAATTCGGGATGGAAATCCGCAAGCCCCAGCTCGAAAATAATCTTTTCCGCTTCTTCATACATCAATTTGTCGATGTCGACCTTCACCTTCTCGACGATCTCTTCGATCCTGGTCGGATGGATGCGCCCATCGTGCATCAACCGTTCGAGCGAGACCTTCGCAATTTCTCGCCGCAGCGGATCGAATCCGGAGATAATCACGGCTTCCGGTGTCTCATCGATAATCAAATCGATTCCGGTGGCGGCTTCGATCGCCCGGATATTCCGCCCTTCCCGACCGATGATGCGCCCTTTCATGGCGTCGTTGGGAATCGGGACCACTGAAATCGTAGATTCCGAGACGTAATCGCGAACCACCCGTTGAATGGAAGTGGTAATGATCTCCCGCGCCTCCCGTTCGGCATTCTCCCTGGCCTCTTCCAAGGTCCGCTTGGCGATGCCCGCGGCGTCCAAGCGCGCCTGGCTTTCCATTTCCAAAAGCAGATGTCGCTTGGCTTCGTCTGCCGTCATCCCCGCCACACGCTCCAGTGCCTCACGATGCTCTTTTTCAGCTTGCGCACAAGCCACTTCCTTTGCCGTAAGCCGCTCTTCCCGTTTGCTTAATTCCTGTTCGCGTCTCTGCCCATCGCTATCGCGTTTATCCAAAACGCTGATCCGCTTATCGATGGCTTCTTCTCGTTGGACGAGGCGCTTTTCAGTGGTAGAGAGTTCTGCTAATTTGGCTTTCTGCTCCTTCTCAAGATCCGCCTTGGATTGAAAGACAAGGTCCTTGGCCTCAAGCTTCGCCTCCTTGACGATATTTTCCGCTTCGCGTTGCGCGTTTTGGATGAGATGGCGAGACTGCTCCTCCTCTTGGGCCCTCTTGGCCCCAGCCGTCGATCGACGAACGACTTCAAACAACCCCACTCCGAGCAAGGCACCCACAATTCCAATTAACAGATAGACAACAATTGAGGTCGACATTGGACTGACCCCTTTCACAATCGAGGCCGAGGAGTCCTCCTCTCAGCCTCTACCAGGAAAACATTCAAGACGGTTGTGTGGGGAATGCAGCGGGAAAGATGAATCGACGGAAGAGGACGATCGATCTACGATTGGTCGACTACTCCGAGAAACAAACCCGGGAGGATGAACGTGTTGCTGGATTGACAGATCGAGCCTGTCCCCTTCCAGTGAAATCCCTCTCCGCTCGATACGAACGGGCCGCGCCTCGGGTTGGCACATGCACCGAACGCACTGGGAGGAGGAGCCCCGGTCTGCCTGCTCCAGACGTAGGTCCGGTGGGCAGCACCCACCCCACCAATTTACCCAGCATGGCTAAGAGGGTTGATAGAAGAAGATCGGCCCCTTGCACAAATTTCCACTCTCTTAAAGGCACCAGCATCGACAATCCCACATCCATTCCTGCATCAACGAAATCGAATCCCGGATTTTCGACCGGTTCGCGATTGACTTGATCCTAATCCCTATCGTCGTAAAACCGCTTCCCAACACACAATTCTAGCGTTTACGATAACAAACGCCCTACGCCATTGCAAGCGCAATTATCGAAATAGCGAAGTCGGAACCTGCTCCTCGATCGACTCCATGAGCGACGTCATACGCCGTTCTACATCCGCCTCACCCTGTAATCGCTTCTTTTCCGACTCGAACAATTGATGAGCCAGGTTCAGAGCCGTCAGCACAGCCAGCTTGGATGGCGTCGTCGTGTTCATCCCTTCCGCCAGCTGACGCATCTGCCCATCCACTAGCCCCGCCAGCCTGCGGATATAGGCTTCATCCGCCTCGCCTCGAATCGCATACCGTTGGCCGTAGATCTCGACATCTGTCGTCTTAGTCAAAGGCCACCTCCTTGCGTTCTTCAAAGCACTCCAATAGCTCGATGTCTCCAAGCACCTTTTCAATGCGCACCCTGATATCTCCCCGTTCCCGTTCCCAACGCCGGTTTGAGTCGCTTTCTTCTGCAAACCGCTGACGAGCTGCCTTGAGATCGTCCTCAAGGGCGGCATTTTTCTTCTTCAACTCATGTACAAGCTTGACCAAGTCCTTAATACGGGTTTCCAGCGCGTCCAACCGATCCAATGCCATTCTATTATGCTCCTCCTCAGCCCCTACAGATTGTGGGGCACTATAGGAACTTGCCCACATCTTGTCAAGAAAGGCAGGGCTAGGAATGTCCTCCCAAGCGGACATATTCCCGGTAGCTTCGCAAGACGCGTTTCACATAGAGCCGGGTTTCTTGATAGGGAATTAGCTCGACGAATTCGTCTTGGCTCTGGCTGCGGTACTGCGCGATCCAGTTCCCGACCACGATCGGACCTGCATTGTATGATGCAATTGTATAGATGAGATTTCCGGAAAACTGCTCGAGCAACTGTTCCACGTAGCGGACACCGATGCGAATATTCGTTTCCCGGTCGAATAAATCCTCCCGCCCCACCGCAGGGAGGCCCACCCGTTGAGCCACATTGTTCGCGGTTGCCGGCATGACCTGCATGAGCCCGATGGCGCCTACGCGCGAGACCGCCTTCTCATCATACTGACTTTCTTCTCGAATAATGGCGGCAATGAAATAAGGATCAACGCCTTTGGCCCCTTGCAGCTTAATCGTCGGCAAGAGTCCGGTCGGGTAGGCCACATTCCATAAGGACGGCGCGATATCCCCTCCCGTCCGCTCCAGCTTGTCGCGAAACCGTGTCCGCACCATGCGCAGGGCATGATGATAGGCGCCCACCTCGTTGAGCAGGGTTGAGAGTGCAATCAGTACATCCGGGTCTCGACTGTAACGATCCGTCAACACGGCTACCTCACGAGCCGCATCGGAATCCAACCCCAGTGTCTTGAGTTCGATCGCCCGGCGGTACGCCGTCTGCTGTTCGATGTCAACGCGGGTGATAACCGGCTGCACCGCTTCTCCATTCGTCGATGGCTTGCTACTCGTCGAAGCAGTCTCCGCGGTCGTCTCGCTAATTTCCTGTATCGTCGCCCGCTCTCGCGCTAACTGACAATAATAGGTGTACCGGTAGCGCTGACAAACTTGGCGATAGAACTCCTGTGCCTGAGGCTGTTGGCTTTGCTCGGCGGCACGGCCCAACCAATACAATGCTTGCGGCTCGAATTCACTATCGTACTGCTCAATGAGTATCCGCAGTGCCTCGGCTGCTTCGCGGTAACGACCGGTTCGGTAGTACACCCAGCCGACACGCCATTGAGCCTCAGCCCGCTGGGATGCCGGGTCACCCTCTTTGGCAACTTGGCGATACCGCAGGAGCGCTTCGTCGAACTTCTTCTGATCTTCCAGCCACATACCTGCGAACAACAGGATCTGACCCTTCTGCTCTGCCGAGAGGGGCGACGATGGCAACGCACGGACGACTTCCAGCAACTTGTCACCCTGCCCCTGTCGAAGATAGACGCGAGCCAGCCAGACCATAGCTTCACGGGACTCCGATGCACCATCTTTGGCCAGAGCCCGGAACGTCTCACGCGCCTGGTCGTATTGCTTGAGCCGAACTTGTGCAATTCCGAGTTTCAACTTTGCCTCGGCACGACGAGGAGACTGAGGGTCCGCTGCAAGAAACTGCTTGAGTTCGTCAATCGCTTCAACATGGAACGCTTGTGAAAGGTAGGCCTGCGCCCTGCCGAACCGTTCCGTAGGCTGCACTGTCCATGGTTCCCCACCTAAGTTGGAGGCCAGCAGCGTTTCCGCCTCTTTGGCTTCTGACGTATACGGAAATCGTACCCACAAATACCGCAACGTCTCGCGCCCCTCGGTGATATTGTTGACTCGAAGCTGGCAGGCGCCTTGTCGCAAATACGCCTGCGGGGTGCCTGGTTCCTTGTCGCTCAACGCGACCGCCTTCGAGAACCAATTTGTCGCCTCCGGGCAACTCGAGGCTTGATACCATGCCTCGCCGGTCCGGTACGCGGCTCTGGTCAGGATGTTCGAGTCGGGCACCGCCGTTGGAATGCTTTCCAGTATCACCGCCGCTTGTTTCGCATCGCCAAGTTTCAAAGACGCCTCCCCGATCCAGAGCCGGATGTAGTCGTCCAAAACCGGAAAGTCTCGCTGCGCACCATGTAAAAACTGAATCGCGACCGCGGGATTCCGCTCGACGAGCAGCACACCGGATAGCAACCCCGCCCGCTTCGCCCATACGGTGGATGGATATTGCTCCATCAGCCTTTGGAGCCGTTCGATTTTCAGGGAATGCACCTGTTCTTTCGTCAGGGTCTTCCCCAAACGTTCCTTCGGCAGAGCCGCTGCCTGAAAACAGGCCTCCGGGGCGCCGCATGTGTCACCTTCATTCGAAGCAGATGCAGAAGGTTCTGCCGCCGCGACAGGAAACACCAATACTCCCCACAGCCAGAAGGCTGCTGCAAGGAGGGGCATCCGGCAGGATAGATGGTCAATGTGGTTGCACACGAGAAACCTCTCCGTCACCTTGTATCATCATATATATCAGCGTCCCCCACATGTTGCCAGCAAGAGCGGTCACCCTCACCTTGTTCCACTTTTTCCCGCTGTGTTAGGCTGCTCCATGCCGGAACGCTCTTCAACAACATCGGCCCCTATCAATCTCCTCGCTCTGGACGAAAAGGGGCTCGCCCGGCTCGTCAAGGAGTCCGGCTGGCCAGCCTATCGAACGGGGCAAATACTCCGTTGGCTTTATCAGCGGCGGGCGCGGACCATCAGCCAGATGACCGACCTGAGCCAGGCCGACCGCGCCAAACTGGCCAGTTCGGCAAGAATCGGGCGCGCCACCGACTACACCGTCTTCCGCTCCTCCGACCAGACGAGAAAATTGGTCCTGACACTCGAGGATGGGCTCAGCGTCGAAACCGTGCTGATTCCGGACGAAGACCGACTCACCCTCTGCGTGTCAACGCAGGTGGGCTGCACCTTAGATTGCGGGTTCTGTCTCACAGGCACAATGGGTTTGAAGCGCAACCTGAAACCCCATGAAATCGTCGAACAGGTCCTGACCGCTCAAGATGAACTCGGTCCCGATGAACGAATCACGAACATGGTCTTCATGGGCATGGGCGAACCGCTGGCGAATCTCGAAGCCCTGTCGGAAGCTATCCGGCGATTGACCAATCAGACCTGGGGACTTGGCTGGTCGCCTCGGCGCATTACTATCTCGACCGCCGGCCTCGCCTCGCGATTGAAAGACGTGGCGCCGCTCGGTGTAAATCTGGCGATTTCATTAAACGCGACGACGGAAGATCAACGAGCCAGCTTGATGCCGGCAGTGAGCGGCATCGCTTCGCTCAAGACACTCGTAGCAGCCTGTCGCCGCTATCCGCTGCCCCCGACGAGGCGGCTCACGTTCGAATACGTTCTTCTGGCCGGCGTGAATGACCAGGCAGATGATGCGCGCCGGCTCGTCAAACTGGTCCGTGGCATCGCCTGTAAGATCAACCTGATCCCTTTTAACCCATTCCCCGGCAGTGCATTCCAACGTCCCTCTGATCGTGATGTCCTCACTTTCCAATCGGTCGTGCGACAGGCCGGCATTGACGTGTTCATCCGAAAAAGCCGCGGGCGAGATGTGCTCGGCGCCTGCGGCCAACTCGGCAATTTGTCTCCGACCTCCGTAGTGCGAACCTTGACACAAATTGAATCGCGTTGTTAGCATGCATTGTCCTGTTTTTCACCACACGATATGATCAGGCCGCACCTCCGACACATCGCATCCAGGTTACTTCTGGCAACTGTCTTCGTGCTCGTATCGATCGCTCCTGCCGGCGCTTCAGAGCCCCATGAATATATTCTCTCGAACGGCATGAAAGTGCTGCTCGTAGAGGTTCCGAAAGCTCCCGTCGCGACGGTCCAGGTGTGGTACAAAGTCGGCTCGCGCAACGAAGTCATGGGTCGCGCGGGACTCTCTCATATGCTCGAACACATGATGTTCAAGGGCACCGCCAAGTATCCGAAAGGGTCGTTCTCACGCCTCATCCGCAAGAACGGCGGAATGGACAACGCCTTCACCAGCCAAGACTTCACCGCCTACTTTGAAAATCTCGCTGCGGACCGAGTCGAACTCGCCTTGGAAATGGAAGCCGACCGCATGCAGGGACTCATTCTGGATATGAATGAATTGAAAACCGAGCGCGACGTGGTCAAGGAAGAACGACGGCTGCGCACGGAAGACGATCCGCAAGGCGCGCTGGTCGAAGCGCTGTTCGCCCAGGCCTACCTGAGTCACCCCTATCATTGGCCCGTCATCGGATGGTTCGGTGACCTTGATGCCATGACCCTCGACGATCTCCAACGGCATTACGACACGTTCTACTCGCCCAACAATGCGACGCTGGTTGTCGTCGGCGACATCAAGACTGAGACCATGCTCCCGACGATCAAGCAGCTGTTCGAGCCGATTCCACGGGGACCGGAACCCAAACCGGTCATGACGATGGAGGGGGAACAAAAAGGAGAGCGCCGCTTCCTCCTCAAACGGGATGCTCAAGTCCCCTTCGTCATGATGGGCTATCGTGTTCCCAACTACACCAGTGAAGACTCCTATGCGCTGGATGTGCTGGAGTCGATTCTGTCGCGCGGCAAGAGCTCTCGTCTCTATCAAAGCCTCGTCTATGAACAGAAATTGTCTCTTGCAGTGGGAGCCGAGTATGGCCTGATGCAGACCGATCCCGGACTGTTCTATTTCTACGCGCTCGTGAGCCCGGGGCAAAAGGTCGACGTGGTCGAGGAGGCACTGCACAAAGAAATCAAGCGTCTCCAGAACGAACCGCCCACGGATCAAGAACTCCAGCGGGCCAAGAATCAAGTTGAAGCCGCCCGGGTGTTCGAGCAGGACTCGAATTTCCGGCACGCGATGCTGCTGGGACAGGCCGAAACCGTGGGAGCGGGATGGCGGAAGGTCGATCAATTTCTGGATCGGATCCGCTCCATTACGGCCAAAGACGTTCAACGAGTGGCACGTCAGTACTTGATTGAAGACGCGAGAACCGTCGGCACCCTCATTCCGCTTCCTCCGAAACAGGCGGACGCGCCTACCGCAACAGCGCAACCAGGGAAGCCTTGAAGATGCGGATCCCCCGACAGACCTCCCATCCCTTGGGGCGGCTACTTGCATGTACTCTGGCTCTCTATGCCATGGTCCTCGCATCGTTCAACGCTCCGACCCTCGCAGCAGATATTGTCCCCACGAAAACGGTGACTCCCAACGGCATGACCGTCCTCGTGCTGGAACAACATTTCCTGCCGATCGTTGAAGTGCACGCGTTGATCAAAACCGGCTCCGCGCAAGATCCCCCCGATAAGGCCGGCCTGGCAAACCTTGTTGCCAGCCTGCTCGATGAAGGAACCACCACGCGCACCTCCAAACAACTCGCGGAGCAGATCGACTTCGTAGGCGGAGCACTGGAGGTCAAAGCCTCAGAAGATTTCACCACTGCCTCTGCCCGCGTACTCAAGAAAGACGTAGATCTGGGCTTCACGCTGCTCGCCGATATCTTGCAACGCCCGGCATTTCCAAAACCGGAATTCGAACGGATCCGGTCACAGATTCTCGGTGAGATGGCCAGCGACAACGACGATCCAGGCCATGTCGCCATGAAAGCCTTCAACCAATTGGTTTTTCACGGCCATCCCTATCGCTGGCCGTTCAACGGCACAGAAGAATCCCTTGCCAAGATCACTCACGCAGATGTGCTGAACTTTTACAACAAGGAGTACGTTCCGCCTCAGGTGATTCTGACCATCGTGGGCGACGTAACGGCTGAGCAAGTCACGGCTTTGGTCCAGACGCATTTCGGCGCTTGGAAGAAAGCCGCACCGCCGGCACGAACCACGAAGAAAGCCGCTCCGGTAGATCGCAAGACGGTGCAGCTGATCGAGAAGGATCTGACCCAATCGAACGTGATCCTGGGACACGGCGGCATCAGCCGCACAAACCCCGACTTCTATGCCGTGACCGTCATGAACTACATCCTCGGCGCGGGAGGATTCTCCTCCAGGCTGATGGACTCCATCCGTGACAAGCAGGGTCTGGTGTATGGCATCATGAGCCACTTCGATGCCCGGCTGATGCCCGGTTCTTTTTGGGTCAACTTCCAGACGCGTACTGAAGCCACAAATCAAGCTATCCAGGGAGTCTTGGGAGAACTCAAGAGCATCCGAGAGGCACCGGTGTCCGATCAGGAACTCTCCGAGGCCAAATCATTTCTCATGGGCAGCTTCCCGTTGCGGCTCGACTCAACTGCCAAACTTGCACAGGTATTGGCTCAGGTAGAGTTTTACGGATTGGGCTTCGAATACTTTTCCCAGTATCCGAAGTGGATCGAGCGTGTAACGAAGGAAGACGTTCAGCGCGTCGCCAAACAGTATCTCGACCCCCAACGATATGCTCTCGTCGTTGTCGGCAACGTGGCCAAGGCCAAAATCAAACACTGAGCGAAATTCGTCTCCCGCGAGTCCTCATATGGCAACGGAACAACTCACTGAGAAACTGAACGATCTTCGACGCGTGATCTCGGACATGCAATCCGTCCTTGTTGCGTTTTCCGGAGGCATCGACAGCACGCTCGTTCTGAAAATCGCCCACGAACAACTCGGTGAACGGGCGTGCGGCGTCACCGCCGTCTCGCCTACCTTCCCGACGATTGAACTCGAGACAGCGACCCGCATCGCCGGCGAGATCGGGGCGCGCCACGAAATCGTCCGCACGGACCAGTTGACCATACCGGCATTCGTCCAGAATGACGCGACCCGTTGTTTCCACTGCAAGACCGATCTGTATCAATTGTTGGAAGGCATGCGGCAACCACGCGCGCAGTGGGTCGTCGATGGTACAAACCTAGACGATCTGGGCGACGACCGACCCGGCATCAAAGCGGCGCGCGAATGGAACGTGCGGAGCCCCCTTGTTGAGGCATCGTGCTCGAAGGCTGATGTGCGGGTCATCGCGAAGATGTTGGATCTGTCCAGTTGGGATAAGCCGGCGGCAGCTTGTTTGTCTTCACGAATTCCCCGCGGCACTCCCATTACGATCGAGAACCTTCGACGGATCGAACAGGCCGAAGCCATTCTCCAGACCGAAGGCTTTCGCCAGGTGCGCGTCAGAGACCATGGTGAGATCGCGCGGATTGAAGTGGCGGAAGACGAACTCGCAAGATTCAACCAGCCAGACCGACGCGCACGGATCAGTGCCCGCTTGCGCGAAGTTGGCTTTCGATTCATCTGCGTGGATTTGGAAGGATACAGACCGGGCGGGATCAGTCTGGGCTGACCCGCCCGACGTTTGATCTTATCTTGGAGAAGACTTGCTGAGAGCTTCCAGCGCCTCGTCGGCGAGCCGGCGATGATCGGCGTCGTTCAAACTGCGCTGCACTACTTTTTCCGCCACCATCAGCGCCAAATCTGTCGTTTGCGTGCGAATCTCCTGAATGGCTTTCCGTCGTTCATGATCAATCTCGCGGGTCGCATCGCCTTTGATCCGCTCGGCTTCCGTCGTGAGTCGCTGTTCGTTTTCTTCCATCAGGCGCTGCGCCCGTTCTTTTGCAGCCGCGAGAATTCCTTCAGCTTCTTTCCCAACGGCGCTGAGCTTCGCCTCATACTCTTTGAGCTTGCGCTCGGCGTCTGAGCGGTGACGCTCCGCCTGATCAAGGCTGTCCTTAATCTTTTTCTCCCGTTCTTCCAGCATACTCAAGATGCCAGGGAAGGCGAACTTGTAGAGCGCAAAGAACAGAATGGCGAAGGAGATGACCTCCCAGAAGATCAACGACGAAAAAAAGTGTGAATCAAACTGCGGCATAGTTCACATCAGGAAGGTTAAGGTT
>DATIFR010000255.1:0-6017 GCA_035455145.1 Nitrospira sp.
CGATCACATGGCCCAGAAGACTGGGCTGACCAAAAAGGCGTGCGTCCAGGCGCTGGACGACTTCGCCGCGTTGGCCTATCGGGAAGCGAAGAACGTGTTCGTGGTTCCCGGCATTGGTAAGCTCGTGCTGGCCAATCGAAAGGCTCGCATGGGCCGGAACCCGCAGACGGGCGAAGCGATCAAGATTCCGGCCAAGCGCGTGGTCAAGTTCCGCGTCTCCAAGGCCGCCAAGGATGCGATCCTCGGCAAGAAGTAGTCCGGGTTCAGAAAACAGACCGTAGCGCCAAGGCTGCCAAAACGCTTTCCGCTATCGGTTGAGAGAGACGAAGGGCCGGCTCCCCATAGGGGGCGCCGGCCCTTCTCTTTAGCAGACTGTTGAAAAAGTATTCCAGCTGCATTCTCGCGTCGCTCAGAGGCTCAGGGCATACAGAAGCCGACTTGAGGCAAAGTTACGATACGCTCACATGTGATTGAAGTGAGCGACTCAAGCGAAGCGTGGTATGTACCTCCTTGCCCCTGTGCTTGCTGCGGCCTTGCCTGCGGAACGGTGCGTCTCGGTGCACCGGGGTTGGGCTGGTGAGAATCGAGGCCTTTTGAACAACTGCGGTCAGCGAGCACATCTGGTCGATTGCCTCGACCTTAGCCTCGTTCTCAGCGCGTTTTACGAGTGCGAAGGCCCGAGCCCGCTTCCGCCGAATCCATCATGGCCGACAAGGCGGATGGCGTCGCCGTCATGCACCAGCGAGTCGTCGCTGGCGATCTTTTTGTTGATCGTCACCAGCACCTTCTTCTCTCGGATCAGTTGAAGGAGATGGCGCAACTGGATGCCCTGCCGTTGGATGACTTGCCGGACCGTCAGCGGAACCGGCACTTCGCAGGCAAGATCCCGTTCGCCATCGGCCGTCTGCAGTTGTCCCATCAGTGAAATCGTCACCATGTCGTGATCCGCTCCTTCCGGTCAATCCCGTTGACTCCGCGGAGGATGCCATCGATAATGCCCCGCCATGCCGTCGTTGAATATCCACAATCCTGGAATGCCTGACTTGCAGTTTGTCCTCTTTGTGTCGGCGCTCTGTACCTCGAATATCGAGACGATCAATCTATCCGAAGACCTCCGCAAAACGATCTTCGATCGCTGCTGGGCCTTGCTTCACACGGATGCGCCGCCGGTCGATCCGAAAGAACGAGTCCTCGATCTTCGTCATGGCACCGAGCTTACGCTGGAGGCCTGTGTGTCGACCATCCGGTCGCTGCTCTCGGAGGCCGGTATTACGACGCTTGTCTGGGACCATCCGGTCAGCGACCCGACGCATGACAGCACGCCGGCTGCCAAGCCATTGATCGACCGGCTGGGCCAATTGTATCCTGACAATCCGGACATCGTCGACCCCCCGCAACCACCGCCGGCAGGCCGTGCCTAGACGTGCCGGGCGTGAAGGCCACAGACAACCATGCGTATCACACCACTCGAGATCCCCGGCTTGCTGCTGATCGAACCGACACTCTTTCGCGACCAGCGCGGGGTGTTCTGTGAAGTCTTTCACGAGCGGCGCTATGCGGAAGCGGGTTTCACCGAGCAGTTCGTCCAGGATAACTATTCACGGTCGATCCGCGGCACCTTGCGCGGGCTGCACTTTCAAGAGCCCCATGCCCAGGGAAAGCTCGTCATGGCTGTCGAGGGGACCGTCTACGATGTCGTGGTCGACATCCGCAAGGGATCGCCCATGTTCGGGAAGTGGTATGGAGTCGAACTGTCTTCCGAGAATTGTCGACAGCTCTATATTCCACCCGGTTGCGCGCATGGTTTCTGTGTGACGAGCGAGCAGGCGGCATTTCTCTACAAATGCACCGATTATTATTCGCCGAAGGACGAACGCGGCATCATCTGGAACGATCCGGCGTTGGGAATTGCCTGGCCGGAGGTGACGCCGATTCTATCAGCTAAAGATCAGGCATATCGGCCGTTGGCCCAAATGGATGCAGAATTGCCCTTGTATCGACCGGATAAGCGGTAAGGATAGTCGTTGATCCTGTCAGGATGGCTGGGCTATCTTATAGCCGGGTAGTCGGTTGAAACGGCACAGGCCGCTCAACCATCAGGCCGGTATCCCTACGTACAAGGAGGATCGAATGTCAAAGAGCTTGAAGGGGACAAAGAGTCACGAAAATTTGAAAAACGCCTTTGCTGGTGAATCACAGGCCAATCGCCGCTACCTGTACTTCGCCCGGCGTGCCGATATTGAGGGGTATCCCGATGTGGGCGGCCTGTTCCGGGACACGTCCGAAGCCGAGACGGGGCACGCGTTCGGTCATCTGGACTTCTTGAAAGAAGTCGGCGATCCCGCCACGGGCGTACCCATCGGCAATACGGACGCCAATCTCAAATCTGCGATCGAGGGCGAGACCTACGAGTACACACAGATGTATCCGGGAATGGCCAAAACGGCTCGCGACGAGGGCTTCGCCGAACTGGCCGAATGGTTCGAGACGCTGGCCAAAGCCGAACGTTCCCATGCAAACCGATTCCAGAAGGGACTCGACAGTTTGAAACAGGGCTAGAAAGAAGCCTTCAGCGTTCAGCCGTCGGCTTTCAGCACGGAGAGGCCTCTCTTCGGAGCTGAGAGCTGATTGCTGATAGCTTCCCTCCTGCATCCACATGAAGGGCCTCAGTCTCATTAATCCGGTCGATCCGAAGCAGCTGGACAAAGAAACGCTGCGGATCTATGAAATCTGCGACGGCTGCCGCCGCTGTTTCAACCTGTGCCCGTCGTTCAATACCCTCCTCGATCGTATCGACGTCTATGCAGGTGATGTCGCCAGGCTCACGCCTGCCGACCATCATCAAGTGGTCGATGAGTGCTACTACTGCAAGCTCTGTTTCAACCATTGCCCCTATACGCCACCGCACCAATACGAACTCGACTTTCCTCATCTCATGATCCTCTGGAAGAAGCGATTGGCGGGGGAGCGCGGGGTCCGTTGGCGGGATTGGCTCCTCATCAGAACGGATTTGATCGGGACGTTGGGCAGCCTCACGGCGCCTCTCACCAATTGGTTATTGCAGAATAGGATCGTTCGCCGGCTCGTTGAGTTGATCGCCGGCGTTCATCGGGACCGCCAGGTACTGCATTTTACGGGCGAGACCTTTCCTCGTTGGTTCAGCCGCCGCCCGGCACCCACACGCGCGACGGTTCCCGTGAAGAAGGTGGCGCTCTTTTCCAGTTGCCTCGTCAATTACCAGGCCACCGACATCGGGAAGGCGACCGTTCAGGTACTGGAAAAGAACGGAGTCGAGGTGGTTGTGCCGGAGCAGCGATGCTGCGGGATGCCCGGTTTCGATATCGGCGATACGCAAGCCATTCAAGAGGCCGCGCAAGCCAATGTGGCCTCGCTGCAACGCTGGGTTGCGCAGGGGTATGATGTGGTCGTGCCTACCGCGAGCTGCAGCCTGATGCTCAAACACGAGTACCCGGAATTGAACAACGATGAGCATACCAGGCAAGTGGCCGAGCGAACGTTCGATATCTGCGAATACCTGATGAAAATGAAGAAGGACGGACAACTGGCCATGGACTTTACGCGGAGTCCCGGCCGCGTGGCCTATCAGATCCCCTGCCACTTGCGTGACCAGAACATCGGCTTCAAGTCGAAGGAACTGATGGAATGTGCGGGCGCGCAAGTTGAACTCATCGAGAAATGCTCCGGGCATGACGGGGCCTGGTCCGCCAAAACAGAGTTTTTCTCCCTGTCGATGAAGATTGCGGGAAAGGCCGTCCGGGCGATTGAACGGTCGCCCGCCGATCTTGTCGCATCCGACTGCCCGTTGGCTGGGTTGCAGTTGGATCAAGCCGGGGCGACGGCCCATGTTGGAGGCAAGGCGACACTCCATCCAATCCAGATCGTCCGCGACGCCTACGGGTTGCCGAAATGAAGTTATTGACGCAACAGGATGTCCTCTCTCAGGAAGAATACGAGCGGCAGCGGGAAGCCTTCCGGTCACGGATCATTGCGCTCAAACAGCGCCGCCGAATTTCCGTCGGCCCGCTGATCACGCTGATATTTGAGAATCGTGAGACCTTGCGCTTTCAAGTTCAGGAGATGATTCGCGTCGAGCGGATTGTCGAACCGGCCAAGGTGCAGGATGAACTGGATGTCTACAATGCCTTGTTGCCCTCACCGCAGGAACTCAGTGCCACCCTCTTGATCGAGATCACCGAGGAGGCCAGGATACAAGAGTGGCTCGATGCCTTCATGGGCCTCGATCGGGGACAGACGGTCGCCATTGAGGCCGGAGGTGAACGGGCCTTCGGGGAGTTCGAAGGCGGCCATAGCCATGAGACTAAGATTAGCGCCGTGCATTTCGTTCGTTTCCGGCCGACGGCGGCGATGAAAGAGGCTTTTGCCGATCTCCGCCAGCCGGTGACGATCAGCGTGAACCATGGCAGCTATCATGAAGAAGTGCCTGTGCCGGGGAGTATGCGCGAAGAATGGCTGGCTGACTTACAATAGTCTTGGGTCCTGAGAATGGAGTGTTGAGTGTAGGAGCGAGAAGAGGCCGATGCCCCCTGTATTACTGACAAAACGTATTGAGTTTGCCGCGGCTCACCGCTACATCAAGCCGGAAGGGGATGAGGCGAAGAACCGCGCGGTCTTCGGGCCCTGCTACAACCCGCCCGCGCATGGCCACAATTACATGCTCGAAGTGACCGTGTCCGGTGAGGTCGATCGCAAGACCGGCATGGTGATCAATTTGTTCGATCTGAAGAGGGTGCTGCTCACTGTCATCGAAGAGTTCGACCACAAGAATTTCAATCTGGACATGTCGTATTTCAACGATCGCATCCCGACGTCGGAAAATATCGCCCGCCTGCTCTGGACCAAGCTTGAGCCGCAACAAGACATCGGCACTCTCCATACCGTTCGACTGTACGAAGACGAGGACCTGTATGCCGATATCACGGCGGCCGGTGGGTTGGATGTCGCCAGCGTGACGAGGCGCTATTCGTTTATGGCGGTGCAGGAGGGTAATCAGGGACATGTCTGGGATTGTTTCGTCACCGTTCATGGTCCGATCGATTGCGTCACCGGTATGGTCACGGATATCGGCGCATTAGACCGGCTCGCGCAAGAGCGAGTCGTGAAGGCCTTCGACCGGCAGGTACTTGAGCGGGTGCTCGGCCAGCCAGTGACGGGGGATGCCTTGGCCAGGCATGTATGGGGCCGGCTGGCCGGATCCGTCAATGGGGGTGCCCTTGAGCTGGTTCGGCTCGTTCAGACCCGCGATCTTTCGTTTGAGTACTCCGGTTAATTAAATCGGCGGCAATTATTGTGGACGAGAAAGGACTATGACCGATGACACGTCCGGCTATCTCGGTCTTGATGATTACGCTGCAAGTCTTTGCCGGATCGGTCGTCTTGGCCGGTCAGGACGAAGATGCCGTGCAAGCGTTGCTCATCGGTGCCGCCAAAGCCACCAGCGAATTTTCCCGCACGAGAGACCCGCAATCGGTGCTGAAGGCCTACACGAAAGACTACGTTGGGATTCAGGATGGAGAATCGGAAACCAGAGGGACGATAGAAAAGTGGTTGTCCGAGTACGGTGCTGAACTTGACAAAGGGAATCCCAGTCGCTTTCTCGGGGAAATCTTCGGGATTAAAGTTCGGGTCTCCGGCACCTTGGCCTGGGCGACCTACGACTACGTGTTCAAGCTCGTCGCGAACGGCGAGATTCAGACCGAAGACCGCGGCCTCTGCACCAGCATCCTCCGCAAAGAAGGTTCCGCCTGGCTTATCCAGCACGAGCACTGCTCAAAACCACGACCGGCCAAATAGCTTCCTGCTTCTGAATTGAAACTTTTGAGTAAGCGCGTGCCCTCTCGTTCCCTCGCCTCCTGAGTAACTCTCACGGGCCCGGCATCGATAGATTTTCTCTGTGATGGCAAGGGCATTGCGGAAAGTGCACTAGCCGGTGCACAACCCTTCTGTAAACCTGACTGGCAGGCGATTACTTGAGTAGG
>DATIFR010000256.1:0-3064 GCA_035455145.1 Nitrospira sp.
GGGATGCCCTCCCTCAGTCCCTGCTGGGGTGAGATACCAGCGAATCCTTCCTGATTCTAGCTGTTCGCTCCGCGCGTTCCGCCGATTTCTCCCGTGCCACCGGTGAGCTTAGCGGCGAGCAATCGGCCTTGGCCGCGAGCAATCTGCCCTGAGAGGAGAAGCCTGCTGACGAGGTTCATCACTGCTGTGCTCCGGTCAGGGACTCCAGGAAGGCCACCAGATCTCGTCTCTCTTCTTCGCTCAGGTGAAGTGGCCTGATGAGTTCGCTCTTGTTCGGGCTGAAGTCACCGCCTCTGTTGTAGTAGTCGACGACATCCTTGAGACTGCCCAACGATCCATCGTGCATGTAGGGGCCAGTTCGCGCGATATTTCGTAAACCGGGCGTCTTGAATGCCCAACGATCTTTGGGATCCCGCGTGACCTCGAACCTGCCGAGGTCGTTGGCAGTCGGACTAGTAATCGATTCCACGTCACTCCGATGCTGCCGGGTGAAATCACCTGCCGCCAATCGAACGTCGAAGCTCTCCGGCTCTAACCCCATTGTCTTCGCATAACCAAGGCCGGTGTCGTGAAATTTTCCATCTGTGAACAAGGCCGAGTCTGATCCGAGCTGATGACAGGCAGAACAGCCAGCTTTGCCGGTGAACAACTCGAAGCCGTGCCGTTCATTTGCCGACAACGCGTCAGCTTCCTCACCGAAGCGCCATCTGTCGAAACGTGAGTTGCCGGAAAGCAGGGTACGCTCGTAGGCCGCAATCGCCGCGCCGACCGTGTCCATGGTGATGCCGCGCCCTGGAAATGTCTCTTCAAACAGGGTTGGATAGTCAGGCAGTGTGCGAAGCTTTGCCAGTGCCCACCCTACCGAAGGCGCGGCGATCTCATCATTCGCTAGGATCGGAGACCAGGCTTGCGTTTCCAGGGAGTTTTCTCTCCCATCACGAAACAACTGCTTTTCATAAACGACGTTGAAGAGGCTTGGCGCATTTCGCCTAAGGCTCTTGCCTTCCATTCCGACCGACGTGGCAATCTCGTTGGCAGTGAAGGCTTGTGCCTCGATATGGCACATGCCGCACGACATCGTTTCATTGATTGAGAGTCGTCGCTCGAAGAAGAGCTTTTTGCCGAGCGGCGCCGCCGCAGAAGAATCATGTGCCTGCATTGGCAGTGGCGGAAGGCCAAGCGGAACCGCGGGGGCTCTCTCGGCGCGAACCTGGGTCGGGAGAGGCTCGACGGTCGCCAACAAAACGAACAATGCCGCACCCGTTAGAGCGGCGACGGAAGCCGGATTAGTTGCCAAGATTGTTTTGGCTCTCTTCAAGCAGAAGCGTCTCCATGTCGCCAACTATGGCATCCGGGTCGAGAAAACCTGTCGTGTAAATCTCTCGCACCCAGCCGTCTCGATCGATAAGGAACACCTTCAGAAGATGCTCGATGACGACA
Organism: Nitrospira sp.; assembly: GCA_035455145.1. GTDB lineage: Bacteria > Nitrospirota > Nitrospiria > Nitrospirales > Nitrospiraceae > Nitrospira_C. Next base: position 1,441 of record DATIFR010000256.1, read on the forward strand.
CTCTTCTCACCATCCGGGTCTGTCCGAACGGATATTTCTTGTCCGAAATTTCGTAGCGTTTGCTCTAAAAAATAGTCCGTCCATGCGGTAATGAAATGCCAGGGCACAATCTTCGCATCGTCCTTATGGGCATCCACAAAGAGCTGCAGGGTTTCAGGGACGTCGTGTACGCGGTCAAAGCTAAAGAACACCAGTCGTACTTGACCTTGCAGGCTGGCATTAGCCTTGATCTTCTCGCGAACGGTTTCGAAAGCGTTCCACGCCAAGGGGCAGCCCTGCGGATCCCTGCAATGAGCATAGAAGAACGCCAAGAGCGTTATTTTTCCCGTCGTGTAGGTCGAGAGCAGGCTTGGTGAGGCAGTCCCTTCTCGAACGATACTGAAGGGAGCTTCCTGGATCCGATCCAGCTTGTACGTTCCCGGCGCCGGAAGTGGCAACCCGCCAACACTGCCAGCGAGCAAGCTGCCTGCCGCTCCGGTGAACAGAGCGGCAGGCAGGAAGATCCGTAGCGCGATAGATCGTAGGGTTCGCACCACAAACACCAGCTTCAATGGCCCTACTGGGTGGACTCAGCAGGATCGGTAGTGCCGGCCGGATAATCTGCAGCCGTGAGCTGCCCACCGGTGAACTTCATATGGTGGGCGCGACCGAGCTTCTCCTTGTAAAAGTCGACCTCGAACTTCTCGACGAGCTCTTTGCCATCCCAGTCATAGGCCTTCAGGAATTGCTCGTCATCGGCGCCCTTCTTGTCCCAATTGGCGAGCAATGACGAGGTGATATAGACGCGCTTGCCGTCCCAGCTCTGGGAAACCATGTTCACTTGGCTGCCGGTCTTTTTCTCATAGACCTGCACCGGCTTCTCCGGATTGGAGAGGTCGAAAAGACGCGTCGTTCCATCCATGAAGGTGTTGACCCAAAGGCTCTTGCCGTCGGCGGCGATCGAAATGTCGACCGGCAGCGGGATCTTGGCAGGATCTCCAATGTCCGCGACAGCTTTGGCTTGCCACTTGCCGTCGGCACTCCGATTGATCAGCCACAGCTTTGAGGTCAACGCGGCGGCGGTAACGGCCCAGTCGTCCCCTTCTTTCGTATTGAGCGACCAGCGAATCTCCAGCGGCGCACCGGGCACATCGAAGATGGTATCCGGCTTTAGCGACTTGAGGTTCCACATAACCATCGTCTTGCCGAAGTTCTTCATGGCGGCCTCGTCCTTGATGAGCTTACCCAGGTCCATCATGTAGTTGTTCCAACCGGTAAAGCTCGAGGTCAGCAAGGCGTTCTTTTGCGGATTGATCCCGATGTCATAGCCGTAACCATCGCCGCCATCCGTGGTCGGCATGGGATGAGCGGACAGGAACTTGCCCGCATTGCTGTAGATGGCCAATCCGGTTTGCCCGCCGTGATCCTTCGTATTGGAAAGCGCACCTACCAGCATGCGGCCAGGCAATGCGTAAAACGTATGCGGACCGACAAAACCGGTTTCCTCGCCGAAATTGCTGATTGTGTTGACGAGCGTGGGTTTGGCAGGGTCGGTGCCGACATCGAAGATAAAGATCTTACTGTCGTCGAGACGCCCGGCCCAAAGATATTTGCGATCGTCGGTGAAGCCCATGTGATGAGCCTC
>DATIFR010000257.1:0-37024 GCA_035455145.1 Nitrospira sp.
GAGGGCGAACTGGTCAAGCTCCACTTGCCCCATTATGCGCCAGACGCAGGTAAGCCTTAGCCCAAAAATCCCCAAAATTCGTCGACTGCCGGTCAAACCCAGCTCAAATTCTAGCCAACTGCAAAGGAGAGGCCAATTCTAGGAAAGCAAGGAAAAGCTATGAGCTACCGCATCTCTACTGGCAAAAATACCGGGTGAGCTCGTACGAGGACTGTCGGAGAGAATCGGGGGCATCCATCGACCAATCCGCCGGCTGGGGGGTTGATGCGACCTGCGTCTGGAAGACCGGTCCAGGGTGGATAATAACAAAAGGAACCGAACTGCCCGTTCCCGTTCTAGGGGGGTCCTGTAGACACAAGGAACAGGCGCTGCCTATTTCACCTTTGAGAAATCAGCGTTGATGCGGACTTCTTTACCATCCTGAAGGTTGATCACGAAGACGGACGCCGCATTGGGATCGAAACTTTCATAAGCAAACACCGCTGTAAACCGGGAACGATAGGCCGGGCCGCTGCCTTCATTCTTACGTCCCCGTTCTGCCTTTCCGATATCAATGGCCTTCACTTTCTTGGGGCCCTGCTGCAATTCGATCAGCGCGCCTTCGGCAAAATATTCATCGTCGCCGCAGAGTTGGACTTCCACTTCCATGTTCGGCATATCGACGACTTTTTTTATGAACTCCTCCGGCATGCGGATTTCTGTTTTGCGTTTCTTGGACTCAGAGGCCTCTTGCCGGCCGAAGGCTTCCAACCGATAGCGTTTGGTTCTGAGCACGGCACTGGGCCCGCAGGAATCTTTCTCAGGATCCGCACCCACCCGCGTGACCATTGACGCGTGCTGAAGGACTTTCTTCACTTCTTCAGGAGTATTGGCCTTGTCCATGGGTGCGCGACCGGCTTCAAGCGCTTTCTGGGCTTCCTCTATCGACAACTTCACATCGATGGCGAAGGCCGGGCTGATTCCTACGACAAGGAACCCGACCAGACCCGCCAGGCTCAATATCTCCCTGTTCCTATCACGGACCATGACATCCTCCGTTACAACAAAACGAACAAAGAAGGCGGCATTGTACGAAAAGCTCTACCCCTTTGCAATCAGCCGCTGAAGCGGACCCAGTTCTCGTAGGGCTTTTCTGTATAGAGGACATGAAGATCCACGGGAATCCTCAGACCTGCCTGTTCGAGTAATGTGGCGACGACCCGGAGCGGAAGCCCGACGACCGTGGTGAAATCTCCGTTGAGGCACTCTATCAATTCTCCGCCACCTCCCTGAATAGAATAGGCGCCGGCCTTCCCGAGACTATCCCCTGTAGCCAGATAGCGTTCGTGAACCTCCGCATCGAACCGTTTCATCTGGACGCGGGCGGTCGAGAGCTGCGTCATCTCGATGCCACGCGCCAGGCAGGTCACTGTCACCGCCGTGTGAACCAGATGCTCGCGCCCGGCCATGCGCTGAAGCATCGCTCTGGCCTCTGCCAGATTCACCGGCTTACCCAACACCGCTCCCTCCAACTCGATCAAGGTATCGCTGCCGAGAACAATGGCCTCCGGATCGTTTTTTGCGACCGAGCGCGCCTTGCCTTGCGAAAAATATGCGACCAGATCATCCGCTGACCGGCCGGGAACAACAGATTCTTCAAAAGCCGGGCTCCTGACTTCGAAGGGGATCTCGAGGAGGGCGAGCAATTCTCGACGACGGGGCGAAGTCGACGCGAGGACTACCCGCATCGCGAGACCATGGAGGCGGTATCGTCAGCGATATCGGAAGAGGAGATCTCGGAACTGGCTTCTCCATCAGCAATTCGGTTGGCCCGGTAATCGGCAAGCATCGCTTCCACATCGGCGACGGAGGAGGCACGAAACATACTGGCCCTCAGGGCCGCGGCATGGGGAAAACCTTTGCAATACCACCCGAGGTGTTTGCGCATGCGCCGGAATTGGTCCCGACCCCACTGCATCTCGCATAATCTTGCATGTTCGAGCAGGACATCGAAACGAGCCGCCAGCGAGGGACTCCAGGCTTCCGGTCCATCGGCCCCTTGTGTGCGGACGGCTTTCCGAACGTCTTCACTGCCACGGAAGAACCAGGGGGCTCCGAGCGCCGCGCGCCCGACTAACACACCGTCGACGCCAGTTTCACGTACACGCCGCAGGACTTCTTGCAAACTCTGCACATCGCCATTGCCGAAGAGCAGCGTTCCACTGCCACGGATCACCTCAGCCGCTCGGGCAATTGCCGACCAGTCGGCTTCGCCCCGGTACATTTGTTGAAGAGTTCGCCCGTGAAGCGAAATCGCCGTCGGTGATTCGGCCAGCAAGTGTTCGATCCAGCGATCCACGATCACTTCGTCATAGCCCAGTCGCGTCTTGACCGAAAGTGGGATGCTCTTTCTGATCGTTTGAGCTGAACTCCCGCGTCGCTCGTTCAAACGACGAACGGCCGCAGCCCTCACCGGCTTGATACCGGCAGCTTCCAGCGATTGTCCTCCCGCCCAATCCTGGATCCCTTGGCGCGTCGCGCGCATGATGGCATGAGCGAGATCCGGAGTCCTGATCAAACCGGCTCCCGACCCAGACGATGCCACATTTCTGGAAGGGCAGCCCATGTTGATATCCAATCCGTCGAATCCCAGCTCGCAAACTGCATGCGCGGCCTGGTAGAAGAGCTCAGGATCCTTTCCATAGAGCTGGGCGACGATGGGACGTTCTTCCTCATGATAGAGGAGCGAATCCAGGAGAAACTCCGGACCGCGGCAGACGTCGTGGACGTGGGTGAATTCAGTGAACGTGACGTCCGGCTTCCCCTGCTGCGCCACAATGAGGCGGAATGTCGCGTCCGTCACTCCATCCATCGGCGAGAGTCCGATGATCGGCCTTGCCAGTGATTGCCAGAAACTCATGAGGCCGGCTCCATCATCGGTTGAACTCCATTGTTGGCCTCGGCATAGGCCAGGCGCAGCGTTTCCGCTTCTCGTTCGGCCAGGGGCAGAGCCATCGGCGCTCGTTCTGCGACGAATGCCAGCACCCTCTCGATTTTGAGCAGGAAGAAATCGTACGGTTGATCAACCGGCCGGGCCGCCTGAAACCACCAGGTGACAAAACCGTCAAGTGCGACGCCGGCCTGATCCAACGCACGGCAGGTGTCCGGAAACATCTCCTTCACGTCCCCTCCCCAGTGGAGAATCTCGTGCGGCACATAGTCGTGTACATAGCAGTCAAGACCGGCAGGATCGTCCACGACATCTTGCCATTCCGGACCGCTTGGGGGCTGCTGCCCAGATGCAATCTGTGCGTACCGGACATAGTCTTCTTGTAGGCGTGACCGGTCGATGTCGTTGACAGCCCCATGCATAACCGTGAACTCCGATCGTTGAGGGACGGGGGCCAGGGCTGCCGATCGTCCGGCAATGGCCTGATGAATCATCGATCCGAAGTTCTTGCGGGCCTCGCGAAGCTCCTCGACGATGTGTTCGATCGGCTTCGTATCTACTTCCAGTGCCACCCCCCGCAGGCTGACAAGGCCCGGATGAGCCAACACTTGCTCGAGTATCGTCCACGATACCGCTTGAATCGGCGCCGCATGGGCATCGATCCATTCTGGATGAGCGTCCTCCCACCGACGACGGGAGAGAGACTCGTGACGGCCAAGGCCTGCAACGTGAATCTCGATGACCCGCTCCATGGGAAATTCATCGAGGAATCGTTCGATGAACTGGTCAAGCGAACCTTGCCGCCGAGCCGCTGTGTAACGATACACCGTCCAGAGATGTCCGATGTCCAGGACGAGCCCGCAGGATGTCAGCTCCGTTACAAAACGGAAGAATTGTGGGACGGACATTGTTCCCGCCATGAAATAGGTGAGCGGCGCCATCTCCAAGAGAAACAATGGTCCGAATTCCTGTGCCGGTCGGCATGCCCGGTCCATCTTCTCCTGAACCATGGCGATATTGCTGGCCACAACCCTGGCGCTTTCGGACGTATATAAAGGTGGGAGGTAGGTACCGAAGGAATACCCCGCCATTTGCTTCGTGGCACATTCATGGTTGAGCCACGGACTCCGCAATATTCCAAGCTGATTGGCGACTTCGTTGATCTCCTCATCGATAAATGCCTGCGTTGAGAAATCCGGCTGAGTGACCCATAGGCCTTCGCCGTGATAGGCCAGTGGAACTGTGGAGAAATGCGTCCGCACTCTTTGGAGCGCCGTTGTGGTCGCTCGAAAAATCTCGAGATAGCCCGGTCGACACTTCTCCTCTTCAAGCCGTTTCATCAGCTCAAAGAGATCGGGGGAATAGACATCAACGGAGAGCCCAAGACCACACGTCGGAATGACCGCCGCACGACACGTGAATTCTTGTTCAACCGGACGAAAACGAGCCACCGACTCCCCCTTGTACATCGACAATATTTGGCCTAGTCTAGTCTTCGAAGCCCTTGTTTGACAAGGGAACATAGCAAGCTAGGTGAGGGGACCCCGTCTGCTATAATTGGCTTACGCCACGGGGGGACAACCCGTCACGAATCGTTGCGAATGAACGAATCGGGAGAGGGTTCTGCGATGGCCGGTCCTAACGAAAACCGCCCCCAAGCCCGCAATCGCAACGATGTACGAACTGTGGTAGCTCATATGATGACACCAGGGGTTGTGCAAGTTCCCGGCGATGTCTCCGTCAGCGAGGCAGCGCTGCTCCTTGAGCGAGAGCATGCGCCCTGCCTGCTCGTGAAGGAAACCGATACAATCTTCGGTCTTATGACGCCAACCGATATCGTGAAAAAGGTCGTCGCGCAGGGCCTTGAGCCTCATGAAATTGAGGTGCGTGCTATCATGACGCGCCCCGTACAGTTTATTGAATATGACGAAGCCCTGGAAGAGGCTTCGTCGATGATGCTGGCGACTGGTGCCTCAATCCTGATCGTGACGAAGAAGAACCAACCCGTCGGCGTCTTGAGCGCACAAGACCTCATGCTGACACCGCCCAGACGACAGACGAAAATCCCCACTGTCGTCAGCGTCGTGGGGGAGGATCTGGCCCACCGACAAGCTCAAAATGCCACGATCGTCCAATTGAGCCATGTCGGCGCACGCATCGAAGCGGCCACGAGACTCCACAGTAAGGCCCGCGTGGTCTTGGCGTTTTCCCTGCCAGGTCAGCACACTCCCTTAACCATTCACGGGAAAGTCATGACCTGTGAATCCCCTGCGTCCGACGACCTCAAGCAATCAGGGAAGCGCGCCGTTGCGATCGAGATTCAGTTCGCCGACCTCTCGAACGTTGACCTTGCCCGCCTGAAAGCATGGGCACTGCAGGCGATCCCTTCTCAATCTGATCGGGGCTAAATCCTCAACATGTAGTTCTTTTGACCTATCGGCGATCAGCTGATACAATTTTTTCTCTAGCTGAGGCATACCCGTCACCTTTGACGCGAATGGACAATCCCATGAAAGCCACGCCGAGCCGTCCCCGTACGATGCCGTCGAATGACGAGATGCTGAACCAAATTCGGCAACTGCTCGAGCGTCCTGAAGACGATATCCAGGCCGCGCTGATCAAAGAACTCTTGGCCAGCATGCTTCGTCTCCATGACGCTCACCTCGATTCGCTCGACCTGAAGATCGTCAACCGAGCAGTCAAAGAGCTGCGACATGCCTTTCGCGTATTTCATGACTACCGTGATCGTAAGAAAATCAGCATCTTTGGATCGGCGCGTACCGCGGCAGATGACCCGAACTATCAGATCGCCTTTGATTTCGCGCGGCGCATCGTTCAGGAAGGATTCATGGTCATTACAGGGGGCGCCGACGGGATCATGCGCGCATCCCAGGAGGGCGCCGGTCGCGAGAACAGCTTCGGCGTGAACATCATGCTGCCCTTCGAGCAAGGCCCTAATACCACTATTGCGGACGACCCGAAGCTGGTGACCTTCAAGTATTTTTTCACCCGGAAACTCATCTTTCAGAAAGAAGCCAATGCGATTGCACTATTCCCCGGAGGCTTCGGCACCCACGACGAAGGATTTGAAATTCTCACCCTCGCTCAAACCGGCAAGAGCGATCCTCAGCCGATTGTCTGCCTCCAAGCTCCGGGCTGCGACTACTGGGATGAGTGGTACAGGTTTGTCACGGGCCAACTCCTAGATCGAAAACTCATCAATCCCGAAGACCTCAATCTCTTCAAGATCACCAATTCTGTTGACGATGCGATCAATGAGATCAGAACGTTCTACAGACGATTCCACTCGATCCGATACGTCGGCCGTCAGCTGGCAATGCGATTGACGATGCGCCCCACATCCGATCAAGTGGCGGCGATTCACGAGCAGTTTTCGGATCTCTTATTGGAAGGCACGTTTGAACTTCGAGATGCACTACCGGAGGAATTGGACGAGCCGGACTTGAAAGACCTGCCTCGCCTTGTTTTTGCCTCCAACCGTCGAAGCGCAGCTCGGCTTCGTCAACTGATCGACCACCTAAATCACCTCTAGCGCCCTTCGCAATCAGGCTTTTGTATCGGAGGAGCCCGTGGTATGCTCCGCCAGCATGGCCACTTCCCATCCACAACGACGTTTCTCTCAGCCCCCCACAGTGGTGCTCTACCATGCCGAATGCGCGGACGGGTTCGGCGCCGCTTGGGCCCTGTGGCGTCAATTTCCTGAGGCACGGTTTCTTCCCGTAAAACATGGCAATCCACCGCCTTCCGGCTTGAAGGACCAGCGTGTGGTGATCGTGGATTTTAGCTACGCCCGCGAGACGCTGGAAACCATGGCGGAGCAGGCGGACGACCTCCTCATACTTGACCATCACATTACGGCCGAAAAGGCGCTTACCGGATTGCCCTATGCCTATTTCGATTTGAAAAAGTCCGGGGCTGTCCTGGCCTGGGAATGGGCGCACGATCGCCCCGCTCCCTGGCTCCTCGATTATATTCAAGACAAGGATCTCTGGACTTGGGCGCTGCCGCAGAGCCGCGAGATCAATGCCGCGATCGCCTCACATCCGTTTGAGTTTCAGACGTGGAACAGCTTTAGGCAAAAGGATTTGGAGCAGGAGGGTCGTGCCATCTTACGGTACGAGCATGAGCTCGTGAGCAAACTCGCCGGACAGGCTGTGCCGGTCGAATTTCAAGGCGTCACCGTCCCCTCGGTGCAAAGCGCCATTCTGACCAGCCAGATCGGCGAACGGCTATCTGCTGATGCGCCCTTTTGCATTATCTGGCACGATCGGGACGGACGGCGCTACTACAGCATGCGATCACGGGAAGACGGAACGGACGTCGGCGCGATCGCTGCCTCGTTCGGCGGCGGGGGCCACACGCATGCGGCTGGGTTTTCCGTACCACTCGGCCTTGACGGGTCGCTGCCCGACAATCCTGCTCTCCCCCGGTCGGTGATCGATCGCCGGCGCACCTCAGCCTAAGCCGGCCATTGCATGATTCCCCTCCACGACGACAACCCGACGGAACGGACTCCGGTTGTCACGATCGCATTCATCGTCGCCTGCGTGCTGGTGTTCCTGTATCAGGCCAGTCTCCCTTCCCAACCCGGTGAGATCCTCGTGTTTCAGTATGGCGCAATTCCCGCGATCGTGTTTGGACGTGCGGATTTGCCGGAAGGTATTGTCGCGATCCCTGCCTACGCTACCTTGATCACCAGCATGTTTCTGCACGGTGGCTGGATGCACTTGATCGGCAACATGCTGTACCTGTGGGTGTTCGGGAACAACATCGAAGACGTTATGGGCCATGCGAGATATGTGGTGTTCTATCTCACCTGCGGAATCCTCGCCGCCTTAAGCCACGCCGTGACCGAACCCTCTTCCACCGTTCCAATGGTCGGCGCAAGCGGCGCTATTTCGGGCGTGCTCGGAGCCTATGTGCTGCTGTTTCCGCGCGCGCACGTGCTTGTCCTCATGCCAGGAATCGGCATGACGAGGGTCGCAGCCGGAATCGTGCTTGGCATGTGGTTCGTGATGCAACTCTTGAGTGGCGGTATGAGCATCGGGAGTAAAGGCGGAGGAGTGGCATTCTTCGCCCATATCGGGGGGTTCATCACCGGCATGGTGTTGATCGGATTATTCAAACGTCAGGATGTGCCGTTCTTTGCGCCGCCTCGGACCCGCCATTGGAATTCGTGAGAAGTCTCCTGCAGAATCTTGCTACGCGTCGATCAGCTCCCGAACCTTTTCGACTAATCCTGTCTGTCTATACGGCCGCCTCAAGAGATATCGCCGGTTGATGCGGTGGGAGATGATCGCTTCATCGTCGTAGCCGGACACAAATAAGGCCTTCATTGTCGGGTACTGCTGCAACAACCGTTTGGCCAACTCGCGGCCGCTGATCTCCGGCATGATGAGCCCGCTGACCGTGACATGCACGGCTCCGGTATAGTGTTGCGCCAGCATGAGGGCTTCGACCGGCGAGCTGGCCTCCAGTACCCGGTATCGATGGCGCTGCAACGTCGAGAGTGCCAGCTTGCGCTCAATCTCCTGAGGTTCGACCAACAAGACCGTTTCTTCACCCTTGGCCACTAGGGCTGGGACGATCGACTGACTATTGGAAGGACCAGATGCAACTGCAGGGAGAAAAATGCGGACCGTTGTTCCATGACCAGGCTGACTTCTGACCTCCACCTGCCCCCCGTGTTGTTTCACAATGCCATAGACGGCGGTCAGTCCTAGCCCTACATTGGTCTCTTTGGTGGAAAAGAATGGCTCGAACATCCGTGACTGCGTGTCCCTCGTCATTCCGCTTCCGGAATCTCGCACCTGAATCCGCACAGTCGAAAGATGCCTGCTCGTCCCCGAAAGCGGCGTGCCGTCCACTCCACCCTGCGCCTGTGCGACCTCGATCGTCAGCTGTCCGCCCCGAGGCATCGCGTCACGGGCATTGACGGCCAGGTTTAACAGCACCTGCTCAAGTCCTTCACGATCCACCTCCACTTCGAGCGGGCCTTCTGCAATTGAGATCCGGCAGTTGATCCCATGGGGCAACAGACCGCGAATGACATCGCTCAGGTCTTCGATCACCGTCCGCATCGAGAGCAACCGTCGAAACTGGCGGTGCTGAATATCGAGCATGGCCAGTTGTGCCGTCAGGGCAGCAGCCTGTTCGCCGCTCCGGAAAATCTGATCGACGGGTTCATACAAAGGATCGTCCTGTTTCAACCGGGACAACACCACGCCGGTCTGCTTGCCGATGACGGAAAACAGATGGCTGAACTCGCTCGCAATGCCGTTCGTGATCCTGCCGATCGCTTCCATCTTTTGCGCTTCAAACAACTGCCGTTCCAGACCTTCCCGTTCCGACCTTTCCTGCTGAACCGAGGCATTGGCCTTCGACAGATCGTCTTTGAGTCCTTTGATGCGAATCTCCAACTGCTCGCGAGAAGCTTGAAGGGTTCTCTCGGCGCTCCTCAACTCGTCAATACTCTCAAGTAATCGCGCTTTCTGCCTCCGCTCTACCCCGATTGTTTCCAGCGCCATCCCGTAGAAGATCGCCATCACCAGAAGGACGGGCACACCCAGCAGTTGCCCGACTGAAATAGAGCCGCTTTGCACCACGCCTTGGTACAGCACGACGCCATAGCCTGCGCAGAGGAAGAGCGAGAACGCGATGACATGGGATAGCCGACGCAGAGACGCCGCAATCAGCATGAGGATGAAATAGGATATGTACAGGTCGGATCGTGCATTGCCTGAGAGATAGATCGTCCCTGTCACCAAGGCCGTATCTACCGCAATGAGCGTGCCGCTGAACCAGGCAGCCTGCAGGACGGAAACCGGCACAGCCAACAAACAGCCGACCAACAGAACCAATCCCCCGACGATGAATTCACTCGTTGTGCGTGTCGCAATCGGCTCGGCGCCGAACAGCAACTGATACGCCAGCATCACACCGACGAGCGACTGGAGGATCACATACCTTGCCCGGGACACGGGCGTCTCGGGGCCTTCGGGCTTCGCAGGCCGCTCGGCAAGATACTCGTCTGAATAGGTCAAATTGTTCCGCATCATTCTCCCTCTGGACTTCCGAGGCAGGGGAATGGAGCAAGTCCTGTACCGGTGGACCAACTGAACAGTAGCCTGTTTTTCCTCATTCCAGGGCTCCGGCCCTTGAACAGTTTCGGCCAGGACCTATAGAAACTCACAAAATGGAACGATTGGGTCGATGGACGAAACGCGCCACTCAACAAGATTTTTCAGGAACTCATTCGGCGGGATTAGCGCGGCCGTTCACTGATCAGGTTTTGACGCAAGCGAGTGGCGAGACCTTGGGCGGTGTCACGTTGATCAGCGAGAAATGTCACATGCCCCATTTTCCGGCGAGGGCGGATCGTGCGTTTACCATACAGATGCACGTGAGCGGCCGGAAGGTTCAGAAGGGCACGACATTCGGCTCCTGTTCCGATTGTCGTGGCGTCATCTCCGATGAGGTTAACCATGGCGGCAGGGCTCAACAGCCGGACCTCTCCCAGCGGCATCCCGCATATCGCTCGAACCTGTTGTTCGAACTGAGACACACTGCACGCATCTAATGTATAATGGCCCGAATTATGAGGGCGGGGAGCGACTTCATTGATAAGAAGCGTTCCCCCCGGCATTTGAAAAAGCTCAAGGCAGAACAGGCCGACCCCTTGCATCCGTTCCATCACCGTCCGCGCCAAGCGCTCCGCTTGCTCCGCCACAGCCTGGGGGACGGCGGCTGGCACGAGCGTCGCGCGAAGAATCCCTTCTTCATGCTCGTTCTCGACGGGAGGATACACGACAGACTGTCCGTCGGCTCCACGGGCCACCAAAATCGAGAGCTCCCGTTCGAACGGCACGAAGGCTTCAACGATCCACCGCATCCCGGGCTGAGCCGCCGCACCCAACAACCGTTCAACCTCGGGTACGTCCGATTCGCTTGCGATTCTCCATTGCCCTTTCCCATCGTAACCGGTCGTCGCCGTCTTGCAGAGGGCAGGGCTACCGATTTGTCGAATCGCTTCAGCCAATCCGTCGGGGTGCGTCATGGCAGCAAAACGAGGAACGGGCAAACCCCGGTCTGCGAGAAACGTCTTCTGGATCAGACGATCCTGAATGATACTCAAGACGGCGCTGGAGGGTCGTACCGGCTTCATCTCTTCGAGTTCCCGGCACAGTTGCGATGGGACATTCTCCCATTCGTAGGTGACGACGCTCACCATGTCTGCAAACTGAGCGAACGTCTGCCGGTCGGTAAATGGTTTTGGAAATGAACGGGTGGCCACACGGTGGGCCGGAGCATCCGGATCGGGATCCCAGACCGCGACGCGAAATCCCAAGCGTGCAGCGGCGCTGGCAAACATCGCACCCAATTGGCCGGCGCCGAGGACGCCGAGCACGGATCCTGGCTCAATAGGCGAAGGAGTCACGATCGGCGACGTGGAGGGGAAAACGTAGAGCCCCCTGCGACCGAACCTTTCGCTTCCGGCGACCGGAGCACGGTGTCTGTCTGGGTTTTACGGAATGACTTGACTCGGGCCGCGATGGCCGGATAGCGGCCGGCCAAAATCTGCGCAGCGAGCAAGCCCGCATTGTCCGCTCCGCCAATGGCGACGGTAGCCACAGGAATGCCTCGGGGCATCTGGACGATCGAGAGGAGGGAATCAAGCCCACGAAGATTTTCCGTTGGAATCGGGACACCGATAACCGGCAGGTGGGTCTTCGCTGCCAACATGCCCGGTAGGTGAGCGGCCCCTCCCGCCCCAGCAATGATCACTTCAATCCCCCGGGCAGATGCCAGCTCCGCATAGGCAAACAGGCGATCCGGGGTGCGATGGGCTGAGACGACCAAGAGTTCGTTGGGCACGCCAAGCTCCGTCAATACAGCTACCGCTTTCTCCAAGATCGGAAAATCGGATTTGCTCCCACCGAGCACTCCCACCAGCGGCTGCGCGGAGGCGGTCCGGCGATTTGCCGATCGCCTGCTCGTCGGTCTTCTGGATCGTGCCATGAACGTGAAACTCCCTTAATTTACGACCTGCTCGAGCGCCCACATTAACGACTCTGACCTACCTGGTCAAGATCGCATGGATCCCAACGGTTCTCCTTCCTTAAGAGAAATTGACCCGCCGGGCCACTTTCCTCTATGATTAACGTGATCCAGATCGGTCCCATTCCGCACCCGATGAGGGCTCGGTGGTAGGTCTAGGGCAGAGTTTCCGTCAGAAAGTCCGGTCGCTTGTCCAACACCGCAGTGGCTTGGATGAGATCGCGATCGACGACATAGCCACCTCAAGCAAGCTTCACTCTTGGGAAGCAGTCCAAATCCCTGAACGGCTGAAGTTTTCCTCCCGTCTCGCCATCAAGCTTGTTCTGCTGTTTCTTCTGATCATCGCGTTCGTCCCCTGGACGCAAACCATTACCGTCACCGGGCAATTGTCCGCCTATACGCCCTACGAACGGCCCCAAGACATTGAAGCCCAGATTACCGGTCGCATCAAGAAATGGCATATTTTCGAAGGTGTCCGTGTGAAACAGGGGGATCTGATCCTCGAGCTCGATGACTATGACCCGAGCTTTATGTCTCCAGACCTCCTCTCTCTGCTCGATCAACGGAAGAAAGCCCTCTCAGACACTCGCAAGGCTGCGCTCGGGCGCGCGGATCAGTTGGATAAGCGCATTAAGGAAATGCAGAATCTCGTTAAGGCTGCGGTGCCGTCGGCTCAGGCTCGTGTCGTCGAAGCTGAGAACAAGGTTCGCGAAGCCTACCAGAAGGTGGAGGCGGCAAAAATCGCCGTCGCCACCGCCGAATTGAATGTCGACCGTCATAAGCAGCTCGCGGAACAGGGCCTTGTGTCGCAACGGGAATTGGAAGTGACCATCCAGTCCGCTCTCGCCACGAAGGCGGACTTGAGCGGTGCGCAGGCTAATCTCAAGGCGGCCGAACAGAGCATGAAGGCACTCAGCTTCGGACGTGAGCAAGTCAGTGCCGAAGTCCTGCAGCGCTTGCTCGATGCCGAAGCCGCCCGCGATGCTTCGGTCGCCGAAGCCGCCAAAGCAACCGATCAGCTGGCCGATATCTCGTTGCGGATGTCCAACGCCGAGCAACGCCGGATCGCCAGCCGCATCCTTGCTCCCATCGACGGTACCGTGGTGAAAATGGCCGAAACCGGTGCCGGTGAAACGGTTCGACCGGGCGAAAAGCTCGTCAGGATCTCTCCGGCAAGCGCCGATAAGGCCGTTGAAATGACGGCTGATGGAATCGATGCCCCCCTGCTCAATGTCGGACGCAAAGTGAAGATCCTGTTTTACGGCATCCCGGCCATTCCACTTCCGGCCTGGCCTGAATTGATGGCAGGCACCTATGTCGGCGTCATCAAGGTCATCGACCAAGTCGACGATGGAAAGGGGAACTTCCGGTTCTGGGTCGTGCCTGATCCGGATGAAAAACCATGGCCCCCTCAAGAGCACGTGCGCCAGGGGACCAAGGTGATGGGGTGGGTCATCCTCAACCGTGTCCCGTTGTGGTACGAACTCTGGCGCCGTTTCAATCTGTTCCCACCGGACTATCAAGAACGTCCGCCGAGCCTGATCGACACTCTCTTGCCGAAGGCAGGACGAGGTGCGAAGTAGGCCAGTCGCAGCCCATCGCAGCCCTCTCTCATCTCAACTATTGCTATTGCCGCAGGGGGTAGATCCTCGCGGCGGGATGTTATCCGCGTAATGAAAGGAGCGTATCCCATGAAACGTCGATGCTCTCGTGCTGTCATCAGCCTGTTCGCATTAATCGTCGTCCTGCCGGTGACCGCAACTCCCGCGGAGCCGCCCAAGACGAAAGACCTTCCACCCATTCCTCTCAGCGTCGATGAGATCCATGCCTGGATCGATCGGTCGCACCCTCTCCTCAAAGGAGCTGGCACGGAGAGGGTGATGGCACGGGGAAAAATGTTGAAAGCGCTGGGAGCATTTGAGCCGACGCTTATCAATGATACGGAGCTCGAGCGATTCATCTCCAGCTCCGATCCTGGTAAAGGGACCCAAACCGTCGGCTTCAACGATACATTGGTGGAAGCGCGGCACCCCTGGGGATTCAAATACAACGCTGGCGTCCGTGAAGTGATCAACGGACCTGCAAATATTCCTGACTTGTCATTCAACAATGGAAACAGTCAAGTGCTCCTTGGGGGGTCCTTCCCGCTTTTGAAAGGCCTCCTGGTGAACCCGGAGAACGCCGAGTTGCAGCGGTCTGAATTGGCAGACCCTCGGGCGGATATCAAAATTGCCCAGACCAGACAGGACCTCTTCCTTGCCGCCGCCACGCAGTTCTGGGACTGGGTCGCCGCCGTCAAATTCGCCGAGGTACAGCGGCGAGCCGTCGGAGTGGCCGAGGATCGTTTCCGGCAGGTGGAAGGTCGCGCCAAGGCCGGAGCCGTCGCCCCTCTCGATGTGGTCGAAGCCAATCAGGAAGTTCAACGCCGTCGCGAGGTCGCCATCGCCGCGCAGCGCCTGGTGGAGCAAGAACAACTCAAACTCTCCATGTTCCTCTGGGAAAACAACGCTCCTGTGAATCCGCCGTTGGATCGGGCACCGGATTTCCCCTCCCAGATGTTGGTGCCGACTCCCGAAACGATCAAGGCCCATAAGATCCAAGCCAAGGCAGATCGGCCGGAAATCAAGGAAATCGACATTGAGGCCAAACTTAACAACATCGATCTGGAATTGGCGAAAAACAATCTTCTCCCCAGCTTGGATGCCGAGGCGGCCCCAGCACGTGCACCGGAAAAGTTCGTCCTGGGTCTCGGCTATCGCTTCGGGCTCGAGCTCAGAGTGCCGATTCTCCAACGGAAAAGCCGGGGAGAAGTCCTGGAAGCCCAGGGCAAGGCTGATCGATTTGTCCTGACCCAAAAGTTCCGTGAACAACAGGTTGTCATCGATGTTGACAACGCCCTGTCGGCAATTGAGCGGGCCAAAGAGCGGATTGCCGCGGCGGTGGAATCCCTGCGCCTGGCCAAAACTCTTGAGGAAGGCGAACGGTTCCGGTTCAGCCTCGGCGCGACGAGCGTTTTGTTCGTCAACTTACGGGAACGGAACAGCGTTGATTCGGAAGGTCAGGTCATTCGCGCTAAATCCGATTACCAGAAGGCGTTGGCGCTTTATCAATGGGCCATTGGAGCCTGGGGGAAGGGCACGCCTTCAGCAATACCGGTTACTTATCGGGCGCGTGACTGAGACCGGAAGAAGTGGCTTTTTCTCCTGTACTTTGATAGCGTTACAATTGGTGTTGTTTGCAGGCGGCTAGCCTCTGACAAGTTCAACGACGTCAGATTGAAGAAGAAGGCGGGTGTCCGTGCAGAGTAGTGTCGACGGTCGACCAAACCTCTTCCAATCAGTGCTCGGGTACATCGGCGCACTGCTCCGCCTTGAGCGCCGGGTCCTTGCCCTGATCGTTTCCTACTCCCTCGCTATCGGTCTGTTCTCCCTGATCGTTCCATTGACGGTTCAGGAGCTGACCAATACCTTCGCCTTTGCGATCCAACCGGTCACGATTATGACATTGGCCGGCGTCATGATCGCCGCCCTGCTGTTCGTGGGAGCGTTCCGCACATTGCAATATTATGCGGTTGAAGTATTGGAGCGGCGACTCTTCGCCCGCGTCGCGATCGGGATGGCTCAGCAAATCCCGCATTTGCAGTTTCTCGGCTTCAAGCCCCGGTACGCCAACCATTTTATCGAAACGGTGTTCATGCAACGGGCGCTGTCGGTTCTCCTCGTCGACCTCATTAATGTCGTCGTGGGAGGTGCCGTCGGCATGACCATCTTGGTCTTCTACCATCCCTACTTCCTGCTCTATAACGCGCTCCTTCTCGCCGGGTTCAACGTGGTCTTCCTGCTCTCTCATGGAGGCTTGAAGGCAACCATCAACATGTCCCATGCCAAGTACGACACCCTCCACTGGATCCAGGAGATCTCGTACAACCTGTTGCATTTCAAAGCCACCGACAGTCAGGCGATTCTGATGCAGCGGACCGATGAGTTGGTCACCAAGTACGTCGAAACCCGGCAGACCAGATTTGGAATTCTCGTTCGGCAATACCTGGGTTCCGTCGGGTGGCAAGCCGTGGCGCACGGAGGGTTGATTGCGACAGCCGCCTGGCTGCTCTCGATCGGCCAGCTTACCCTGGGACAACTCGTCGCGGCGGAAGTCGTCGTCAGTGGAATGTTGTCGAGTTTCGACGGCGTCATCAAACGGATGGGGCACATCTTCTACTTCATGACGGGACTCACCGAGCTCGATTTCGTCCTCTCGCTGCCGAAAGATCAAACGTCGGCGATGCTGTCCGTCCCGCTTCCGGATCCGACCGTACACGGCATTCGCGTGACCTGCAAGGATCTCACGATTCATCATCCGGGCGTGCCGCCGATTTTTGAGCGTTTCAATCTGGAAGTGACCCCTGGCGAGAAGATCGGCATCTATGCCAGCACCACCGTCGCGAAAACAGCGCTGGCGCGCGTGCTGGCAGGCTTGGAAACACCCACCGCCGGGGTTATTCGGTACAACGGCGTCGATCTTCGTCACCTCGACTTGAGTGCCATCAACCGCTGTCGCGGTTTCATGATCGATTCCCAATTGACGCTCTTCGAGGGTACGATCGAAGACAACATCGTGCTGGGCCGTGCCTACATTCCCCACAGCGACATTCGCTGGGCCTTGCGATTCGCCGAACTGGAAGAAGACGTGGATGCGCTCCCTTTCGGATTAAAGACCCACGTCCGGGCACCCGGCAAGATCCTGGCCCCGACGCACATCCTACGCATTCTCCTGGCGCGTGCGATTCTGAGCCGGCCGCAAATTCTCATCTTCGACGGTATCATGCACAACATGCAGCCGGTGATGCGCGAAACCTTGATCCGCCGGCTCTGTTCGAAAGATGAGCCCTGGTCTGTGATTTTCGTCTCGAATGACCCGAACCTGACGCCGCATGTCGATCGGCGCCTAATCTTGGATTGATGAGGACTACTTGCCTCTCGTACGGTGGTTGCGATCGTTCCGTCCCAGCGGATCACAGCTTTTAATCAGCCTGCTGGTCGCGGGGCTCGGCTGGCTCAGCGGACAGGCCTTGAGCCGCGTCGATCAAGATCTCCGCATCATGTACACCGAATATACGCTCGGCGCCGCGGATCTGGCCCACATTTCGGCGGACGTCATGCGCTATCGCAACACAATCATTCGCGCGTTGGAAGCCGACAGCCAGAAGGAGTACGAGCGCATTACCGAATCGCTGCCCGGGCAGCGGGCCAGGATTCAATTGGCCGTCGACCGCTATGCCGCGGCAGGGCTGCGCGTCTCCCGAAGCGGCCGTAGTGAACCGGAAGATATCGAGGCCGTACGGCGGAGCCTCGATCAATATTTCTCTGTGGCCAGTACCACGATCCAATTGTTGACGCAGGAGTGGACCGCCTCATCCCCGTCAGAACGAGAACGCCTCCGCCGCAAGGCGGAGGAACATGCCGCAGACAATGCGGGTCCGAAAATGATTCAGGTAAGTCTGGCGTTGGACCGCCTATTGGACACCGTAGCGGACGTGGCTAAAGACATGCGGGATGAAGGCACAAGGGCAATTCAATCCACGAGCATCCTCCTTGTCGGGGGAAGCTTCTTTGTTGCCCTGCTCAATTTGTTTTTGGCCAGGCCCCGTAGGGCTCGCCGAAATGATGAAGAAGAGCTCGCTGAAGCTGGCCACAAACCCGGCCGAACTCCCCTTCCACTCCCACGAGCCAGTGACCAGCATTACCCTGCGTAAGGATCTCGCCTCGCTCATTCCACCGTGGTACCCCGTCCAATGGCACGGAAGAGTCTGGTCCGCTCATCCTCTGTGAGCGGCTTCCACGCCCCTGCTGCGAGCCCGGCAATCGTCACATGCATGATGCGGATACGATGCAGCGCCACCACGCGATATCCGAGGGCTTGACACATGCGCCGGATCTGCCGATTTCGTCCTTCCGTCAGAATAATCCGGAACCGTTTGGACGTCACCCGTTCCATCCGACAGGGTTTGGTTGGGCTCCCGAGTATGACCACTCCTGCGGCCATTTGATCGAGAAACGCCTGATCGAATGGACGGTCGACCGTCACCTCGTATTCCCGTTCGTGGCCGTGCTCGGTCCGTAAAATCTCGTTCACGATGTCTCCGTCATTGGTCAGAAGGATTAATCCCGACGAGTCTTTATCGAGCCGGCCGATCGGGAAAATCCGTTCGGTGTGGCCGATCTCCGCGATGATGTTGCGCGGGACATGCGCTTCGCTCGTCGTCGTGACTCCTACCGGTTTGTGATACTTGATATAGATCGGCGCGGCACCCCAGGGAATCACCTGCCCGTCACAGGCGACGACGTCCCGCTGGCTCACTTGATCCCCGATTTTGGCGATTTGCTGATTGATGGTCACACGCCCGGCCTCGATGAGCCGATCAGCTTCGCGCCGCGAGCAGATACCGTGTTGCGTGAAGAATTTGTTGATGCGGATGGTGTCAGTCACAAGAGGGGTATCGGATTAGTGGACCCGGCGACCGGCTTTGATCCGCCCCAACATGCGGTAGATCAGCCGGGCGATGCAAAACTGCGGCGCAACGAACCCTTCGATCGGGGCAATTTCGCTGATGTCCATCCCGAGAATGCCCGGCCCGTTGGCTAACGCGGTAATGAGATTCAAGGTATCATACCACCCCAGTCCGCCAGGCTCAGGCGTCCCCAGCGCCGGGACCAACGAAGCATCGAGGCCGTCGCAATCGAACGTCAGGTACACCGGCCCGCGGCAGGCCTTAATGACGTCGGGGATCCACCGCGCTGCTTTCCCCTCGTACGGACCGAAAGGATCCAAGAGCTGTGCGGCAAAAAACGTCGAGATGCGGTCGGTGCTGTGGATTCGTTCGATTTCCTCCGGACAGATGGACCGGATACCGACCTGTACCAACGGCAATCCATCGTCGACGACGCGCGCCATGACACTGGCATGGCTGTACGGATTGTCCTGGTAGGCCTGGCGCAAATCACCGTGCGCATCGATCTGGACCACGCACAGATTGGGGTACCGCTTCGCATGGGCTCTGATCGCCCCCAATGCTCCGGTGTGCTCGCCGGTGAGGGTGACAACAAACCGGCCGCCCCCGACGTGAGGGCGCACAAACCCCTCAATGGCTTCCACGGCTTGACGATCGACTTGCCCTTTGAGATCGAGCGGAGTGACCGTCGCGATTCCGCCCCACTCGCGAAAGGGTTCGCATTGCAGCACTTCATCGTAGAATTCCACTTGATGCGACGCCTCGATAATCGCCGATGGCCCTCGATCGGATCCAGAAATGTAGCTGGAGGTGTGCTCGTACGGTGCGGGAAGCACATAGACACCCGCGTGGTCCGGGTGACACCACGGTTCTTCAAGACCAAGGAAGTTGCTCTGATAGTCTTCCCATCCGGCGGGAAGCGTCATGGATGTGCACTCACAGGCCGTGGGATAAGACGCCCGGGCAGCCTTGTCGGGGAGGTTGAATTAGCGGCGGCCTCGTTTCGGCAGATTCTCCAAGGGGATGAACACCGCCAAGGCAACGACGGTGGTCCACTTCCCGGGCTTTCCGATCGCCGACTGCGTAATGTTCAATGTGCGCACAATCTTGCCGGCCATCTTGAACACCTGCTCTCGTTCTTTCCAAGCAATGTTCGGATCGAACTCGACCCCCAAGGTTGTCGCCAGCATCTGCGCGGCAAGGTCTTCGGTGTACTCGCCGGTCTCCTCGTCCGTTTCGCCATGCGCATGGTGTTCGGAAAGATATCCGTACGTGCGACGGTCCGTCGGAATCGCCAACCCGATGGAGGCGGACACCAACCGATTTCGCTCGTTGGTCTCCGAACGGGCCATGACGCAGTGCGTAATTTCACCGGGGTTCAAGAGTTTTTCGCCTCGCTTACGAGGGATAATTTTGCAATTCGGGGGGAGAATCGAGGAGACGCTGACGAGGTTGCAATAGGCCACACCGGCGCTTCGCAACGCTTGCTCGAAGGAGGCGAGCTTTTCCCGGTGCACGCCGACTCCTCTGGTCAGAAACATATGCGTAGGTACCATCGTCTCTTCTCCCTTGCTTCGTCCGGTCAACTGCGCAGCGGCTGCTCTCTCGCAGAATCATCAGGCCCACCACGAAAATTCTATGGGCACAGGGCCGCTGTTGTATCAAGAATGACCGCGGTTCGCAATATCCCGCGACGTTTTTTTGCTAGGAAACGACCGGCGGCTTTAGATTCATCACGAGCAGCCGTGGCTCCGTCATATCTTCGATAGCCGCACGCACCCCTTCGCGGCCGATTCCTGAATCTTTCACCCCGCCATAGGGCATATGATCGGCTCGGAACGTGGGGATCTCGTTGGCCAGAACCGCTCCGACCTCCAACTGCCGAAAGGCGTGAAACACTTTGTTCACATCCTGAGTAAACACACCGGCCTGCAATCCGTAATCCGAGCGGTTCAACGCCTGGATCGCGTCATCGAACTGACGATAGGGTGTCACCGTAACTACCGGACCAAAGACCTCCTGACAGGACACCTTCATTGCCGGAGTGACGTTCGAGAGCACAGTCGCCTCAACCACCGACCCCATGCGTTTACCGCCCAAGAGGACACGGGCTCCTTGCGAGACCGCTTCACCAATCCAGGCTTCGATGCGATGGGCCGCCTGCTGATCGATCAACGGCCCGACGACCGTGGCCTCGTCGCCTGGATCGCCGGCCTTCAGCCGAGCAACCTGCAATAGCAGCTTCGTTGTAAAGAGATCGGCGACTGAATGGTGGACGAATACCTGTTGGACGGAGATACAGGTCTGGCCGGCATAGCCGAACCCGCCGGCTGCGCAACGTTGTGCGGCGAACTCCAAATCAGCGTCCGGTTCGACAATCACGCCCGCGTTCCCTCCAAGCTCCAATACGACCTTTTTCTTCCCGCACTTGGCTTTCAACATCCATCCGACCGCCGCACTGCCAGTGAAGCTGAGCAGTTTGAAGCGAGGATCGACGACAAGTTGTTCGGCCACCGTATTGTCGCAGGGCAACACATTGAAACCGCCTGGAGGAAGGCCAGCCTCCACCGCCACCTCCCCCAACAGCAGCGCGGTCAGAGGAGTTTGCGGAGCCGGCTTAATGAGAATCGAATTCCCTGCAGCCAACGCCGGAGCGACTTTATGGGCAACAAGATTCAGGGGAAAATTAAACGGGGTGATGCCGAGGACGGGTCCGATCGGAAACCGGCGAAGAATGCCGAGATGGGAATCAGTCCCCGGCATCCAGTCGAGCGGAATAACATCGCCGGGAATTCGCTTGGCCTCTTCCGCCGCCACAGTGAACGTCTGAACCGCCCGACTGACTTCCCGTTTGGCATCGGTGAGCGGCTTCCCCGCCTCAGCTGTGATTAACCTGGCAAACTCGTCACGTCGATCGTAGATTGCCCCGGCTATCCGTTGCAGTAGATGATAGCGAGCGTGAGACGGAAGGGCCCCCATCGTCTTGGCCGCATCGACCGTTGCCTGGACAGCCGCCTCGGCGTCAGCTTGAGTGGCTTGCGCGACCTCGGCCAGAACCTTCCCGGTGAAGGGGTTGTGCACAGGAGCGACCCTGTCGCCCTGTCGCCACTGACCCCCGATGAGAAATGGACGTGGTCCCTGCAAGGAGACGCTCCACTGGTGGAAGAGGTCCTACAATGCGGAATCGACTGAGGATGCGGGAGCCGGCTCGACGTTTGCCGCCTGCTGCGCGGCATTGGCCTTGGCGATCAAGTCCTCCGTGCCCCAGTCGGCGATAGCTTCGATCGTGAAGGCTTCGTACGTCGACACTCCGTGACAACTCGGGCAATCGGGCATCGGCACTTTGCGATAGAAGACTTCCGAGAGACAAGACATGCACACCCAGAAGGCTGGCTCACCTTCTCGGGAGGAAACGGGCCAGAATGACTGTATATCAGACATACGGTGATCCCTCGTGATTGAGATAACGTGAATGCTGGTTATGGCTTACCAGAACTTGCTACATGAAACCGTTCTCGTTATGAACCCGGCACCTTTGTGAGCATACGATCGATTTCTTTAGCAAAATCATCGAACGGGAACGCACCAGGAATCGCGACAGCCGGATCCTTCTCCGTTGGTCCAGAGGCCGTCTGCATCAAAATGAACCCGGGGGTACCATGAAACCCCCAACGGTTCGCCTCTTGACGATCCTGAAATATCGACTCCAGGTGGCGCCGTTCGTCGAAACACTTTCCGAAGGTGACGGGATCTAATCCAATGGATTTTGCGAATCCCTTGAATGCGCCGGAATCCAATCGACCGCCTTCATTGAACAACCGATCATGCATGGCCCAATAACGGCCTTGCGCGCCGGCACACCGTGCAGCCACCGCTGCTTCGACTCCGACTCCGCGATCCGCTCTCGGATAGTCGCGATACACGAATTTGACTTTCCCGGTGTCGATGTATTTGGCCTGCAATTGCGGCAGGGTCTCCTTGAAGAACTTCAAGCAATAGCCGCAGGTAAAATCGGAATACTCGATCAACGTGATCGGCGCGTCTGCACGGCCCCTCACCCGCCCGTCGTCGGTAATCGATCCGGCTCCGACATCGTTCGACTGCCATAGGGCGAGGCCCAGCAGGAACACCACCGCCGAGCGATACAGGACTCCGGTTCTCATCATGTCCGTGCGGCGCGCTTGGCATTCATACGCTCAAGCAGGCCGACCATCAGAAGTGGCCACACAACCGTCGCGTCGCTCAGGACTTCGGCAAACCGGCCGCCCTCTTCCGGAGGAACGAATTTCCCCCAGGAGATTCCTTCCTGATAGGTGCAACCGCTCAAGCCACCCCAGTAATCCGGTTCAGGACAGATCCGTACCCCGTATTGAAACCGCGGCGGTCGAACGTTGAGCCCCAAACGCATGTTGCTGATCTCAATGTACGGCCCGACTTGTTGGGACCAATTGCGCGGCACACCGCCTCCGATAGTAAAGATGCCGAGCCGTTTGGCCGACACGATATGATTGGTGTAGCTATTCAGATCCTGATAGGGATTGAACGACGGATGGGATTTATTGATCGCTCGAAGTATGTCGATGTCGCTGCCACCCTTCGTCTGTGCCCGCGCCTGATCAAGCACCCGCCCCATCGCCCAGGTTCCGACATCCAAGCCCATCTCCGAATCGGTAAAGGCGGGGATATACACCGGAACCTTCTTCAGAAAGGCGCTTTTGAGAATACCGGCGCCATCGAATTCTTCGGCCAGAGTCTTGCCCAGTTCACGCGTGAGGATTTCGGATGAGAGCGACTGATCTTGATTGATTCGCTTCATCGTTTGGGCGACCACATATTCGACGTAATTGAGGTTTGATTCCATCTCCAACGTGTCATAGACACGGTTATATCCCTTCTTAAACAACTCCTCGTCGGTCATCGACGGATGATGCCGGTAATGGGTCTTGCCGACAGACTCGCTCAGCCCGTGAGCAATCAATGCGCCGGTCGAGACGACACATTGCACCATGCCGTGATCGATCATCGTGCTGATGATTTTTCCCATCTTCGCGATCGTCATCGCGCCAGAGAGCGTCATCACGACCGAGCAATCGGGATCATCGATCATGGCAGACAATACTTCGTACGCCTCGCCTAAACGACGGCCGCCGAACGCGGTCTTGCGCATGGCGACCAAGAGATCGTCGAATGATCCGATTTTCTCGGGATCGAGGGGCTCGAGGGCTTCGAGTCCATCCTTGGCCCCATCACGAAATTCACGCGCGCCCATAGGAGAGTCTTCCCGTACCAGAGTTGAACGATTAAGAAAGGCGCATCCGTTATACACAACCGACGCTAGAGGCGTCAACGAAGTTTGGGTGGAGAACAGGATGCCGCGCGCGAAGGGGCAGCTGTTCAGAAAAACGAAACCTGACGAAGTTTTTCTGAATTAGTTATAGCCCCTGCGAGCGCCTCAACACAAAGTGGAGGCTCCGGCCAAACAGCCTGAATGCGTGATGACAGCCCACGAAAAACTTTACCCGTCGCTGGCAAGTCGACGCACGAGCAAGGCAATCGAGAAAGATTTTTCCGGAGGTGTTTATCCGCCGGCACCAGTCTGATAAAGCGGTAACGAGCCGGCGGCCCACAGGAACAAAGAAATGAAGGAGTTCAGAGTCGAGCGGCTCGCCGCCTAAGACGGCTCCCGCCAAGCAAGCTGGATGTGGTGGTCCCAACGGGATTCGAACCCGTGTTTAAGCCTTGAGAGGGCTCCGTCCTAGGCCAGGCTAGACGATGGGACCAGCTCAGGTGCCTTGAAAAGAAATGCGACAGTACCATAGGGAATGGCGGATTATCAATTCCTGGCGCCCGGTGGACCGCTTCTCCTTGGTGATTCGGGAGCAATAAAAGCGACTTGACAGTACACGTCGCTTGGCCTACCTTTCGCAAATCCTTGGTACGGTCTTCGGGACATTCGCCGGGCCTCTACAACATAGGTCTTGATCGTTTAGCTTGGATAAAAATTCCGTCTCCATGAACAACTATTTTCAGACCGATTCCGACATGATGGATCTCGACGATGCCCCGGAATTGGTCGTCGAAGAAGAAAAGCCCGAACAGGGTCTGGAACTGCACATCGGCTCGAATGTGTTTCGCACGACGAACGGTGTCATTAAATTGCAAGGCAAGGAACAAATCGTACTGGAAGTCCAGCCCGATCCCGCGACACTACTGTTGACGATGGATTTCTACGACGAGCACGGCCAAAGAATCGGGCACCTCAGACGCAATACGCTATCGGCAACCGGATCCAGCCGCTTCGCCGTCTCGATGAACACCACCTCTGATGCGACGCTCGACGACCCCTTTACGGTGACGATTTCTGACCGAATGACCGGCGGGACGGTCATTGAGGTATATCTCTTCCAACGGCGGAAAATCCGAGTGACCAGCGGCAATTTTCACACTCATAAAGGCGATCTCGTTTCGATCAGCCCCCATTACTGCCGGCTTGGAACAGGACTGACGATGTTCGGAGACGTCGTTGAAAGCCGGGGGGGCACGGCTGTCATCGGATAAGTGATCTTCCAAAATGCCCCCGAAAATGCAGGCTTCTTCTCTTGCCCTCTCTCCGCCCGGTTCCCAGAAATAGAAAGAAAACCGGATCCTTTTGACAGCCTCAAATACTCCCGTAGAATAAGGCTATGTCAGATATCGCAAAACCCAGTATTCAAGCGTTCTTGGTTTGTGATCAGGTCATCGAAGACAGCGTGACCAAGAAGAAAAGCCTGATCGGCCTGTTCACACACCTTCAAGCCATCAGCTTCCCCTTCCAACATCAGCAAATGGGGCTCTACTTCTGCCTCACCGACGCAGAAGGAACCTACCAGTTTGACATCGACTTGATCTATCTCAACAGCGAGCAACTCGTCTGTCGAGCCAATCTCCCCAACATCGTTATCGGTGATCGACTGCAGATTTCAGATTTCGGCATTAACATTCCCTCGTTGATTTTCCCGGCCCCTGGACGCTACGAGTTTCGATTGCGGATGGAAGGACATCTCATCGCCCAGAAAGATTTCAACGTCATGCAGATGCCGACCCATCAAGCCGCATAACCGCGCAGGCTCCCTCTGGCACCCTCTATCCCCTAGCAGCCCTTCTCCCCTGTGCGGTTCTTATGGTAGAACTGCCCGCGAATGATCAACGAGCGGATGATTGTCATTCGCCTGATGGTTAAAGGAACATCGTGGCTGAAGGAACGAACGCCTCCAATTTTATCCGCGATATCGTGGCTGCCGACCGTGCGGCAGGCAAGCATGGGGGCCGCGTCGTCACGCGCTTTCCGCCGGAGCCCAACGGCTACCTTCACATCGGCCATGCGAAATCGATCTGCCTGAACTTCGGTCTGGCCCAAGAGACACCCGGCGGAATCTGCCACCTTCGGTTCGACGATACCAATCCCACCACGGAAGACCCTGAATACGTCCAATCGATCCAGGATGATGTCCGATGGCTCGGGTTTGATTGGCAGGACAAGCTCTTTTTCGCATCGGACTACTTCGAACAGCTCTACGAGTTTGCTGAAGGATTAATCCGGAAGGGAGCCGCCTATGTCGACAGTCTCACAGCCGAGGACATACGCACCTATCGCGGAACCTTGACCGAGCCCGGCAGAAACAGCCCGTATCGCGAGCGCTTCGTCGAGGAAAATCTGTCTCTCTTCCGGGAAATGCGCGCCGGCAAATTTCCTGACGGGACACATGTTCTGCGCGCCAAGATCAATATGGCGTCCCCCAATATTAACCTGCGTGATCCGGTGCTCTACCGCATCAGACATGCCGCTCACTACCGCACGGGAACTGCATGGTGCATCTACCCTGCCTACGACTATGCCCATCCACTCTCTGACGCCATCGAAGGCATTACCCATTCAATCTGCACGCTGGAGTTTGAAGATCATCGTCCACTGTACGATTGGGTGATCGAACAAGCTCAGACGCCGCACCGACCCCAGCAGATCGAGTTTGCCCGCTTGAACATCAGCTATGCCGTCATGAGCAAACGGAAGCTGCTGGAGTTGGTCGAGAAAAATCTCGTGGCCGGGTGGGATGATCCTCGCCTCCCCACAATCAAGGGGCTGCGCCGTCGAGGATATACGCCGGAGGCCATTCGTGCATTTTGCGAGCACATTGGCGTGGCAAAACGAGATGCCGTCGTCGAGATGCAACTCCTTGAGCATTTTATCCGGGAAGATTTGAACAAGCGGTCGCTTCGTGTCATGGCAGTCTTGAAACCCCTGAAGGTCGTCCTCGATAACTATCCGGAAGGGGCCGTCGAAGAATTGGACGCGGTCAACAACCCGGAGGATCATTCTGCCGGCACGAGAAAAGTTCCTTTCTCGCGCACCCTGTATATCGAGCGGGATGATTTTCTCGAAGACCCGCCCAAGCAATTCTTTCGGCTTGCCCCGGGGCGGGAGGTCCGGCTCCGTTATGCCTATATCATCAAATGTGTGGAGGTGACAAAAGATCCTCAAACCGGCGAAATCATCGAGTTACATTGCACCTACGATCCATCGACCAAGAGCGGAGCCGCTGAAGCCCAACGGAAAGTTAAAGCCACCATTCATTGGGTATCGACATCTCATGCACTGCAAGCGGAAGTTCGTCTTTACAATCCCCTACTGATCGCCGATCTCTCTAAAGTTCCGACAGACCACGATTGGACGACGTATCTCAATCCGCAATCCTTAGAACGAATCACCGGATGCCAAGTGGAACCGAGCCTTAGGGGCGCACCGCCCGGCTCCAGATTCCAGTTTGAACGTCTCGGCTACTTCTGTACCGACCTTGATTCCACGAACGACTCTCCCGTCTTCAACCGCACCGTTTCGCTCAAAGACGCTTGGGCTAAGCTCGATAAGAGACAACCTTCCCGGTAATCCCTCTTTGCCTGCAACCTCCTCATCCAACGCACAGAAACTCTTCCCTGTTTACGCGACCTTGCACTCCCTTTACAGACTGGGCATCCCTGCTAGGCTAGAAGGGTACGCGTAGAAACATGCGACAGGGGCCAATGGACAAAGATGCCAACTTTTGACACGCTGTGCCGACATATTGAGAAGACGAGCCGTTGGACCTGCATGCTGGCCCTGCTGGCAATCACTGGCCCTCGGGCGGTTGATGCCGGACAGGCTATGACGGACGAGAGTGCCACGGAAGCCGTGAAACGAACCATCACCGATCTCATCTATGTGCTCGACGACGATACCCTGAAGCAACCGGAACAATCCGAAAATCGCCGCCGCGAAATTGAAGAAATCATCCGGCAGCGGGCGGACTACGAAGAGATGGCCAAACGGGCGCTGGGCGCCCCCTGGTCAACCCTCTTGAAAAGAGAACAGCAGGAATTCGTCAGCCTCTTCGTCCAATTGCTCCGCGATACCTTCGCCGGGCGGATTACGGAACACCACGACGAACAAGTTGCCTATCTTGGAGAGTATCGAGAAGAAGATGTCTACGCCGAAGTTCACACCCGCTTGAAAGGGCGAAAGATTGATACGCTGATCGATTACCGAATGATCAACCGCGGGGGCGATTGGCGTGTCTATGACGTGGTCATCGATGGAGCCAGCATCGTGAGCAACTACCGTTCGCAATTCACGAGCATCATCCGCGAAGTATCTTATGTCGGTCTGGTCACAAGGATGAAACAAAAGGCCATTGCCGTGAAGGTCTTCGAAAGGTACTCCGCGCCATAACGCAGCACTTGCCTAGCTTTTCCGTCCAGCAGAATTTCGAGGTTTCCTTTACCGAATCAGGCGGTTTGTTACACTGGCAGAGAAACGGCGTCCAGGCCGATGCCCCTCACGACAGCAGAAGGAGCCGACCATGATCGAATGTCGCGAACACCCACGCATTCCGGTTGACCTGCAGGTATATTTTTCGACGACAGGCAATACGTCGATCCGCGAGGGAACGATGTTCGATCTTTCCGCAGGAGGCTGTGCTGTTGCCAGCATGACCACCGTGCAGCCCGGCTCCGCAGTCAGAATCCTCATTCGCGCCACTGATCTAGGCTCTCCGATCACGATCGAATCCGCCGCTGTACGGTGGAGCAGCCACGGTGAATTCGGAGTCGAATTCGTCGGCCTTTCGGAAATCGATCAGAGTCGCCTGCAACGCCTGTTAGAAATCAGAACGTCACCCCACATCCGTCCCAGTTGATCGCTGGCAAGAGCCGCGCATCCGCGTGGTAGAATGTCGGCATGAACTGCCCACTTTGCGGTCAACCAACAACCTGGAATGGCAATCCTTGGCGTCCCTTCTGCTCTGAACGGTGTCAACTCACGGACCTCGGCACCTGGGCTGCGGAGGAGTATCGCGTGCCTGGCCCCAGCCTGACGATGGAACTACCCTCCGATGAGAACCATGAAACCGAAGAAGAAACGGGCGGGAAACAGTGAGGTTAAGCCGGCAATCCCAGTGCAGGAAACTCTAGCCACTTGAACAGCGTCACAGCAGATCCCACTAAATCCTTAGACTGCCGACGAATAGAGACTTTGATGGGCCGCCTGCTACTTCAGGTCGCCCTCCTGTAGAAACCTCGTTGACGCCTATCGCGCCTGTTTCATAGTTGGCAAGTTCCAGCGATGTTGCTAAGGTCAGCCCTTGCCCGCAACCTAGACAAGGAGACGCGCCATGCTCCCAACAAAAGGGTTTGCCGCAATGACAGCCAAGGCTGCCCTGCAGCCTTTTTCATTCGCGCGGCGCGAAATAGGGCCTCACGATGTATTGATCACGATATCGCACTGCGGCATCTGCCATTCTGACATCCACCAGGCACGCGATGAATGGGGCGGATCGATTTTCCCCATGGTTCCCGGCCATGAAATCGTGGGTGCGATCGCAGGGGCGGGAAATGCCGTTAAGAAGTTTCGTGTCGGTGACGTAGCAGGCGTGGGTTGCTTCGTGGATTCCTGCCGATCGTGCTCAGCCTGCCGTGAAGGTCTGGAACAGTACTGCGAAGCCGGCATGCTCCTGACCTACAGCGCACGAGACAAGAATGGCCAGATCACGCAAGGCGGGTACTCCTCCCAGATCGTCGTCGATGAAAATTATGTACTACGAATTCCCAAAACGCTTTCGCCGGCTGGCGCTGCCCCGCTTCTCTGTGCCGGGATTACGACCTATTCCCCGCTGCGCCATTGGGGAGTAGGCAAGTACCACAAATTAGCTGTAGTGGGTCTAGGTGGACTCGGCCATATGGCCGTCAAAATCGCGAAGGCCCTTGGCACTGAGGTCACTGTCTTCAGCACATCGGAATCCAAGCGGAAGGACGCAATAAGATTAGGCGCAACAGATTTTGTGGTGACGACGAACCCCAACGCCTTTGCACAGCCGCAGCGTCGGTTTGATTTCATTCTCGATACAGTGTCGGCTCCGCACAACTACAACAGTTATGTGAATCTGCTGAAGACTGACGGCACGATGATCCTCGTTGGTGCACCGGACAAACCGACTCCGCTCGAACCATTTCCGTTGATCACGCATCGGCGCCGAATTGCCGGCTCCGTGATCGGCGGCGTCAGGGAAACGCAGGATATGCTCGATTTCTGCGCTGAGCATGAGATTGAATCAGATGTCGAAGTGATTCCGATCCAGCAGGTCAACGAGGCCTACGAGCGAGTTCTCAAGGGCGACGTGCGCTTCCGGTTCGTAATCGATTTGATGTCGCTGAAATAGGGACTTCGTCGAATAGAGCGTCGATTGGAAAGTGGCTGGGGGACTAGGAATCGAACCTAGGTAGCCGGCTCCAAAGGCCGGCGTCCTACCGCTAGACGATCCCCCAGCGCGGTACGGAAGCAACGCGTAGATCTGGATTAGGTCGGCGCGGGAAAGATTATTGGCTGGGGGACTAGGAATCGAACCTAGGTAGTCAGATCCAGAGACTGACGTCCTACCGCTAGACGATCCCCCAACCGACGCTCACAGTAATATAAGGGTCTCGGCCCCGTCAAGATCGACGCGGGTTTGATCGACACGTCTCTTAGACTCCGGATGCCCGTTCAATTCCCTTGCGGAGCCGAAATAGCGTGCGATCTCGCCCCAATACTTCCATCACTTCGAACAGCCCTGGGCTGGCAGCGCGACCGGTGAGTGCCACACGAACCGGCTGGGCAAGTTGGCCCATCTTCATTCCTTCTTCCTCGACCAATTGCTTGAAGCTTTCTTCCCACTCCTGCTTGGAGAAAGTGGGAAAGGCTTCGAACCGCGCGAGCAACTTCCCCAGAATCGGAGCGATCGCCGGCGTCAAGAACTTCTTGACTGATTCTTCGTCGAACGCAACGGTTTGGCCGAAATAGGGGGTGACCCACATCACCATATCGGTCAGCGTCTTGGTCCGTTCCTTCACCAGGACGACAAGCTGTCCCAGCCATTGGTTCGAGACCGCCCTCACCTCTTCCTTGAGGCCTGCGTTTTCCAGCAGCGGAACAAGCTCCCCTGCGATCTGGCTCGGGGGAGTCGTTTTAATGTATTCGGCATTCATCCACAGGAGTTTCTCTGGATTGAACACCGCCGCGGACTTTTGCACGTGATCCCAGGAAAATTTTTCGATCAATTCCTGCCTGGTGAAGATCTCTTGATCGCCGTGCGACCAGCCAAGCCGGACCAAGTAGTTCACCATCGCATCGGACAGATACCCCATCTCTTTATAGGCCATGATCGACGTGGCGCCATGACGTTTGGACAGTCGTGCCTTGTCGGATCCAAGAATCATCGGTAGATGCCCGAAACGCGGGACGGGAAACCCCAGCGCCTGGAAGATTGGAACTTGCCGAGGCGTGTTGGTCAGGTGATCGTCTCCTCGCACGACGTGTGTGATGTTCATCAACGCATCATCGACCACGACCGAAAAGTTGTAGGTCGGATAACCGTTGGATCGCTGGATAATGAGGTCATCAAGGACGGTGTTATCGAAGACGATCTTTCCTTTGATCAGGTCGTCGACGACAGTCTGCCCTTCCTGCGGCGCCTTGAAACGCAAGGCAGCTTCGTCTGAAGGGTTGGTAATGCCGAGGTTTCGACAGCGCCCATCGTAACGGGGCGAGAGCCCTTTGGCTTCCGCTTCTTTACGGCGAGCCTCCAATTCTTCTGCTTTACAGACGCACCAGTAGGCCTGTCCCCTCTCCAAAAGATGCATCGCGTGGCTGCGATAGAGGTCCATGCGTTCGGTCTGGCGAAATGGGCCTTCATCCCAATCGAGCCCAACCCATTTCATGCCTTCGATGATGGCCTGAATCGATTCATCGGTCGAGCGGCTCTGGTCCGTATCCTCAATACGGAGGACGAACACACCCTGTTGCTGGCGTGCGAAGAGCCAATTAAACAGAGCTGTGCGGACTCCACCGATATGAAGAAAGCCCGTCGGGCTAGGCGCGAATCGGACTCTGACCTGACTCATTCGCTCGTCCTAAGTTCTTGTGGAAAGGCCGGTATCTATAACATGCAGCGAAAAGTATTGTACAGAATCCGTCGTCCTTCCCTATTGCTTGCGCTTCTGATAAGAGATCCGTACAAGATTATCATGGCAGAATTCATCCAACTGGCTACGGTCCTGTCAACCACCAATCTGACGCCGGGCGTTCGCCAGCTGATCCTGCTACCAAAAGAGCGGCACATCTCCTTTCAGCCTGGCCAGTGGGTCTCCATGAAGTTGCCGGTGGGGAGAAAACCGCCGCTCAATCGCGCCTATTCGATGGCGGCTCCCGCCACGCCATCGGGCGAACTCACCTTAGTCTTCGATCATGTCGTAGGTGGATTGGGATCGGAATATCTCTGTCGACTCAAAGCGGGTGATGAGGTTGCGGTCTCCGGTCCCTATGGCAATTTTACACTTCCTTCACCCCTCGACCGAGAGCTGGTGTTCGTCGCCCGCTATACGGGGCTCGTGCCCATCCGCTGCATGCTCAAACAACTTTACGCTCAGCGGCAAACAGGCTCGATCCTGCTGATCGCCGTCGCTCCGGGGGAAGACGAGCTGCTCTTTCATCAGGAGTTGCTCACCTTGGCCGTCACCCATGCGGGCTTCCGCTATCTTCCGTTGGTTGCAGCCGGAGGGGAGCAACAAGGCGTCGATCTCGCACTGTCAATGCTCAGCCCGCTGATTGACGGCGCACCAAAAGTGATTCCGATGCTGTGCGGAACGAAGCACTTCGTGCGCCCGTTGCGAGCCTATTTCACAGGGGCAGGCTACGGTCGAAAGGAGGTAAAGACCGAAACCTACGACTAGTGCCCTTCTCTGACCAGATTCTTATTCACCGCCGGAATCTCCACCACAATATCTTTCGTGCCGTTCGGGACGCATTGACAGCCAAGCCGTGATTGCAGTGTCGTCATGGGTGCTTCATCAAGCTGATCGAACTCGTCATCGGTACCCTCGCTGCAACTCTCAAGTCCCTGCTTTACAATGACATGGCAGGTCGAGCAAGCGCAGACGCCCCCGCAGACATGCTCCAGGTCAACCCCGTTACCCATTGCGACGTCCAGGATGCTCCCAGGAAGCCCGGTCTGGCCATAGGGAATCCTGCCAGGATCCACTTCAACCTTGGTTACATTCCCATCCGGAGCAATATATGTGATCGTATAGGATTTCTTGGGAAGCTCGTATGCAGCCTTTTCAATATAGGGGTTTGTCCCGCCCATGAACTCGGTCCTTTCTCGCGCTCAGCCTGATTGGCCTTACCGCAACTGTTGACAGCCCTGAAACCAGCGTGGTATTCTTAATCCGACCTAAATGATCGGAGATCATTATAGTCTCCGACCCTATGGATCGGCAATAGCCATGTTGAAGATTTCAAAGAAAGCCGACTACGCTCTGATGGCGCTCCAGCACATCGCCTCGGTCCAATTTGGCGACGTGACCCCGGGCCGCGTCGTCAATACCAAAGAGATCGCTGAAGAATACAACATTCCCCTCGAACTGCTGGCGAAGGTTCTTCAGGCCCTTGCGAAAAACGGCATGATTGAGAGCCATAACGGCCCCAAGGGCGGCTACCTGCTGGCCAGAAGCGCCAGGCAGATTACGATCTCGCAGGTCTTGGAAAGCATCGAGGGACCACTCGGCATCACCGATTGCTCGCACGAAAAAGACGGTGAATTTTGCATGCAGCGGGAACATTGCAACATCCGCACACCACTGCTCAAGGTACAAGACAGCATTTATCAGTTACTCAACAATATGACCCTGCAAGACATGCTGGGTGGAACCCCGCTGATTACGATTCAGTCGCCGACAGCACAAGG
Organism: Nitrospira sp.; assembly: GCA_035455145.1. Taxonomy (GTDB): domain Bacteria; phylum Nitrospirota; class Nitrospiria; order Nitrospirales; family Nitrospiraceae; genus Nitrospira_C. Next base: position 33,803 of record DATIFR010000257.1, read on the forward strand.
AGTTGAACGATGAAGCTTCCCATTTTCCTTGATAATCATTCCACGACACCGATGGATCCTCGAGTGTTGGAAACCATGCTTCCCTACTTTGTCGAAAAATTCGGCAATGCCGCCAGCCGGAACCACGCGTTCGGCTGGGCCGCGGAAGAAGCGGTGGAAAACGCCCGCAAACAGATCGCCAAGCTGATCAAGGCGGACCCGAAAGAAATCGTGTTCACCAGCGGAGCCACCGAGTCAGACAACCTGGCGCTCAAGGGCGTCCTGGAAATGTACAAGGAGAAGGGCAACCATATCATTACGTCGTCCACGGAACATCGCGCCGTGCTCGATACAGCCAAGTCCATGGAGGCCAAGGGACTCGCCACGGTCACCTTTCTCCCGGTCGATAAGCAGGGGATGGTGAATCCCGACGATGTCAGAAATGCCATCACGGGCAAGACCGTTCTGATTTCCATTATGTTGGCCAATAATGAAATCGGCACGATCAATCCCGTGCAGGAGATCGGAAAGATCGCGAAGGAAAAGGGCATTCTCTTCCATTGCGACGCGACACAAGGGGTCGGCAAGATCCCTGTCGATGTGCAAGGCATGGGCATCGACCTCATGTCGTTCTCGGCCCACAAGATCTACGGACCGAAAGGCGTGGGCGCGCTCTATGTTCGGAAGAAAAACCCGCGGGTGCGTATCGCCCCGCAAATGGACGGTGGCGGTCATGAGCGCGGTATGCGCTCCGGTACGCTTCCTGTTCCATTGATCGTCGGATTCGGGAAAGCCTGTGAGCTCTGCGAGCAAGAGATGGCCAAGGAATCCGCTCGGCTGTCGGCCATGCGCGACCGGCTCCAAGCCGGAATCATGGCGGCCCTGGACGAATGTTATCTGAACGGCCACCCCACCAGTCGGCTGCCGGGCAACCTGAATATCTCCTTTGCCTATGTGGAGGGGGAATCGTTGCTGATGGGCATGAAGGATATCGCCTTGTCGTCCGGTTCGGCCTGTACCTCGGCCACGCTGGAACCGTCGTATGTCCTCCGCGCCTTAGGGGTCGGGACAGAACTGGCACACTCTTCCATCCGATTCGGATTAGGCCGGTTCAACACGGACGATGAGATTGACTATACGATCAAGAAGGTTATTGAGATTGTCACCAAACTGCGGGAGATGTCTCCGCTTTACGAAATGGCGAAAGAGGGTATTGATCTGAAATCCGTTCAGTGGGCTGCACACTGAATCGCGCGGGAAACGAAGGAGGAAGTCATGGCCTATAGCGATAAAGTCGTCGATCATTTTAATAATCCCCGGAACATGGGTAGCTTCAAGAAGGACGAGGATGGGGTCGGCTCCCTCGACGCGATCACCTGGTACGGCCCCGACGAAAAGCCGGCACGCGAGGAGCTCGACACCAACAAGGACGGCAAACCCGACGTGCGGCGCAGCTACGAGGCGGGCGCGCTCGCGCGCGAAGAGCAGGACGCGGACAAGGACGGGCGCTTCGAGCTCACCACGTTCTTCGCGAACGGCGCGCCCGCGCGCTCGGAGGCCGATGCGAACGGCGACGGCAAGCCCGACGTGCTCGTGACCTACGCCGGCGGAAAGCGCGCGGAGCAGCAGGAGGACCGCGACCTGAACGGCGCGATCGACGCCGTCACCCGCTTCGGCCCCGACGACAAGCCCGCGCAAGTCCAGGAGGACAGCGACGGCGACGGGCGCCTCGAGACCACGAGCTACTACGAGAGCGGCGCCGTCGTGCGCAGCGAGCGCGACCGCAACGGCGACGGCAAGCCGGACCTGCGCGTCACCTATCAGGGCGGCAAGCCTGCGAGCACCGAGCAGGACGACGACTACGACGGCAGCTTCGAGAAGCGCGTGGCGGCGTCGAGCGGAGGCACGCAGGAGCAGAGCGAGGACCGCAACGGCGACGGCAAGCCCGACCTGCGCGTCGTGTTCGACGCCAAGGGCCAGATCACGCGGCAGGAGGAGGACCGCAACTTCGACGGCAAGCCGGACGTGATCTCGGAGTTCTCGGGCGGCGTGCTGCGGCTCGTGCGCGAGGACTCGAAGGGCCACGGCTGCTTCGACGTGGAGCAGCGGCTCGCGGCCGACGGCAAGACGGTCGAGGAGCAGGCGGTCGACGAGAACGGCGACTGCAAGCTCGACCTGTGGTCGCACTTCGCGAACGGCGCGCCGGTCTGGCAGGCGCAGGACCAGCGCGGCGCGGGATTCGCGACCGTGCTCACCCGCTTCGACGGGAGCGGCGCGGCGACCTCTCAGGAGCTGATCAGCGAGGGCAAGCGCGCGCCGGACACGAAGATCTTCCTCGCGCCCGGCGGCGCGGTCGCGGCGCAGTGCCTCGACAGCGACGGCAACCGCACCCTCGACGTGCGCTACCGCGTCGAGGGCGGAGCGGTGGTCGAGGGGCTCGTCGACTCCAACAAGGACGGCAAGGCCGACGTGCGGCAGGTCTGGTCCGGCGGCGCGATCGAGCACGCGGAGATCGACACGAACGGCGACGGGCGCGCCGACGTCGTGCAGTATTTCTCGGGCCAGAACGTCGTCCGCCAGTGCGAGGACGAGCAGTACGACGGCAGCGTCGATCGCTGCTTCGAAGGCCAGAAGGTCGTACCGGTGAGCGGCGTGAAGGATCTCTCGGCGAAGCTGCCCGCCCTCGATTGCGGCGGCTTCGATCCGTTCTGGAAACGCTGAACGTACGTTCGGTGCCGCCCTGAGAAAGCTTGCCCCGCCGCCCCCGCGTGCGCGTAGGATGCGGCCGCTCAGGAGCCCGGATGCGCGCCGCTCTCCTCACGACGCTGGTCGTTTTGCTCTGCCTCGTCGTGTACGCCGAGTACCGGCGTAGCCCTCCGCCGGAGAACGCCGCGGATGCCGTCGCGGAGCGCACCCAGAGCGCGCCCGCCGGAGCGCCCGGCGGGCTGCTGGAGCCCGCTCCTCGCACCGATCCCGCGGCAGCGTCGATTCCGAGCGACGCGAGCACCCGTTACGAGACCGCTGCCGCCGCGCAGCCGACCCCGCTGCGGCGCCACCTGGTGCGCCCCGGCGACACGCTCGCCTCACTGGCCGCACGCTATTACGGAGATCCGGCGCGCGGCCAAGAGATCTACGAGGCGAATCGCGATCGCATCCGCGACCCGGAGCGTCTCCACGACGGTCAGGAGCTCCTGATTCCCTGAGGCGGGCCGCGCGCCGCCGCACAGTGCCGTCGCGCCGCCC
>DATIFR010000258.1:0-1446 GCA_035455145.1 Nitrospira sp.
GTTGTGTCCGTGAAGGGCCCGCTGGGGAAACTCGACTGGACGTTGACGCCGGGCATCGGAGTGACGGTTGATAAAGGGCAGGTCATCGTGACGAGATCCAGCGAGGACCGCAACATTCGGGCTATGCATGGGCTGGTTCGCGCGGAACTCAACAACATGGTGCATGGCGTCACGAAGGGCTATGAACGCAATCTGGAAATCACCGGTGTCGGTTATAAGACGGCCGTTCAGGGGCGCACGATGAGTTTTAACGTCGGCTACATCAATCCGGTGGTCTATGCCGTGCCGACCGGCATCGATGTCAAGGTCGACAAGCAGACCTTGATCAACATCAAGGGGGCTGATAAACGGCTTGTGGGTCAGGTGGCCGCCAATCTGCGGGCCATTAAGCCGCCGGACGTCTATAAGCAAAAGGGTGTCCGGTATGCGGGAGAAGTTTTGAGGAAGAAAGAAGGAAAGACCGGAAAGTAGGTTGATCTATGAATAGCGCAGAAAAAGTACGCCATCTAGCACGACGTCAGCAGCGAGTTCGCCAGCGGGTGTTTGGGACCAACGAGCGCCCTCGGCTCAATGTCTACCGTAGCAGCGGACATATTTATGCACAGATCATCAATGATCTGAAAGGGACAACGCTGGCTGCCGCGTCCTCCCTCGACAAGTCCTTGCGGACGACGCTGAAATCGACGAGCAGTATTGTCGCGGCAAAGGCCGTCGGAAAATTGTTAGCAGAGCGGGCCAAAAGCGCCAAGATTCAGGCAGTGGTGTTCGATCGTGGTGGCCGGTTGTACCACGGTCGGATCAAGGCCTTGGCGGATGCCTCACGTGAGGGCGGCCTGCAGTTCTAGGGCGATGACTCTCATTTTCCCGATCGAGGAAATGAGAGGAACCAAGAGGAGACACGAGGCGTGCGAGTTAATCCAGATGAACTGAGCCTGAAAGACAAAGTCGTCTTCATCAATCGTGTGGCCAAGGTCGTAAAGGGCGGGAAGCGATTCAACTTCTGCGCGCTCGTGGTCGTGGGAGATGGACAGGGATGGGTCGGGATCGGGAAGGGCAAGGCGGCCGAGGTGCCGGTTGCGATCGCGAAAGCGGTGCAACAGGCCAAAAAGAACCTGGTTCATGTCCCCTTGAAGTCCGGCACGATTCCGCACGAAGTCCACGGACTGTTTGGCGGCGAGCACGTCCTGCTCAAGCCGGCTGCAGAAGGGACAGGAATCATCGCGGGCGGTGCCGTGCGGGCCGTCGTGGAATTGGTCGGTGCGCACAATATTATTTCTAAGACGCTGGGACGGGGCAATCCGTTCAACACCGTTCGGGCGACGCTCGACGGTCTCACGCAGCTCAGAAATCCTGAGGAAGTGATGCGGTTGCGTCGTGAGACAGCGCAAGGATTACAGAGCGGAGTGATGGCGTAATGGCTACGGCAAAAACTGCGAAAAGTTCGGC
>DATIFR010000259.1:0-3583 GCA_035455145.1 Nitrospira sp.
GGCTTCAAAAACTCATTGCCGGAGCGGGCCTGGCGTCGCGCCGCAAAGCGGAAGCTCTGATTGCGGCCGGCCGTGTGACGGTAAATGGCAAGGTTGTGACGGAACTGGGTACAAAGGCTGATCCGTCAAAAGATCATGTCAAGGTCGACGGAAAGCATTTGAGCCAGGCGCAGCCGTTCGTGTACTTGCTGCTGAACAAGCCGAAGAACGTCATGTCCACGCTGGACGATCCAGGCGGGCGGACGACGGTGAAAGATTATTTGCGCGGGGTCTCTGTGCGGGTTTTTCCAGTCGGCCGCTTGGACTTCGACAGCGAAGGGCTGATGCTCCTGACGAACAACGGCGATCTCGCGCAGGCGCTCTTGCATCCTCGCTACCATGTGCCGAAAACGTATCTGATCAAGGTCAAAGGCATCTTGACAGAGGAGGAGATCAGGCAGCTGGAGCGAGGGGTGACGCTCGAAGACGGCATGACCGGTCCGGCGACGGTGAAGAAGATCAAGAAGGCCGAAATGAATTCCTGGCTGGAAATTACCATCGGTGAAGGGCGAAAGCATCAAGTCAGGCGCATGTTGGAGTCGGTCGGCCATCCGGTCATCAAGCTGATGCGGGTCAAGATGGGACCGCTGTCCCTGGGCGATCTCGCTTCAGGAGAATTCCGTTTTCTGACCGATCGCGAGGCGAACGCGCTGCGGGAATTGGTTGAGCAGCGGCGCGAGGCGGTCGAAAGCGGGGCTCCGGTGGACCGGCCGAAACGACCCGTCAGACGTGAAGGTTGGGCCAGGCCGATCCGAACGAAGAAGTATGTTGGGAAGAAAGCGAGAGTGGCATGAAGGTTAGGACACACCGATGCGGGGAATTGAACAAGACGCATGTGGGGCAGACCGTCGTCCTGAACGGGTGGGTTCAACGTCGCCGAGATCACGGCACGGTCATGTTCGTTGATCTGCGGGATCGGACGGGGATCACGCAGGTCGTTTTCAATGCGGAACGCAATGCCGCGGTGCATCAGGCGGCCCATGTGTTGCGAAGTGAATGTGTCGTCGCGGTGACAGGCCAAGTCATGGCCAGGCCGGAGGAGTCCCGAAACTCACATCTTCCGACAGGGGACATCGAAATCTTTGTTGATGCCGTTGAGGTTCTGAACGAGGCCAAGACGCCGCCGTTTCTGATCGAAGACGATGCCGAGGTCACGGAGTCGATCCGGCTCAAGTATCGATATTTGGATCTCCGTCGCCCGAAAATGCAACGGCTGATGGGCATCCGGCATCACGTCATGCAGGCCACGCGCGGATTTCTCAATGCCGAGGATTTTCTCGAAATCGAAACGCCGATTCTGACGAAGAGTACGCCGGAAGGGGCGCGGGACTATCTCGTGCCGAGCCGGGTGAATGCCGGACAGTTTTTTGCTCTTCCCCAGTCGCCCCAGCTATTCAAGCAAGTGCTGATGGTCAGCGGGATGGATCGATATTACCAAATAGCTCGCTGTTTCCGCGATGAAGACTTACGCAACGATCGCCAGCCGGAATTTACGCAGATCGATCTGGAAATGTCGTTTGTCGATCGCGAACACGTCATGAACTTGACGGAGCGCATGATCGTGACCGTCTTCCGGGAGGCCGGCGGGGTACAACTCCCGACGCCGTTCCCGCGGATGACCTATGCGGAAGCGATGGGGCGCTACGGATCGGATAAGCCGGATTTGCGATTCGACATGCCTCTCCACGATGTCACGAACTTTGCCGCAGCTAGCGAATTCAAGGTCTTCAAAGAGGCGGCCACGAAAGGCGGCATCGTGAAGGCGCTGATTGTGAAAGGTGGCGGAACGATCGCGCGCAGCCGTATCGATGCCCTGGGGGAAACAGCCAAGAGTTTTGGAGCAAAGGGGTTGGCCTGGCTGAAGATTACCGCTGATGGTCAACTTGAGTCCGTCATAGCCAAGTTTCTGGATGCCAAGGCGTTTGCCGCCGCGTTGCCGGAGGCCAAGCCTGGCGATCTTATACTCTTCGGGGCGGACAAACCGGCTGTCGTTCATGATGTGCTGGGCCGCATCAGGCTGTTGCTCGGCGAGGAGCTGAATCTTATCGATAAGGCTGCGTGGAGACCGCTCTGGGTGACCGAGTTCCCGCTTCTCGACTATTCGCCGGAAGAGAAGCGCTATATCTTCATGCACAACCCCTTCGCCGCGCCCATGGACGAGGATCTTGCCCTGCTGGATTCCGAACCGTTGAGAGTGAGGGCGAAGGCGTACGACATGGTCTTGAATGGCAGCGAAATCGGAGGAGGGAGCATCCGCAACCATCGGAGCGAGATCCAGCTCAAGATTTTGGATCTGCTGGGCATCGGGAAAGATCAGGCCCACGCCAAGTTCGGGTTCCTGCTCGACGCGCTTGAGTATGGCGCGCCGCCTCACGGTGGAATCGCTTTCGGTCTCGATCGTTTGATCATGCTGCTGGGGGGAGCCGACTCGATTCGCGATGTTATTGCTTTTCCCAAGACTCAAAAAGCCCAATGTCCGCTGACTGACGCACCGTCGGCTGTGAGTCAGGATCAGCTGAAGGAGCTGCGCATTAAGCTCGATCTGGTCGAGTAGGGAGGCTCGTCCATGGCCGGCAATACGTTTGGCAGGGTCTTCACGATCACCTCGTTCGGCGAAAGCCACGGCCCTGCAATCGGCTGCGTGGTTGATGGCTGTCCCCCCGGTCTCACACTCTCCGCCGCTGACATTCAGAAAGACCTGGACCGTCGCAAGCCTGGGACCTCCCGCCACGTCACACAGCGACAGGAATCCGATACCGTCGAAATTCTCTCCGGCGTGTTCGAGGGCCGAACCACCGGCACGCCGATCGCCCTGCTCATTCGCAACGAAGATGCGCGCAGCAAGGATTACGGCAACCTGATCGATACGTTCCGTCCCGGACACGCCGATTACACCTATTGGCAGAAGTACGGGATCCGCGACCATCGAGGCGGCGGCCGTGCCTCGGCGCGCGAAACCGCCGTCCGGGTGGCGGCCGCGGCCATTGCCAGGAAGTGGCTCAATGAAAAATACGGCGTGGTGATTCGCGGGTATCTGAGTCAACTCGGGCCTCATCCCGTGCCGTTCAAGAGTTGGGATGCAGTGAGCGGCAACCCGTTTTTTGCCGCCGACTCTGATATGGTGGCAACACTCGAGTCTTTCATGGATGAGCTTCGGAAATCCGGCGACTCGGTCGGCGCCAGGATTACAACGATTGCCGAGCACGTGCCGGTCGGGTGGGGCGCGCCGGTCTATGCCAAGCTGGATTCCGATCTGGCCGCGGCGATGATGAGCATTAACGCGGTGAAGGCCGTTGAGATTGGTGCCGGTTTTAAGGCTGTCACACAGCGCGGTTCAGAACATGGTGACGAACTTACGCCTGAGGGGTTTGTGACGAACCACGCCGGCGGCATTCTCGGAGGAATATCGACGGGCCAGGATATTATCGTGACGATCGGCATCAAGCCCACCTCGAGCATACGCGTGCCGCGCCGTTCGATCGATAAGCAGGGCAATCCCACCACTATTGAAACGAACGGGCGTCATGATCCCTGCGTCGGCATC
>DATIFR010000260.1:0-8576 GCA_035455145.1 Nitrospira sp.
GGGCAAACGGTCGAGGAACTCGACGATCGCCTCATCGAAGCCGCACTCGCGAGGCTGGACCCGCTTGCCTTGGGCGTGGCTGTCGGGCTGGTTAGCGGTGTGGGGATCTTGCTCGCGACGGCGATCCTCTTGCTCAAAGGGGGCGAGCATGTTGGTCAGAACCTTTCGTTGCTCAGGAACTATTTCCCCGGATTCGAAGTGACATGGACCGGTGCGGCGATCGGTTTCTTAGAGGTTGGGCTGATGGGATTCGGGTTGGGCTACCTCGCGGCGTGGCTGAGAAACTGGGAGATTGAGGCCTACGCCATGTTCGTACGGTGGCGCATCGAGAGAGAGAATCGCCGTCATCTGCTCGACAAGATGTAACCGGCGTTCACAGAAAGTGAGTGAGAACATGACACAACAAGCATTGCAGAAGGATGAAATCAGTCGCACGCTCGCAAGGATCAGAACGGACGCGCTGGCAGTGGTCTGCGCATCAATCGGGGGAGTGGGGCTATGCGTGATGACGATGTGGCTTGTGATTAAAGGCGGGCCCCACACGGGGGAGCATCTTCAACTCCTCTCCAACTATTTTGTCGGATATTCCGTGACATGGCCAGGAGCGTTTGTAGGACTTCTGTACGGTGCCACGACCGGGGGGATGGTCGGATGGGCCATTGCACGAATTTACAACGCGGTAGTCAATGCCCGTCAGAGGAAAAGCGGAAGAGACCGCGCATGACCCGTTCAGCCTGCGTGACAAGGTATCATGAACTGAACTGATTCCTCTCAGAGGGCTGGTTAGGCGGTCCAGGAGCTTGCTCCCTTGAACAGGCTAAGTGAGAACTATTTCGTATGCGGTGATTGTAAAGTGGACAACACTTGGAGCAAGCAGAATGGGTCTTATGACATCTCCAACGCGGCTTCGCATGATGGATGGGACCGCCAGGATTCTTTTGGCGGAACTGCTCTTTCCTCTGACGGCCCTTATCACGACCGGTTTCTTAACCAGGGAGCTTGGTTCGCAGGACTATGGCCTACTCGCACTCACGCTGACACGATCATATGGATCGAGAGCGCGATCAACTCTTTCATTACCAGAGGCACCCTCAAATTTGTGAGGGAGACGGTCGATTGGAAACCAGTCGGTGCGATGGTTGTTCGTTTCAGTGTGAAAATCGGGGTCTCGGCCATGGTCCTTCTCATGGGCAATCCCCAGTCCGTGGGATCTTGCGCTTCCGGCGAGGACCGTATGGCGAAGCCTCATAGTTGCGGTGTTTGTCTTCGAATTCAGTATCCTATGGCCGGTGTCGGGCGTGCTGATTCTGGCGAAGTTGCTGGTGTTCGGAGTCCTCTTTGTGCTGGCCTACCTGGCACTTGGTGAATTCAGCGCAGAAGAAATGGTGCTCGGTCGGAGTCTTTTGAAGATGCGCATCATCCCCGCACAGCATCCCAACGAAAGCTGACCGCGAACCAGGACGGCGGCAATCTGCTTCTCCTTCAAGCCTTCGGCTACGCCGATGTGACCGGCATCACCTTTGCGCTTCTACGGCGGTTCCGCGAACTGGCGTGGATCGGAATCGGGTTGCTGTGTCCGGCGGCAATCGGAAAATACGGAGCGCGACAGCGTTAGGGCGAAGCACTTGAGCGCTGCTGCTGGATGGTTTGGATCCGTTCGATCATCTTGTCCCACACGAAACCGTGCAAGCGAAGATTGGCTTCGCGTTGGACTTGCAGGAATTCCACGCCGGCTCTGGTGCCCTTGACCCACCGCACTTGAGCATCGTCAATCGGCAGTGACTCGAGTTTATCGGGAAGCAGCAGGCGCAGCGCCACACGTTGGTCTTCGGGCAACGGCTGATCGGTTTCGATCGTGCATCCGATGGCAGAAAGATTCGTGACCGTTCCTTCACCCACCGTCGAGACCATGCAATACATCGCCGGATAGGTTACAGGCAGCCGGTAGAGGCCGCGGTGATAGGGTCTGACTTCATCCATAGTGAAGTTAGTCTAGCCTGAGAGGGCCGAGAAATGTATCCCTCCTAAGGGGGGCGTGTGCCAGTTTGGATGTGCGCCGCCACCACACTGTCTGAATCACCCAACTACGCCTTGCATGTGCGAAGCGCCCGCGCTGCCTCTGCTTTCGCCGGCGCCTGCCGGCTCGCCGTGACGCTCAGCCAGGCTTGGCCCAGAGAGGTGGGGGGCGGCCTAGTTGTCCTTGTGCTTGCGGAACGTGGCACGCGGGATCGATCGTATGTGTGTATCAAGCGAGGTGCGCGCTCCGTGAGCAAGGAATCAACGCGGGTGCCGTTACAGTTCCCCTTTATGATAGGATGCCGCGCATGACGGCGATAAAGCTTGTCTTGTGGGCCTTCCTCGCTATTCTCGGTGCCGTGGCGCTCGCTTTCGTGACCGGCCTTGTTTATCCCCACGAAAAAGTGAATGGGCTCTGGCTGGTTGTCGCGGCGGCTTGCATTTATGTGCTGGCCTACCGTTTCTATGGCCGCTGGCTGGCGAAGCAGGTGGTGGAGCTGAGCAATCAGCGTGTGACGCCTGCGGTGAGGTTGAACGACGGCGTGAATTTTCATCCCACGAATAAAGTCGTCCTCTTCGGCCATCACTTCGCGGCCATTGCTGGCGCTGGTCCGTTGCTCGGTCCTGTGCTGGCCGCGCAGTTTGGATTTCTTCCCGGCTTTCTCTGGCTGGTGATCGGTGCGGTGCTGGCCGGAGCGGTGCAGGATTTCATCATCCTCGTGGCCTCAATGCGGCGCAATGGACGCTCGCTGCCCGAGATTGCGCACGATGAACTGGGTTCCATCACCGGTACAGCGACGGCGGTGGCGGTGCTCTTTATTGTGGTAGTAGCGCTGGCGGGGCTGGGCTTCGCGGTGGTAAATGCGCTCTATCAGAATGCCTGGGGAACATTTACGATCGCGATGACGATCCCAATCGGCTTCATCATGGGCTTCTACCTCCAGAAGTTTCGCCCCGGTGCGGTGGCCGAAGTCTCGGTGCTCGGAGTTGTCCTGTTAATTGCAGCGGTGTTGTACGGGCGTGTCGTGGCGCAGTCGTCGTTTGCGCCGTGGTTCGAATACGAAAGGCCGACACTGGTCTGGCTGCTGGCCGGCTATGGCTTCCTGGCGTCGGTGCTGCCGGGCTGGATGTTGCTCGTGCCGCGCGGCTATCTCTCCACCTTTATGAAGCTTGGCGTCGTATTTCTGCTCGGCTTCGGTGTGATTCTCTTGGCGCCCACGATCGAGATGCCGAGGGTGACAACGTTCGCCAACGGCGGCGGGCCGATCATACCCGGCACGCTCTTTCCCTTTCTTTTCATTACGATTGCCTGCGGGGCTGTCTCGGGCTTCCATTCGCTCGTGTCGTCTGGGACGACGCCGAAGATGATCGAGCAGGAATCGCAGGCGGTAGTGGGTTATGCGGCGATGCTGCTCGAAAGTTTCGTCGGCGTGATGGCATTGATTGCGGCCTCGGTGCTGATCCCCGGCGATTATCTGGCGATTAATACGACGTTGGGCGTTGATGCCTTGACAGCGATGGGTTTTGCACCGGCGCGGATCACAGAACTGTCGCAGCTTGTCGAAGTGGACGTAGCGGGGCGCCCGGGCGGGGCTGTGTCTCTGGCAGTCGGCATGGCCTCGATCTTTGCGGCGCTGCCCGGGATGGCCGGGTTGATGGCCTATTGGTATCAATTCGCGCTGGTGTTCGAGGCGCTCTTCATCCTGACGACGATCGATACGGGAACACGCGTGGCGCGCTATCTGATTCAGGAAATGGCGGGGCGTGTTTATGCACCGTTCCGCCGGATGAACTGGTGGCCCGGCGTGTTACTGAGCAGCGGCTTCGTGGTCGGGGCCTGGGCCTACCTGATCGGGACGGGGAGCATTTCGACGATCTGGCCGATGTTCGGCGCGGCGAATCAACTGCTGGGGACGCTGGCGCTCTGCATCGGGACAACGGTCTTGATCAAGATGTGGAAGTCGCCCTATCTCTGGGTCACGGCGGTGCCGATGCTCTTCGTCGGTGCGATTACGCTGACCGGCTCCTATGAAATGTTTGGCATGTTCCTGGCAAAGGCGGCGACGCTGGCGACGGGCGAGTCATTCCCGCTCTATCTGGACGCGGTGCTGGTGGCGGCGGTGGCGATCCTGGGATTAATCGTCTTGAGCGACAGCATGAAGCAATGGTACGGATATGTGGTTTTGAAAAAGCCCTTCACGAGTAGTGAAGTGGTCGTCCTGGCGGGCGGGGGATCGGCGGGGCGGATGCAGACGGCGATTCAGCATGATGATGACAAGAGCTTCCGCTTACCTCACGGGGGTGGATGCTGTTGAAATGGGATCATTAGGAGGCGACCGTGGCAGATCAATTTTCTTTTGATGTCGTATCGGAAGTGAACATGCAGGAGTTGAAGAACGCGCTCGAGCAGGCGACGAAAGAGATCAAGCAGCGCTTTGATTTCAAGGACTCGAAGACGGATATCACGCTGAAGGAGAAAGAGAAGGAGCTGGTTGTCATCTCGGACGACGAGTACAAGTTGAAGGCGGTGATCGACATCATCAAGGCCAAGTGCGTGAAGCGCGGGGTATCGTTGAAAGCGTTCGACTTTGGTGCAATGGAGCCGGCGTTGAGTGGAACGGTGCGGCAGACCGCGAAGATCCAGAGTGGACTTGTCTCTGAGAAAGCGAAAGAGATTACGAAGGCGATTAAGGATTCGAAGCTCAAGGTACAGGCGCAGATTCAGGGCGAGCAGGTACGGGTGTTGAGTAAGAGCAAAGACGAACTACAATCGACGATGGCCTTCTTGAAGGGGAAGGACTTCGGAATCGATCTACAGTTCACGAACTATCGATAAGGGGGTGGCGCTCACGACCGTCTCATGAAGATTCTTCTTCCTCTGCTCTTTCTCGTTGTTTCTCTCGCCGGCTGCAATCGCAGCAATGCCATCGTTGTGATTCAACTCCACCCGAAAAATCCCGACATCATGTACATCGCGACAAACGACTACATTTATAAGACGCGCGATGGCGGGCAGACCTGGACGAATCTCTCAAAGGGCATGAGCCATTCGAGAGTCATTTCCATGGCAATTGATCCGGTCTATCCGGCGACAGTCTATGCTGGCACGAAAGGCGATGCCGTCTACAAGAGCCACGACGGCGGACAGCGCTGGGCGTCGATGCGTTCAGGGTTAGACGATGCGACGATTTCATCGGTCGTCAATCAGTTCTTATTCGATCCGACGGACAACAATCATATGTTTCTCGCGACGACGATGGGAGTGTTCGAGACGAAGAACGGCGGCGAGCATTGGACGAAGAGGATGGAGGGCATGAAGGAAGTGCTGATGGTGGTGACGCTCGGCATGGATCCGACCAGGCCCGCGGTCCTCTACGCGGGCACGAGCGGCGGCGTCTATAAAACGGTGAATGAAGCCGGCCAGTGGGAGAAGGTCAATAACGGCTTGGTCTCGCCCGATATCATCAAGAGTTCACGCGCGCTGAATGTCTCGTCGATACTCGTCGACCCATACGAGCCGGATACGGTCTACGCCGCAACATTGGCGGGGTTCTACAAAACAACGGATGGCGCGAAGTCCTGGGTGCGCATCGGCGAGTCGCTGGCCGATCAGATGATCTTCGCCATGGTGCTCGATCGCACAAAGAAAGGCGTGGTCTATATTGCCGGACGGGACGGTGTGCATCGCAGCGATGATGGCGGTGCGACATGGAAGATGATGAATAACGGGCTTGCGACGACGAATGTGCGTTCCCTTGCACAGAGTGCGAGCGATCCGAAGCTCTTCTATGCAGGCACCAACGGCAGCGGCTTGTATCGAAGCAAAGATGCCGGGGAAACCTGGGAGCCAATGCCGCCTGTAGCGGAACGCTGAAAAAATCTGTCAGCATCGTTTTCGCATCATTCAGTGGCTCAACATTCTGAAAAACGTATACCTCGCCTCTTCACTCGCTGCGGCCTTGTTGTGGAAAGGCGCTTCTTGGCGCGCCAGGGTGGGCGGGCGAGAAGCCCAGCCTTTTTGAGCGTTCCCGACTTCAGGTTATCGTGATTGTAAGCTGGAGCCGACGGACGAGCCCCCGAAAGACGAACCCACCGACGTGTCTTGCAAGTTTGAGCCGACGCTCGAGGGCCCAAGACTCGACCCCACGGTCGAATCCGGAATGCTTGAGCCGACGGTCGACTGCTGGAGTGTGGAATTTACGCTCGAGGAAGTTTCGCTGTTTAAGTTCGATTCACCGATCGAGGGGCCGGCTCTGCCGGTCGCACCGATCTCGAATCCCGTCGGCCCGCTCCCACCGATATCCCGACTACTGCGAGGGGAGGCGCCGATTTCCTGACCGGTTTTGCCTTCGCGCCCGATATCGACACCTGTCGTTGGTGTTCGTCCGATGCCGGGACCCACGGCGGGGGCCACGCCGATGTCCACACCGGTTTTGGCGCTTGCGGGGAGCTTCCGCGCGCGGATATCTTTTTCGATCGATTCTTCGATCTCGCGTATGTGCTGCGCTTGGATCGCCTGTTCCTCAGAACTCAGAGAGTCGTGCGGGCCGGACAAGTCGTTAATTTTCTCCAGTCGCGCGCGCAAGAGTTTGAGATCTCCCCTCGCCCTCGCCACCGGCGACATCATCTCGCGCAGCATAATCCCTCTCGAGGCCAACGAACTATTCGAGAGATTGGCTTGCGTGAAGGCCAGAAGTTCTCCCACTTCGTCGCCAAGCGCTTCGACCTGCCGAAGTTCCGCAAGGTCTGTCTTACAGCACTCGAGAAACTGTCGATACTTGATGAGAAAGGTTGTGACATCACTCTGGAGATTTTGCATTTTGAAGTCGCGCGACTGTTTGTCTCTGGAGTTCACGTTAGTTTCTCTCTCATTCTTCTCCACGAGAGGCACGCAGCCGGGACCGTTGGCAGCTGAGAATCGTTGATCGGCCTTGCGGTCGGGACAGTAGTAAAGAGGCGATGCCGCAGATGCGGGCAATGCAGTGAGAGCGCAGAATGTTGCCGTTCCTATTAACAGAAGCTCCAGGTGGAGCGCCCATCGTCCCGTGTTTGTCTTCATGCGAACATTCTCATCCCTTGCCGGAACCTTGTCAATGAAACGAAAGAACTTCGCGTTCAGAAACGGTCCAGGCATCGTTCGGGCGGCTCCTCTATTTTCCATTTCTGGAAGAACTGATTTCTTGAAGAAGCTGGGGATGACACTAGACCTTGCTTGGATCTCCCGCCAGGAACACCTGCGCTATGCGAATCCTGCTCCACGGAATGCCACAGAAAAGGGCCTCTTTCCGCCAGGCTCCCTCTAGCGCCTCGCAAAAGGCCACTCTATTTTCATAACGGGAGGCTTCGATTGACCCACTTCTGAGTCCGATTCTCCAATTTTTTCTGGGTCGAAATACGGCATTTTCAAGACCCGGGGAAAATTCATAAGCTTATGAATTTCTTGTTGACAAGGTCTTAACGAGGAGTATACTGCGCCGCTAAGTGGGAGAAAGTGGGTGAAGCTGGAGATCAAAGTTTTCATGGTCATCGAGGGCATTGGCCTGTCATGCCCACGGAGGTGCTTTCTTGGCTTAAGCCAAAAGATGGAGAAGTCTTCCTTGATTGCACTGTGGGGTATTGTGGGCATGCGGAGAGTATTCTTGAGTCGAGCGCTCCGAGCGGCATCGTTATTGGCATCGACCGGGACGTTCGAGCCATCGAAGCAGGCAGAAAAATACTGGAGCGGTTCGGGAGTCGGGCCGTCCTCATCAAGGGGCATTTTGTGGAATTGAAACATCACCTGGCTGACCGGGGTATTTCGGCGGTGCAGGGAGTGTTGTTCGATCTGGGAGTGTCGTCGCCGCAGATCGATGAACCGTCCCGCGGTTTTAGTTTCCAAGCGGAAGGTCCGTTGGACATGCGAATGGATCAGTCAGCCGGTGCGACGGCGGCGGAGATTGTCAACCGGACCGACGAAGTTGATCTTGCGAACTTGATCTATGAGCTCGGCGAAGAGCGATATTCGCGGCGCATCGCGCGCGCGATCGTTCGGGCTCGCGCCAACCGGCTGTTGGAAACGACGAGCGATTTGGTGTCGGTGATCGAAGCGGCCGTGCCCGCGCACTATCGCCGCGGGCGCATTCATTGCGCGACACGCACATTTCAGGCGCTTCGCATCGCTGTGAACCAGGAGTTGGAGCATCTTGAGCCGGCGTTGCGTGATGCCGTCGATGTGTTGGCGCCCGGCGGACGGCTCTGTGTGATTTCGTTCCATTCACTCGAAGACCGCATCGTGAAGCACACGTTTCGGGCGCTTTCCGCTCAGGCCGGCGGCCTGTTGGAAATTCTGACGAAGCGGCCTCAGTTTCCCACTGACGAAGAGATCAGCCGCAATCCTCGATCGCGCAGCGCGAAGCTCCGCGTCATTCAGCGGATGTCGAAGGAGGGACACGCATGAAAGCCATCATGATCGTGGCCGGGATGTGTTTGGTTTTCATCTTCGTGTGGGAACGGGTCGACGTCGTGCGATTGGGTTACCACACCGAACGATTGAAGGCCCAAAAGCTCTTGCTGGAGCGGGA
>DATIFR010000261.1:0-5449 GCA_035455145.1 Nitrospira sp.
GTTCGGTCACTTGATCGCGGGCTCAGCGCAGGACGTGTTCTATGGGAACCTGCTCGGTGCCGCAGCCATGGTGACCGGCTCCATCGTCGCCCTAAGATTTGGGGTCAGTGCCGAACGGCAGCCCTTGGAGCACATCGCCCCGCCCCTTTCTTGCCGAGACACTCATACCATGTAGTAGTCAACAGCCCGGACGACTATCATCCACAGATGAAACACGGCGCATTCGTGCCCAACTGATCAGGACTTGTGATTTCCCGGCACCGAAGCCGGCATCGCCGGCGGCGCAAGCATCTTCCGCTATGCCCTTGCCTATGGCCTTACGAACGGGATGATCCCTGGTTAGCTGAATTCTCATACCACCTATCTATATTGTTTTCAGCCCATGCTTGCCTCTTCTCGGCAAACAATTGAGTCACCAACTCACCACTCTCCCCCTAGAAAAGCTCAAACGCCGTTATAGCTGTCGAATTACTCTCTTCTGACACGCTCAGGAAAGTTCGATATCACACCATCGACGCCAACCGAGAGCGCGCGCTGGATGTCACCCAAGCTATTTGCCGTATAGACAAATATGAGGAATCCCTTGTCGTGAAAGGCATCGACAAGGTGGCGGGTAGCGGTGTCGTGCCGGAGCCCGACGTGTGAGGGCTTAAATTTCATCGCCCTCTCGACCGGGGCAAGGGGCAGCCTACCGAAGAGCACCATGAGAGAAGCCTCTGGGTCGACCGATCGAACGTCAGTCAGCTCGTCGTGAAGGAAGGAGGCATAGATGACAGGGTCTTTAAATCCAGCCTCCCGTACTGCTTCTACTGTTTCATGAGCTATTCCGCTAACCTTCAGTTCCAACATCAGCCCTGCTTTTCCTGCAGCAGTCTTGAGCACTTCCACCACGGTTGGAATGTGTTCGCCGTTTCCTGCATTCAATGGCTGTATCTCCGCCAGCGATAGGCGATCGACCCGTCCTTTCCCATTCGTCGTTCGATCCAGAGTCTCATCATGAAGGGCCACGAGGATGCCGTCCGCCGTGCGACGCACGTCAATCTCCACGAAGTCGACTCCGAGAGCGATCCCTTTCTGAATCGCGGCCACGGTGTTTTCCGGGGCATGCCCCGCAGCTCCACGATGGCCAATTCTCACGATGCGACGCATGGGGTTTCTCGGGACCAACGCCGACGAGGCACACGAGATGGGTTAGTCGTCAATAGATGGGTGGCGCAAATCGGAGATTGTGCGCATCCAAATTGGCGAGATATTCCTTCATACGTTTTCGCTCGTGGTTCTTCACGAGTTCGATCACTTTGCCATCAATCTCCAGCAATCCGAGGCCGGGAGGGATCTCGTCTGGGCGAATGACAAACAGATTGACGCCCAGCTCCTTGGCTTTCACCTGTGCTTCCTTGACGCGGTGGTGGATGTACCGCTCGTTCAACCGTAAGAGGTCGTTCAACTCCAGAATATCTCGCAGGGGATGCGGCTCGACACGAACGCTCTTCGTCGGAACGTTGAGGAAGATGAACATCGTGTCGCATCCACAGCCGAAGGCTTCCTCGACTGGAAGGGGGTTGGCGAGATCGGCATCAAGGTACCGATGCCCGTTCATTTCAACCATCTCAAACAAAGGGTACAGGGCCATGGACGCGCGAATGCGTTTAAAGAAGGCATCGTATTTGGCTTTCTGGCTTCGCGTATCCTCACTCCCGTCCATCGTAAGATCGGGATCTTTATTGGAAAAGACCACGGTTGCCCCGTCTTCGTACCGCTCGGTGATGATGTGCCAGACGATGGGACTTGTGAGCACCTTCTGCAGATTGATCTGCTCGCCGAGTCTGGCCAAGAGCGGAAACGGATCAAGGAACGCCTTCATCCTCTTGAATTCAAAATACTTATCCATCTCATCGAAGGCCTCTTGGATTTCGGGTGCCTGCACCAGTCGTCGGAAGGACTTGTGTTGGGACTCAAACGTGTCCATGAGGCGAAACACGAAGCTCACGGCGCGGCCCGCTACCCGAAACGGCATGCGCATACAAAAGGACAGGACCAGGGGTAGAAAGTTGATTGCCCTCCTGAGATCATGGAGAATCGATCCGCTCGGCCCCCAGCCTTGCGTCACCCGCGGAACAACCCCTAAGAAACGTCCCAATTTCTCTCGAAGAAAGGGGTGGACTTCATAGATCGCTGCCGGGGAGTTGATATACTCTTCCCAGATGCGAATGGTTTTCTCGGCCCCGATGACGCCAGGGTTCTCGACAAACCCGAGAGCGTTACAGCTTCCTGCGGAGGAACTCACGATGTGGCTCGGAACCAAACCGGCATTGACCACTTCTGCGGCAGCAATGGCTTGGATGATGGCTTTACATCCGCCCCCGCAAAACACAAACAAGATCTTCCCGTACTTATTCGAACCTTTCGGCATGGGAATCCTCCGGCCTGATGATTCGAGGACAGCCGCTGCCTTGAGAACCTGTCCCGACGACCCCACCACGGTTTGCCCGGCCTATTCTTGGATCCAAGGGACCCGACCAGATGGAAACGTATGATGTCTGTATTGTCGGCGCTGGGGTTGTCGGGTGTGCCATCGCCAGGGAGTTAGGGCAACGGTACCGGGACCGTCCGCTCCGCATCGTTGTGCTCGAACAACGTGAGGGGCCAGGCGAGGAGACCAGCGCGCGCAACAGCGGAGTGCTCCATAGTGGTATCCATGAACACCCTCGTTCATTGAAGGCACGGCTGGCCCGAGAGGGAAGCGCCTTGGCGGTCTCGTACGCCTTGCAGCACGGCATTCCTTTGCTGAGGAAAGGAATGGTTATCGCCATTGCCTGGGAGGATGTCCGTCGAGGCCTCTGGCGCGAACTGTCCATGCTTCGGCGGCTGTGGATCAACGCCTGGAAGACTCGCATCCGGGTATCCTTTGTGACGCCGCGCGGATTGCGTGCGTGGGAACCGAACCTCCGTACCTGTTGCGGAATTGTCATTCCGAGCGTTTGCGTCATAGACCCTGTAGCCTTCGCGCAATCACTCAGGACCGATTCGGAACTGTCTGGTGCAACGTTTGCCTTCAATAACCGGGTCATCGGTATTGATGAAGAGGCCGCTAGATACATCGTTACCACCGACCGTAAGAGGATCCGTGCCACCTGCCTGATTAACGCTGCAGGACTCAATGCCGACGATATCGCTGCCCTCGCTCTACACAACAAAAAGTATACCATCCACCCGCTGCGGGGTGAGTACTACGAGCTCATCGCCCCGGAGAAAAAAAGCCTTATCGGACGCCTGGTGTATCCCGCTTTGCCTTCCGGGGCAACAGGCAAGGGCATTCATTTCGGTCCTCGACCGAACGGACAGTTGTTCGTGGGACCGAATGAGGTGCCGGTTCAAGACAAGACGGACTATACGTCGCAAAAAACGCCACCGGGCATGTTCATCGAGGCTCTGCAGAAATTTCTTCCGGCGCTGGACGAACGCGATCTTCGCTGGGCCTATTCCGGAATCCGGCCCTGCGTCATGAGTGGCAATGGGCGCAAGAGCGACTTCATCGTCTCTGTAGATAGGGAAGACCCGCCGCTCATTAATCTCATCGGCATTGAATCGCCGGGGCTTTCCGCTGCCTTGGCACTCGCTCGACATGTTGGCGACCTGCCTTGCATCCAGAGCCATCTTCGTCCATCCCGTTCTCGCTTTCCCTCCAACGGCGCCTAGGAACGTTGAAGTTGGAGTCGCGCCCCTTCCTCGACACGCAACACCCGATGTAGCATCTTCCCAAGAATCGATTGTGGCAGTTCGGTGCGGAATTCGATCTTCTTAGGCACCTTGTAGGCCGCCAAATAGCGCCGACAGTGTGCAAGAAGGTCGTCTGCAGAGACAGACTCAGTCTTGGGTACGACAAAGGCTTTGATGGATTCGCTCCCGTTTCCGAGCTTCACGCCGATGGCTGCCGCCTCGCGCACAAGTGGATGAAGCAGGAGCACCTGCTCAATCTCGGCGGGGTACACATTGAAGCCCGAGGTCGACAGAATCATGTCTTTCTTCCGGTCCACGATATAGAAGAAGCCGTCCTGATCCGTGCGCGCGATGTCGCCGGTCGCGAGCCAGCCGCCCGGCTTCATCACGTTTGCCGTTTCCACGGGGTTGTTCCAGTACCGTTCCATGACTTGCGGACCTCGAACCCAGAGTTCCCCTATCTCCCCATCCGGTACTTCGTGGCCGGCCTCGTCCACGATTTTGACTTCAGTGTTCGCAATGGGTAATCCAATGGATCGCTTGACCGACAGCCCTCGGGGAATGTTGCAGTGCGTGACCGGAGAGGCTTCGGAGAGACCATAGCCCTCGACGATCAGATGCCCGGTCTTTTCTTTGAATTTCTTCAGGAGTTCATAAGGAAGCGGGGCCCCTCCGCAAATGAAAAACCTCGTTGCCGTAAAGTCCTTCGCCTCACAGTGCTCAAGGAGCTTTCGCACGAAGGCAGGAACGAGTGTAATCACAGTTGGTTGTTTCTTCCGAAGAAGCGTAAGCAAAACGGGCATGTTGCGAGGATCCGGGACCAGCACCATACATCCGCCCACGGCCAGACAGATATTTTGCGTCACCGTCATCCCAAACACGTGAAAGAGCGGGAGCGCCGCGAGAAAACTCTCCACCCGCTCGGCGGGAGAAAACCAGCTGATCAGTTGCCGGACGTTGGCTGTCAGATTGCGGTGACGCAGCTCCACTCCTTTGGATACCCCGGTAACACCGCCTGTGTATTGGAGG
Organism: Nitrospira sp.; assembly: GCA_035455145.1. GTDB lineage: Bacteria > Nitrospirota > Nitrospiria > Nitrospirales > Nitrospiraceae > Nitrospira_C. The sequence continues at coordinate 4,750 of DATIFR010000261.1, forward strand.
ACGGCGATATCGTCCGGAGTCACGAGCGGAAGCTTCTCCGGCTCGACGGGAGTCACTCGATGAAGGACATCGTGGAAAAACACCGTTGTGTCCCTGGCTGGAATCTCAAGAGGCGGATGGCCGCTTCGATGTTGATAGAGATACTTTGCGATCGTCGTCATAAAATCGGTGATCCGCGTGACAACGATCAGCTCCAGATTGAGATGCTCTACTTTCTGGTACATGAGATCGAGCACCACGATCGCCCGCGCCCCCGCGTCCCGAAGCTGATGGGACAGTTCGTGTTCCGTGTAGGTCGGGTTGCAGGCCACGACGATCCCCCCTGCCCTCAAGATACCGAAGTAGGCGATGACCGCCTGGGGAGAATTCGGAAGACAGAGGGCCACGCGATCGCCCTTGCGGATCCCCAACGCCGCGAGGCCGCAGGCGAATCGTTCGATCAGGGCATGGCATTCCTGGTACGACAAGGTCTTGCCAAAGAAATAGAGAGCCGGCCGGCGTGAAAACCGCTGCGTGCTACGGGAAAACATGGCCAAGAGCGTCTCCGGAGTAATGGAGAGCTCATGGGGCACTCCCTCAGGATAATGGAGAAACCACGGTTGATCAGGCATGAAGCGCTCCGTTTTGGTTGGCCCAAGAAAGTCTTGCCACTACCACTCTCCGTTCGAGAGACCCGGGCAGGGCTCGAAGCGTTTGCCAT
>DATIFR010000262.1:0-17550 GCA_035455145.1 Nitrospira sp.
GAGCAGGGCAACGCAAGTCCAGATGAGAAAAAACGAATTTTCTATGGCGGCGTTAAGATTTGGCTGCACGCCAAGAAAGTTGCTCACATAGTAGGATGACAGCGTGACGAGCTGCCCTGCGAGGTGACTGGGCCACGAAACCGGAACAATGACGGCGGCGGTTAAATAGACCAGGTTTAGCCCATTGTAATACTGCGAGGAGAAGCCACCGAGAATGAGTGTCATTTGCGTGACGCAGAGGTTAGCCACCACGACCCATAGAATCACGAACCAATTGGGCGGGATAGATTTAGGTCCATACTTCAGGAGAAGGAATCCGCAGAGTAGCCCCAGTTGGAGAACGACACGGATCATGAAGAGCGGGATCAAATATTCACGGTGTTGCAGATAATCCAAAGCGATGAAGGCAGGATTCGCGATGAAGCCTAAGTAATTCAGTACGAGCAAACGCTCTCTGATGAAATTTCTTCGCCATTCGGCATAAGCTTCTGCTGCCTCGCGACCAGCAGTGTCCTCATGGCGGATCTCGGCAGAAAACAATTTTTTCCAGTCGAAAGCGTTTGTTAATCTGGTCCAGGACGAACTCATGCACCATGTCCTCAAAAATCGTGGCGCGAGAAATTACTCCACCCTCACATCGCCGAATAGCTGTCCGCTCAGAACCGGTAGCTAATGGTGTTGTAAATATCGTAGCCGCTGATCGATGCGGTCGCGTTTGGCCCGAAGGGTAGTGAGGGATTGGTGTATGTCACGCTGTTCTTCGGGGCGTATAGGCCGCTGAAGTCGTAAGACCATCTTTCAGTGAACCGGAATCCGAGTCCAACAGAAAAGTGGTGTTCATTTATTAATGGCCATAAAGGGCTTAGTGTCTCTTTTGGGATTGGATTATTGCTGTAGTTGTACCCGGCTCTCAGCACAAGCCGGTCTTTGTCTTTCCAGGACAACTCTTGCATGGCCGAGTACGAGAATCCCAAGGCTACGACGACCTGATCTTTCCAATTAAACGGAATGTTCAAGTTGACTTGAGAGGGAGCCTGAGGGTTGTTTGGGTTCGTCGCCGTGATCTCAACGGTGTTGATGGTGGCCCAGTTAATCCAACTCGTCGTCAGCGCCACCGTGAACTGCTCCATCGGTTTGGCGGCCATCGACACATCGACCTGCTGGGGCCACTTGATCCCCGCCACTCGCGCATCATAGTTCACCGTTCCTAAGCCGAATGCCGAAAAATTCAGAGTAGCCTGGCCGCCGGTGTAATTAAATCTGACGGGCGAGGTATAGGTAGCTCCGACCGTCAACCAGGGAAGCGCACGGTACATGGCTCCGACCTTCACTGAAAACACCACATCGGAAGGGCAATCCCCACCCAGAGGACCAAGGCCGCCGTTTCTGGCACAGCTGTCTCGGATATTAAATCCGGCGAACCCAGCAGGTAGGCCCGGCGAAGGCAGCACAGACGTTCCCGGAAACAAGCGTAGCGAGACATCGGAATACCCCACGCTCGGAGCAATTCCAAAGGACAGCTTTTCTGTGGCTTCATAGCTTAGTCCAATCGCAAACTTGAGGTACCGAAAAAATGACGACGCGGCGTCCTGAGTTCCGAATGCGGTCCTGAGGTTTCGATAATCTGACCCAAACCCTCCCTGTGTGAAAATTCCCGCGCCAATGGTGAGACCCGGCACCGAGGCAAGCCGTGTAGCAACCCCAAGGTTCCCTAAGGCGTACGCGTTGTTTTGGCCACCGACATTGGTATTCCCAAAGACATCCGAGTGGTGCAGAAACGCCTGGATAAAGCCTGCTGTAACATCGAATCGGGTTCCTTGGATTAATGACATCGCAGCCGGATTGGTATTGATGGCCGAAGTGTCGGCAACCGCGACATGACCAGATGCTGCCAGCGCAGTCGATTCCGCGGAGAAGCCGATGAATTGAGGACCGTTGAGGGCGTGAGCAGTTCTTGTGGTGAGGATGTGCGCGCCTAGAACGGCGAGCAGGAGGACCCATCTTGCGACCGCCTTCCTCGTTGAAACCATCGAAATTCCGCGTTGCTCGGTGTCGTTGTGACCTGTAACACACCAACCGCGAGTACACGAAAAAGAACCGACAAAGTTCCTAGACCAAAGGAAGCGTCTGGCGTAGCGGAGCCGATTCTAAAAGACTCGCGTCAGACGCGCAATAGGGCCAAATGGAATAATGAAATACGTGTATTAAGGTTGGTGAGTTACGCTATCGGAATACGTGTGTTTGAGACACAGTACTGATCGAGAAAAATACTATCCCACCTCTTTTTGACCTGCGGTTTATTAGTTTGCTACTCCTGAAAACGATTCAGACTTTCAATGGGTTAATGCGTGCTGCTACCACAAAGTTACCAGCAAGTCGGCGTGAAATTTCAGGTAGCCCTACCTCAGACAACCTTAGCCCACAAGAAACCACAAAACCGGAATCCCACACGGTTGGTGCTGACTGGGCTGATTCGTCCTGCCCTGGTAGCAGCGTGGTAGCAGAAAGTCATCAAGATGATCCTGAGTCGAGCCCGCTGCTTAAGAGTCCCTTCGAAAACCTAGCTCAGGACACTCAGCAAGAACCATCATCAACAAAATGTGAGAATTCGTGATGGCGCAGACCATCCCGGGTCATGGTGTGTCAGGATGTTTTAGCACCAAGTTGGCACCACCTAACATGACATTGTTCGATTGCGAGCCGAACAGCAACTCAAACGGCTCCGCCGGTTTGACATGCGCTGCGGGCGTCTCATCCTCACCGACTAGACGGACCTGTTACATGCTGAAGAGCGGTCATGGGACCGAACCTTCGCAGCGTGGCGAGTTGCCGCCTGTCCTTGACGAGGAACGCCCCGGCAAACCCCAAGGCATTGACCGAGATGCCCTCGAAGCATTCTTGCGACCGTGGCACAACCAACATCCACCTTCGAGTCACGAGCAGGTTGTACGGAGCGGTCAGCGCATGACTGCCCGTGGTTGCGTCAACAGACAGGCCGGTCGCGTGAAGCAATTTCCGGTAGCAGGCATGCAAGGAAGCGCCGCTGTCCTTTTCCGGATCGGTCCAGTCTCGATCCATTGGCGCATAGGCATGGCGGAACGGCAGGCGCGGTACGGTACCGATCATGCCGTCCGTCTGAGCGAAGCGCAAGAATGGCTCGATGGGTAGCGGACCAATCGTCGCGTCGAACGGCACCAATTGCAAATGTTTGTGCGACTGGCTGGCTCCAGCCTCGTGTCCCGCGTTGTAGAAACCGAGGCCGTCGATCTCGGTGAGCCCGATGAGGAGCGCCTCGCAGTCTTTTTGTGTGAGCTGACATCGCTGATCCTCGAATGCTCTGGTGACGATCAACAGGTGGCGTTCGACCACGTTGAACTTGTTCAGCAAGGCGATGTGGGTCGGCGAAATTGGCGCGACGAAGAGGTCGGGATCATACGGAAGAAACGGATTGACATTCGATCGAGCCGCTTTGGCTATCTCTTTCATGGTCAGGGATTCCAGAACCCGCACCTGGAACGGGATGCCGTCCTGCTCGATCACTTCCACAGTGGTCGGCAGGAATTGTATGGCGCCGCACCGGCGGGCGTGGGCCGTACGTTCCAACAGGGAGGCCTGCAACGTGCCTGGTGTCAGATGCAAATCCTGATCAGCCATACAAAAGAATGGTACGCCAAGCGAAGGGGGCGAGAAAAGAGAGACCGACCGTGAGGCAGGCAAGGCTAAAAGTGGAATTCCGCTGATGTAGAGTCAGCGGCGAGCTTTCCTTGATATTCTCCTACGCTATTCACTACGCCGTCCTGACCGTCGTCGCAAAGGCCGTTGCACCGTCGCGCTAAGTCTTTGAAAGTTAGTGAGAAAAGAATGGAGCCGGCGACCCGGATTGAACGGGCGACCTGCGGTTTACGAAACCGCTGCTCTACCAACTGAGCTACGCCGGCGCCGCACGAGATCCCATAACCTACACGGGTTTTTTCTCAGCCTCAAGGGGTTTTTGCATGGGATGCGGGTTGAGGGAGGCCTTTTTCTCCTGATTACCTATTTCAGTTTCGCAAGGGGCTGCAAACGAACCATGGCCCCTTGGCCTGGCCCTGGGAGACAGAGAGGCTCCTGGTCGTCGCCGAACTGTTCGCGGGCCATTTTCGCGGCCCGTCCCCTGCTGTAGGCGCAGAGTTCCCCAGCAAAGATCGTTCCGTCCTTATCAATGTCGGCTGCCCCACCCAATCCGCGCAGCAAGTGGTATGTGTATAGACTGTGCTGGCCGAGATCGTAGGCGTGGGCTTCCTGTACCGCCCTGTTTCCCACCATCCACATAATCTTGTCTTTGTCCTGGCCCTCCATTTCCCAGAGCGGGGCGGCATGAGTTGCCCCCTCCGGAAGCTGACCATATTCAAGGGACAGATCGAGCATGATGATCGCTCGATGAATCGGCAGCTTGACCAGAGATTCCTGTAAACGCCTGAGCGAATAGACGCGAGCGCCAGACGACGCCGTGCCATCGAATGGGATCACGGACACAGCTCCGGTCGTCGGCTCCACGATCCCGCGGCCGGAGATATAGACATAGACGACCGTCGTCGGATCGACGTGCTTGGGAAGCCATTCTTCAAAGACCTCGGCCACATCGGTTTTGAGCGCATGGCTATCGATGAGCCGGCGTATCCGGTCAGGGGGGATACCGCCGATGGCGCTCCAGTACTTCGCCATGACCTTGGCATCTTGAGCCGCAAACTTGACCCTGGGCAGGCCAGTCTCACGATACTGTCCGATCCCAATGGCAATGCCAACCGCCTTGGGCTGCTTGAGCTTTCCAGAATTTTTGGGAACCTCATCGACGTCAACCGGAACCATCGCGGCCTCTGGCGCATCGGCCGGTTTTATGGCCACCAAAAACTTTTTGGCTGCTGGGATATGCGCACCTCCAGACTGACTCCGCAGCGCTAGAACCAGCTCTGCCTGGCCCGCCTCGGTAACGGTCCCGACTTTCCCATCCAGGGACACGCGTTTCACATCACCAGCGGGCAGATCTCCAACGGGCAGTACGCTTGGAATATGCTCGACCAGCGCCGGCGTGCCACTGACCAGCACTTCCACGCCCGACGCCGATCCTGGTCCTTCGTTCTTGACCTCGATCTCGACCCCAAGGGTTTCACCGGAATGGAGCAACTGATTCCGGTTCTCGTCACGGATGATGGCTCGAAACACCAGCGTCGACGCCTCGTCGGCCGCCGGCGGCGGCACAGGAGCCGTGTCTTTCGGTTGAGCCGTCACAGCCTCATTTGCGCCTCCCGCTGCGATCGGCGGAGGCGGAACGACCCCCCCGGTTCGAGGTGCACCGGTTTTGGGGGCCTCAGCCGCCATGAGAATCTTACTGGAGGTGCCCAGCTGTTTGGCCATCCCGTCGGTGACATTGCTGATGGCCTCTTGCGCGAGCTTGTCGAGCCCTTTGACTTCACAAGAAGACTCGGTCACGTCGACCTCGCCACGCCCGACACTTTGAAGTTTCTTGGAGAAGAGCACGGTCCCGTCCGCCGCCGTATAGGCGAAGTCCAATCCAATGGCGAGTGTCGCCGGGTAGCTTCTGTTGGCCTTCTGCGAAATCACAAGGTCCAGCCTGGTCATTCCCAACGAAACATCCTCGTAGCCGTCGACGGCAATTGTACCGGGCGCATCGATCACCACCTTTTCGAAGACTCGTCCGCTCTTGCGTTTGACCGCCTCTTCAAGCATGGCACCGATCGGCAGGGATTTCGGATAGCCGCAAGCATCCTGATACTGGACCTGTGCGGCAGCGATGCTCGAGGCGGGACGCAACTGCACCGTGAGCGGCAAATAGTAACCGATCCCTGCCCCATCGCGACTGGAGAAAAGCGCACAACCGGTGAGTGCGAGCGAAACGATCCAGACACACAGTGAACCAGCCGGCCGTCTGGAGATAATGGGGAGCCAACCATGAGGCATTCGCACAATGATCTTTATACCGAAATTCATCCGGCGATCACAACTCAAGGGCAGTTCGATGCAATTGACAGGTCGCGGAGCCTCGGCTACGTTGGCTCCATGATTGCGCCGTCGGCCCCGCCTCACGACGTCCCATCTCAGTCGAATTTCTCCTGGTCCGCCGTCACCCGACTGATACGGCTGCGGAATCAGACCGGAACTTGGCTTCTGCTGCTCCCGACACTGTGGTCGCTCATCCTCGCTGCGCGAGGCATTCCACCCTGGTTGCTCATCGTGATTTTTTCTCTCGGTTCGTTTCTGATGCGAAGCGCGGGGGTGGTCCTGAACGATCTCGCGGACCGCCCATTTGATCGGCATGTGACGAGAACCCAACAGCGCCCCTTGGCTTCCGGAGAGCTGCGGCCATGGCATGCGCTGGTCGTGGTCGGCATCCTCCTCGCCGGAGCCGGCCTCCTCGTGCTGTTACTGAACTCGTTTACGATCATGCTGAGCCCCATCGCGCTACTTCTGGCCGGGCTCTACCCCTTCGCCAAGCGAGTGGTCCAGATCCCACAGGCGATGCTGGGCATTGCATTCGGTTGGGGAACCATCATGGCATGGGCCGCTTCGGACGGCACGATCGAGGCTCCAGCCTGGTTGGTCTTTGCCGCTACGGTCTGCTGGGCCGTCGGGTACGATACGATTTATGCGCTGCAGGACCGAGAGGACGACGAACGCATCGGCGTGAAGTCGTCGGCCCTCTTCTTCGGATCTTCTGCCTGGCTGGCGGTCGGAGTCAGCTTCATCGCGATGGTCGCACTATTGGGGCTGGCGGGATGGCTGACGCAAATCGGGTGGTTCTTTTATGCGGTGCTTGCAGGAGTGAGCCTGTATTGTGCCACGCAGGCCCTGAAGCTCAGAAACCCTGTTGCGCCGTTGCCGGCCTTCGACATGTTTCGTCGACATGTCTGGGTCGGGTCCGCGATCTTGGTCGGACTGATCGGCGGTTTCTTAGTTTAGTCGGGCCAACAGGCTGCTCAAAAAAGCCATTACTCTCACCCGCCCAGCCCCGATGCGCCAAGACGCACCGTTCCCCAGGCGCGGCCGCAGCGAACGAAGAGGCGAGAGGCATACTCTGTTCTGTATGTCGAGCCTGTGAGTGACGCGAGAACGACGCTGGAGGACTGTTTCAGCAGCCTGCTCTCAGCTCCCCTGTTTGTCGGCGGGCGGTTCCGCCTTCGGCGCGCGCAACGTGCTCAGATACATGGACACGGCCTTCGCATCCGCATCGCTGAGGCCCAATGCCGGCATCCTGGTTTCCGGTTTCATGGCCTGGGGGTTCTTGACCCAGCGGTACACCCACGTCGAATTCAAACGGAACCCCGCGCGATCCAAGGCCGGACCGACTTTACCACCTTCTTCACCGAGGCTGTGGCAACCGTTGCAACCGTACTTATTCGAGTAGAGCCGCTTCCCGACCTCGGCCAATTGCGCGGCCTGCTCGGGTTTCATCGTCAGATCAGGCCTGGCCACGTTCACGCCTTTCCCTGGCCTCGTCGAGAAATTGTTCAGCGCTGCTTGAGCGGTATCAAGCTCTTTTTTCGCCTGCGTCATGGCCGTCTGTTCCTTCGCATAGGAGGATTCGTCGACTTCGACGTCCTTCTTCAGCGCTTCGCTTTTCTTTTCTGCTTCCTCGCTCGCTTTCTTTTCCGCCGCCTCGTAGGTCAGCTTGGCTTGGTCGAACTTCTCCTGCGCCGTCTTCAATGCTTCGGCCAGTTCTTTCTTGCGCTCTTCGACTTTGAACTCTAGCTTCATTCCATGCAGGGTCCGGACGTAGCCGACAATCGCCCAGATTTCGTCTTCCGAAAGGGTGTACTTGAAGGTCGGCATCGTCGGCACGGCAAAATCATCGTCGCCGATCTTGTCGCCGCCCGGGCTCGTGTCCTTCATGTCGCGTGAAATGGTATTGAAAATGTCCTCGTCCTTGAAGGTCCCCATCTCGGACTTGTTGGAGAGATCTTTCGGTTTGGGATCCGGCATCGACGACCAGTTGAAGCCCTCGTTCTGCCGCCCATTCTCTCCGTGACAATGCATGCAGTAATGGGCGTAAAGTTCCTGCCCCTTGCGCTGCTGTTCGCTCGCACAGCCCCCGGCGACCATGGCCCATACACCCATGAGGCCAGCCACCGCTCCTATGACTTGCAGTCTTGCCGCCTTCATGCTGACTGCCCTTTCTTCAGTTTGCGGATCAACACGAACTGAAACGCCAGCGCCAACCCCATCGCGAGCGCCGCGTACAAATAGCCCGAATAGTCGGGCGGCGCTTCGGCGCGGAAATACCACCAGGAGGACACGGCTTTCTGAGACCCCTTCTCCACGAGGTCGCCGGCTCCGTCTTTTCTTCCGTCCCACACGGCAAAGGCGACATTGATGAACTCGCCCGGCTTGACCTGCGTATCTTCATCCGGATGGTCGGTCGAAAGATTCCGCGAGAAGACGACTTTCCAGCTTCCATTGGCGTAGACACCCTTGGCCTTGACGTCCTGATGGTCCTGCGCTTTCAAGGTTCCGAAACCCTTGGCGCTCATGTCCACGCCTTTATTGTCTTTGTTCTTCCAATACCAAATGTTGACCGGGCCGCCTTCCACTTGAGCCATCGGCTGGCCATGGGCAAAGTGGGCCTTCTTGTCGCCGACCATGAATTCCAGCGCGGCGGCATCGTCAGGGTTCTCCGTCGGATCGGCGTACTCCAGGAGCACCGCCACCTGCGTCCCATCGTGAAGCGCCCGGACTTTCAAATCTTTGACGGTCACTTCCTGGATACGATTTTGCCAATGCACCTGGGGAGACATCGGGAATTCCGCCTGCGGCGCGCTGTTCCAGGCTGCAGCGTTGGGGTCATCGACCGGGAGCGCGCCCTTGACCATCAAGGCCCTTACCGCGACGCTTTCCTGGGCCAGGCTGACCGTCGTTCCAGCGACGAACAACGCTATACCGAATCCTGCGACCGTGCTGCCCCACTGTATTCCTTGTCTCATTCCCCGTGTCATACGAGCCTCGTTGCTAGTTCGACTTACGCTCAGCCATGCGATCGGTTATTCCCAGGTTCTTGGAGATTGATGGGCCCCGTCGTATTCACCCATGATGATCTTCCAGATCCATTCATCCGGCAGTTCGACTTCCCATCGAGGCATCGCGGATTTCCAGGGCATGCCTTCGATCGGCAAGCCAACGCCGCCCTTCTTAATGCGCCAGAACAAGTAGCTTTCCTGAAGCATCGCGATCGTGGTCGGATCCGAGAAGTTCGCCGGCGGCGGATTGAAGCCCCGAGCCGCAGGACCCTTGCCGTCGAAGTTCCCCCCGTGGCAGGGCGAACAGAACGCGGCGTAGAACCCTTTCCCCTGCATGATGTTGTCCGGCGTCTTCGCGACGGGATTCGACAGGCCCGTGTATTCGCCCGGAGGCGCCGGGTGGATCGTGCGGTTCTCGGCGGGAGGCGCATCGCTGACGGCCGTGCTGCTGTATGTCTGCCACCCGACAAGCAACGGGAATACAATCAACACTGCATACCGTGCCGCTTGCAACGCGCCGATGTTTTCACCGGTCAGGAACCGCTGGATCGGGCCCCAGAAGGCGTCTTTCGATTCGCCGCTCATCGTCGCAAAAATGACGATCCCGGACGTTGTGAGCATGATGTAGAGGAAAATCAGACTCGAAGGCAACGGCGCGGACCCGGGGATATTGGGCACGACGAATTTCAGAATCAGATAGACGACGGCGATCAGGATTGCCGGTTTGGTCAAGCCACCCATAGGTGCCTCCTCAGTGCGCTCGTGCGACGGCTAACGGAACGGATTCAGCCGCTTTCACCGGGGCGGCGGGAGCCTGACCCGGCACTTCCAATTCGGACGGATTGACTGAAATCGGCTCCCCGCTCATCTGCTGCAGGAACGCGATCACGGACAGAATCTCGTTCTTGGTGAGCCCGATCGGGTTCTTATTGATGTACGGCATCCTGGCCGGATACTCCTTCGGCAATCCCTCATGCCGATAGTCGAGATAGACGTACGCCTGCGGTTGCGTCAGGCTCTCGAAAATGAATTCGCGGCTCAACTTGGCACCGATGCCTTTGAGATCGGGGCAGCGAGCCGATTCGCTCGGGCCGATTGAATGGCAGAGCGCGCATTGGCCTTTGCTGAAGAAAATCTTCTGACCGATCGCCGCCATGTCGGTCGGCGTCTTGACGGTGGCAATGTCGAACTTCTCTTCAGCCGGCGGCAGCGAGGCCATCTGGGGCACAGCCAGGGCGACGAGCGAAAAGAGTCCCAGGACGATCGCGACGAATCCGATGACACGGGCGAATTGTGCCCGGACAAACAGAAGGGTGACGATCCCGAATCCGACAACCGAGAGTCCGATCAGCTGCAGCTTGACGACTTCACTCATAATCCCTCGATATGATACGCAATAACTGCTTGCCTTCAGCTCTCAGCTTTCAGCAATCAGTCAAAACTGACCGCTGATGGCTGGCCCCTGACGGCTATTGTTTATCCAACGACTGCGACCCTCCGGCCATCGCCGGCATTCCCTGTGGGAGATCGCCCTTCGCACCGCCGTGACCGGCCTTAGCCTTGTCGCCCATGGTCGCGACCCAGAAGATGAAGGCGACGAGCATACAGAAGCAGAACGTGTTCAGCGCCATGAACGCGGCGGCATAGCCGAGCGCAGGAGAGAAGGCGTACTGAGACGAATCACGCATGACACCGTAAATGTGCCAGTGGACGCGCGAGGAGGACCTCGCATAGCCCATCAGCGTCATGAGCAGGATGACCATGATTGCGTTGAGCACCAGCGCGTAGCCTGCGCGCGGCGGCATCCGGCCCCACACCATTTCCGTCGTCGTCTTCGCGCTCTTGAGCAGCAGCGCGGTCAGCGGCGTGATCGTCAGCATCACGAACAGGACGATCAACACCTGCGAGGTCGAGAAATAATTGATGCGGATGATGGCCGGCACGAAGTAGCCCCACACGCCGAGGACGACAACCGCGATGCCCGCGAGGACCAATATGGCACTCATGAGAGCCCTCGCGATCTTGGCCCACCCGGCCGTTTCTTCCTGGCCCGCGCGCCAGTACATGATGAAGCTCATGAAGGTCACGAGAATCATCAGGTTCGCGACGGTCATTTTTGCCGACATGACGCCGAACACGCCGAGCAACGGATGGTGCGTGCCGCCCATTTTTCTCGCTTCCTCCAGACTGGCGACGAGCGAGTGTGGCGTCATCCAGACACCGAGGCAGAGGAGAAGAATAACCAGCATCGTCAGAATGGGTTTGCGATACTTCATCTCGGAGCCGGGAATTCGATGGGTAATACCGAGCCAGAAGTAATAATTCGAGCCAAGGAAGAGCACACCGATCAGCATGGCTTGCAGGATGAAGAGCCAGGAGAGGAATCCGCCCATAAGCGTGATGCCCATCTGCTGGTTGTACTGGTAGATTTCCCGCATCAGCCAATAGCCGGCGAAGGGAAGCGGCAACAGGCCGAAAACACCGATGAAGTTCCCGACGTAGCCCATCCAGTCGTAATGGTCGCGATCTTCCGTCGTTCTTGCCGACAGATAGCGGATGCCGGCATAGGCACCGCAGATGTACCCGCCGAGCACGACGTTCGCGATCAGGCGGTGAATGTTGACCGGCCACCAGGTCGGATTCCAGGTCGCAGCCCAGGCTCGCTGAAGATCCGTGCCCTCCGAAATGACGACAGGACTTGCCTGGAATGTCGCCCAGGAGTTCGGCACGATCATGATGAAGAACGCAAAGACGTTGAGCAGCAGGCCGAGGAAGATGTGAAACGTCTTCTTCCCGCCGTCCTGCATCGCATCCCAGCCATACCAATAGAGATAGAGCGTCACGGTTTCGAGCAAGAAGAGCAGACAGTAGACGATGAATGACGGAAAGAAAATGTCCGTCAGATAATTCATCAACTTGGGATAGAACGCGATTAACAAGAAGAGCAGAATGCCGCCGAAGAGCGCGGTGGTGGCATACGATGAGGTTAGCAGCTTCGTGAACTCCTTCGCCAGCTTGTCGTAGCGTTTCTCACCGGTCTTCCACCCGACGACCTCGCATAGCCAGGCGAAAATCGGAACGCCCAACACGAAACCAGCCAGAAGGAGGTGCAACTGCGCGATGATCCACACCAGATTGCGGCTGCCGATCCCCGGGATGTCACGATATTCGGTGGGACCAGCCGGCGCGCCTTCTGCGGCAATGCCGATCGAAGGGAGAGCCAACCAGCCCGCGGCAAGCAACAGCCCCGGGAGCCATCCGCCATGACCGCTGAGGGTCTGGAGAATCCGCTGAATCAATCCGCCCTGGTGTCGCATGGCACTCACCTCATCATCTCGCAGATTACGGTTTCTTTGCAGCAGGGGGAGCCGCCTCGTGACCGTCCTTCGCTTTCCCCTTGCCCTTGTTCTTTTCGGCTTCTTCCGCCTTCCGCTTTTCGATCGCCTCGAGTTGGGCCGTCAGCTGCACGATCATCTTTTCGTCCTTGTTCAAGGCATCGAGCGGTTTGTAGGGCGGTTGGACCTTCACTTCCGGCTGCTTACAACATTCGTGCGGGTGCGGTGTGGTCACCGGCAGCGCAGCCCAAAAGAGCAATGACAACACCACGCCGGCACCCGTCACTCCCGCCAGCATCAGGCCTTGATCAGCGGGAACACGCATGAGATCCCAGCGCTTAATTAGGCCTTGATAATTGTCCGTAGCGGGACTCGCACCCGAGGCGGTGCCCCTGATCATGCGACCGACCAGCGACACGCCGATCAACAACAACAGCAGCAGCACCGCTGTAGCGATCGAACCCCAAATGGTCAGCTCAATGCTGATCCGCTCCGCTACCGGAATGCCCTTGAACATCTCCAACTCGAAGAACGAATGCGCCATGGAAATCGAGGTCGACGTCACGGTACTGACGATGAACCAGAGAATCGGGAGGAAGATGGCGCCAACGAGGGCGGACTTCCACCATAACGTGAGCCCAAGGCCATCCGGCGGTTCTTTTCTGAATTTCTCGAGGAAGAACGTCCGACCGACGACCCCAAGCGCCCAGATATCGATGGGAATCGAGATGAGGAAGAGGAGTGCGATCCCGACTCCTTCGCCGATGTGCGACTCCAAGCCCATTGAAATCGTCGGCAGTGCGAAGATCGTCACCGGGCTTGCGAGCAACATCAGGAATGCCAGTCCGATGCGTCCCTCAAATTGCATGATGCCCATCGCGAGGAACACCAACACGAACGCGAGCTTGATCGGAAGCGCAGTCCAGAAGGCCGGCCAGAGGACGCCGAGTCCTATTTTCGTCGGAGACATGGATTCACGTTCGTCAGTCATGATCAGTACGGGCGGCTCAACGACGCCGGGCTTAATCCAGAAACTCTCGGTTAATAATCGCGGACACCGTGAACAAGAGGATCGCGACCATCACGACGATCCAGCCGATCAAGGCGATCGGACGCTTGAAGATGTTCCGCTCTGGATCTTTATCGATAAAGGGCAACGCAGCCAGCAATGCCATGAACGCACCGGGCAGGGCGATCGCACCCAGGAACTGACCAAACTCACCGGCGAAAATCTTCAACCGCAGCAATTGGAACAAGAAGAGGAAATACCACTCTGGCTCCGGATGGTAGTCGCCAGGATCAGGGGTGGCTTCTTCCAGCAACACGACCGGCTCCCAGAAGGCCAGCGCACAGATGCTGGCAAATACCACCGCCATGCCGACGATGTCTTTCCAAATCTGCCGCGGGAAGAAGTAATCGGTCTTCGCTTTGATCTCTTCAGGCGTGCCCCGGAACGGACCGGCTGGTCCTGCTGCGCGGAACAAGAAGAGGTGCAATCCGGCCAATCCCATGAGAGCGGCAGGCAGAATCATGACGTGAATGACGAAGAACCGGCTCAAGGTCATCTGTCCCGGCGTCGCGCCGCCTTTGAGGAACCGAGCCATGAAGTCCCCGAGCACCGGTGTCTTGTCCATGATCTCGACACCGACCGTCGTCGCCCAGTAGGCACGCTGGTCCCACGGCAGCAAATAGCCGGTGAACCCGAACCCCATGACGATGCCAAAGAGCGCCAGACCAACGAGCCAAATCATTTCTCTCGGTTTTTTGTACGCGCCCCAGAGAAAGACTTGCGACATATGGGCGAATACGCAGACCACCATCGCGGTCGAACCCCAGAAGTGGTAACTCAAGAGAAACCAGCCGTAATCCACTTCGTGAATGATGTACTGGGTGCTGGCGTAGGCGTGATCCGCGGTCGGCACGTAGTAGAACATCAACAAGATGCCGGTCAGGGCCTGCATGATGAAAATGAACAACAGGACGGACCCGAACACATAGGCCCAACGGGAGCCGCCGGGAACCGGCTCGTTGAGCATCTTGGCCTGCATTTGCTTCAGCCCGACGCGTTCGTCGATAAACGCGATGACTTTCTCGATCGCGGTCGGCTGCGTGCTCGGGATTGAAGAATGTTCCATTTAGACGATCCGAATCTGCGACTTGGTTCCCGCCTTGAATTCCATGTCGATGATCTCGACCTCACCGGCAGCCGATACCCGAATGGGCAGCGCATCGAGCGGACGCGGCGCCGGGCCGTCGAGCACTTTCCCCGAAGCATCGTAGATGCTCAAGTGACAGGGGCAGAGAAACACCTGGCCGAGTAGTTTGTGCTGCCGCCACTTGTATCCGCACCCGAGATGCGGACACTTTCCGGAAAATGCGACGTAGGGAATCTCTTTCTTATTCGTCCAGACGGGCTTGCCGAGGGCGTCGCGAAACTCCATGTCCTTGCCCTGATAGACCTTCTCAAGCACAGCGGGAGTGGCCTTGAGAATCCAGACGTTCTTCTCGATTTCGGCCTCCGGCAGGTAGGCTTCCTTGACCTTTTTCTTGTATTTGAACTGCACGCCGATATCTTCTTGCTTGATTTTGCCGACGTTCCCGATCTTGAGCCATCCATTGTCGAACGGCGCATACATCGGCTTCATGAGGTACCGCAGGATCGGATACGCGATCGGCAGCCCGATCAAGAACCCGATGGCATGCGTGAAGTTCATGAAAAACGTCCGGCGTTTGACGCTTCTCTCCAGCTCAGGCAATGGCACGAGCACTTCGCCAGGCGTCACATGAATCTTCTCTTCCAGATGCGCGATTTCGACTTCGTGGGTCGTCACATAATCGTCGCGCTTGAACGGGGGCAACGCCGCGATGTCGGATGAGGGGGCGCGCAACTCAACGAGACCGTCTGTGACGGCCTGCACATGGCCCATGGCGACCTGCCGCTCTCCGCTTCCGTTCATGGACACGACGATGTGGCTGATCTCGTGCGATAGGGGATCGACGACGACCTTCGTCACTTCACCGATTTCACGGTCCGTGCAGCGGACCCTGGATTTCAGCTTCGGCTGCATCGTTACTTCTTCTTGATCGGCTTCGGCGTGTTCACCGAGGTGTTCTTGAAGGTGCTCAGCCAGGAGGCGAGCGCGACGACGTCCTTATCCTCCATGAGATCCTTGTACTTGTCCGGCATCTTCTTCTTTTCGTATTCTTTCTCGAATCCCTCGGCCATCCAGCTTTTTGGATCTAAAATCTTCTCCTTGATGTCGTCGACCGTCAGATAGCTGCCGATGTTGTCGAGTTCGGGACCGCGCTTCTTTCCACCCTCGCCTCTTAATTTATGGCAGTTGTAGCACTCTTGAAGCTGCCACTGCTCCTCGCCGATTTTGAGAATATCGCCGCCTGCAGCGGCCATAGACGGCGGGGCACCAGGGCCTCCGGCTGCCTGCGCAGCGGGAGCCTGATCACCGCCCAATGCCTTGATCCGCTCGGCCAGAGCTTTCGCCTGCTCATCAAGCGCCTTGGCTCGCGCGATCAATTCCTCGGCCTTGCCCTGCTCGGTCGCAGCCCGCTTCGGCTTGAGAATCTTTTCGATCTTTCCCTTTTCATCTTCCGGATCGTACTGCGGCCACATCGACGCGCCGGCGATGTACACCGCACAGAGCACGACGTAGAACACCAAAAGGGCAACGAGAGCCTTGCCTCCGCTCATGGTTTTCATCGACGGGGCGTCCAGCAGGATGAACACGGCGGCGCCGAGTATCGCATAGGCAAAGAACATCATCTGGAAGATGACGGGAAACTCAAGCGCTCTCGTTATACCGATCAGCGCGCCACCCACCACGAGGCCGACCACCAGCTTCTTGATCACATTCCCCATACAGGTCCTCTTTCCTTCAGTGAGGATTTCACGCCAGGCTCACTTGGCCCCCGCAGGAACTGGACTGCCCTCAGGCACATGCCCCTTCGACTCAGAAGGCCGCAGCGTCACGAGAATGGCAAAACTCACGACCGCGTAAAAGACGACGGTGATCCCGGTGATCCACCAAGCCGAATACGACAGCGTCGGCGTGAAGGACTCGGCGGTAAAATCCGGCAACAGATTGTACGTGTGGAAGTATTTCCGCAGCAGCGACCGCACGGCACCCATTAATCCCATCGTCCAAATGGCGCTGAACGCCAGGAAAATCAAGACGAACTGCGACATAAAGTCGATCTTGCCCCAGACGATCGTGCCCTGACTGATGCCCCGATTGTAAATGACGTAGTTCACAACGGTGACGAACACCAGCGTAAAAGCGGCGGAGTTCTTTGCCGGCATCAACGCCAGGAAATTCCAATCGGAAGGCAACTCCAATTCGGCGACCAACTTGGCGCCGGTGGGCACGAATCCGTGGGGGGTCAGCCAGATCGCATCTCCCACGACGACCATCAAGAAGCCGATTTTGATCACCGTCCGCGCGGAGACGGTCAACGGGATAAACCGGCCGAGCACGAAAGGGGCCAGGATCAAGGGCAGCAAGAACGCCAAGGATGTCGGGTCAGGAACCGGATAGTCCGTCATCACCTTGGTCATCACCAATGGGAGCACCACCATCACGATCGGCGCCAGGATCGTCATCCTGACCTTCTCGACCCCCTCGATTCGCTTCATGCTCAGCCAGATGTAATAGTTGCTGGCCAGGAAGATGAGCCCGATCATCGCCCCCTGCATTTCAAAGAACATCGAGAGCTGGTCGGCCATCATGTACGGACAGATCGACGCGTCGTAGTCGCACAGTTCATACGCCAAGAGATAGCCCATGAACGGGAGGAACAACAGCGCGCCGACTCCAATCAGGTTGCCGACAAACCCCATCCAGTCGTAATACGCCCGTTCTTCCTCTTTCTTCGCGCCCATATACATGTAGGCGGCGATCAGGCCCGCGACGAAACCGCCGAATGTCACGTTGCCGACGAGGCGGTGGAGATTGAGCGGCATCCAACTATAGTTGAAAATTTTATCCCACAGCGTCGCGGTGGCAAGAAACTCCTGTGGCGAAATACCTTCCGCTTTCACCGGGGTGTTCATAAAGGAGGTCGGTCCGTCGATCACGAACAGCGTGATCGTGCCGATCAAGTTGAGCAATACACCCAAGGCGATGTGGCGCGCCTTCTTGTCCCCCTTCCATGCATCCCATGTATAGAAATACATGTAGAGCAGGATCGTCTCG
>DATIFR010000263.1:0-5650 GCA_035455145.1 Nitrospira sp.
GACCGGCTGCGTGCCGCCGACCCGATAGAAGGTTTGATCCTGGAGCAGGCGGAGGAGATGGCTCTGCAGCGTGAGCGGCATATCGCCGATCTCGTCAAGGAACACCGTGCCGCCTTCGGCGATTTCGATTTTACCGGCTTCGCGTTTCACCGCGCCGGTGAATGAACCCTTCTCGTGACCGAACAGCTCGTTTTCAAGCAGGTCCTTCGGGATAGCCGCACAGTTCACGGCCACGAACGGTTTGGACTTGCGGGGGCTCCAGTGATGGACGGCGCGGGCCACCACTTCCTTGCCGGTTCCGGTTTCGCCCAGGATCAAGACGGTGACGTTCGATGAGGCCGCGTGCTTGGCCAGCGCGAGCTGGGCGGCGAACTTGGCGTTGTCTCCGACGATGGGGCCGTACCGCTCGTCCACTTCCTGTTGCAGCACATCGACTTGGCGGCGCAGAGAGATGGCGTCTAACGCCTTGTTGATCACCACCGTGATGTGGTCGCCGGTAAACGGTTTGGTAATGAAATCCATCGCACCGAGTTGCATCGCTTTCACGGCGAGTTCGATCGTGCCGAACGCGGTGAGCATGATGATGGGAGGAATGAGCGGTCCGGCGGCAAGACCAACCTGTCCGTATCCCGATCCCTCTGTACGGGACAGGTCGTGTATTTGTTGCAAGATTTCCAGTCCTGAAAAGATCGGCAGTTGAATGTCCAGAAGCACCAGATCCGGTTGCTCCTGCTGGATCAGACGAAGTCCGTCCTTGCCGTTGTCGGCGATGAGCGGCTCATGGCCCATCCACGTCACTCGATTCTCGAGTGCCAGGACGATGTCGGGATCATCATCGACAATGAGGATACGAGCGCGCATGCGAACGTCCTATCCGTGAGAACGATGAAGAAAGTCTAGACCATTTGTCCGGGAAAATATATGTCCCGGGTTCATCCTCCAGGCCTCATGAGGTCTTCGTCGCCGAGGGCGGTTCAACCATCTGGGGCGACATCGAGCTTGCCTGACCCTGCTCGGAGGCGCAGGGCAGCGTAAAGAAAAAGCGCGTGCCGGAATTCAGCGTGCTCTGAACCCAGGTACGGCCCTTGTGCATCGTAATGAAGCTCTTGGTAATAAACAGTCCCAGTTGAGCGCCTTGAGCGCTGGGCATCGCCGACGGGACTTTCGAGAATTCGTGAAAAATTGCGTCAAGGTGCTCCGGAGGAATGCCGCAGCCTGTGTCTGCCACGCACACCTGAATCGTGTCGTCGGGGAGCGGCTCGAAGGTGACCGACACACGCCCGCCCGGCGGGGTAAACTTTACGGCGTTCCCGACGATATTCCAAAGAATCTGCTCAAGTTTGTCGCGATCGGCATAAACCATCGACAGCTGCTCAGGCGCCTCGATGTCGATCGCGACATTCTTTTCAGCGGCGACAGTACGCAGGCTCTCCACCACCAGAGTGCTGATCTGTTTGATGCACAACGGTTCAATGCGAAGCACTTCCCGTCTCATGTCCAATCGTGACCAGTCCAGCAACTGATTGATGATCCTGGTGAGCCGATTAAGGTTGTGCTCGATGCGATCGAGATAGGTCTTCTGACGTTCCGTCAAGGCGCCGGCGACGCCATCGAGCATGTTGTCGGCGAAGCTTCGAATGGCGGTCATGGGAGTGCGCAGCTCGTGGGAGGCCACGGAGACGAACATGGTTCGCCTCCGGTCGTGTTCTTGCAGCTGTTCGTTGGCGATCAAGAGCTCTTGTGTGCGTTCTTGAATGCGATACTCCAGTGTTTGCGTGAGTTGTGAGAGGTCGGCATAGGTCCTGGCGTTGTCGATCGCCGTGGCGACATGGCTCGCGATGGTGAGCAGAATATGGAGATCTTCTTCCGTGCAGGGCTGCGCGCCCCGATCGCCTCCGAGGAAGCCCAGGATTTGATTGTGCGTTTGGAGCGGGACGAGGACGAAGGATGTCACGCCGACACGGCTGGCGAGTTCGAGAATGGCGGGGTGCATGCGATGCGCAATGGTAGTGATGTCGTGGATGAGCACGGGTTTGGCGTGAATGAGGAGGTCGGCCATCAGCGAATTGTCTTCTTTGACGGGGATCGTGAGATGCCGGGCCGCGTCAGCGATCTCGTCCGACACGCCCGCGACTTGCGCAACGTAGGCCACGTCCCGATCCTCGTGTCGTAGCATCAACACCATGCGCGAGAGTCCAAGATTGGTCATCAGCAATTGGAGCACCGTGTCCATGAGCTCATGGAGATTTAAAGTGCTGGTAATCGCGGCGCTGGTCTGATGCACCGTCGTCAATTGGCCGAGCTGCCGCTTGATCGTATCCATGTTGGCGGTAATGGCGAGGTTGCGCTCGTTCAAGGCCTGAGTCATCACGTTGAACATGTGAGTGAGCTCGCCGACTTCGTCACGCGTGGAAGAAAGGAGCGGCTCAGGTAATTTGCCCTCTGCGACCTGATGAGCGACCGCGGCTAATCCGCGCAACGGGGTGGTGATTTTGGAGGCCAGGATATGCGCACCGAGAATGCCGGCTGCAATGATGACCACCGTGAGCAGAATGACATTGGTCACCATGCTGAGGAGTTCATGATTCAAATTGGCGTCGCTCAGCCCGATTTGGACAAGGCCGGATACTTGCGGACCATCCGGGGAGGGACGAGGCTGGCTGCGCTCCTCCAGTTGGAGCGAGAACGGAGCGATCGAACCTCCGGAGGGTGTCGTACGAAGCACGGGCATCGCAAAGTCATACACGCGTTCTTCCCAGGCAAATCGAGGGCTCACCACATTGACAATCGAGAGGGGCGTCATCTTCGGGGCGGAATGCGGTGTGCTCAGGAGTGTGTGCGCAATGCTCTCGTCCGGGTACAAGGGATACTCCGGGGACCGCAACAGGCTGGCGGGGGATCGACGTCCCCCTTTGGTCTCTTTGGTGATGACCGCGCCATCCGGGCCCCTCACGACGACATACACGACATCCTGGACGGCCATAAGGCCGTCGACGAACTCCTTGAGCGTGGCGCGATCTTGCGCGACGAGGCCGGCATACCGGAAGTGTTCGTTGCCGACGACGTTCGTGAGGAGGATGGTTCCCAACTGCCTGAGGTTCTCGGCCATGGCCGCGCGCCGGTTCTCGATCAAGTACCAACTGAGGGTCGAGCAGGACACGATCAGAATGAGACTAAAAAAGAGCACGAATTTGGTGCGCAGGCTGAGGAACCGACTCTTGCCGGCATTCATCGGATCGTCGAGGGCGTTGGAGGATGGTGAATGGGCCATGGCTGAATCAGTATGTTTCGTCAATAAGGTGATTCACTTCTTTGGGAAATTCAATACCCAGGAAACGGGCCGTCTTGAGATTCACGGTAATCGTCAGCCGTTCAATCGGCACCGGCTTTGCCGGAAGCTTCTTGTCCCCGTCCAGGATACGCTTTGCCAACAGCCCTGTCTCGCGGCCGACTTCCCCGTACGAGACCGACAGGCTGAGCAGGGCGCCCAGTCGGGTGAACTCGGGGGAGAATCCGATCACAGGAATGCGGCGTGCCAATGAGGATTCGAGAATAAAGCCGATCGACTCGTTCGTGAGGACCTTCGAATCGGGGATGAGCCAGAGTCCCTCGACTGTCGACAGCAGCGAACGCAGTTGTTGAGGAACCTCCTTCTCGCTCTCAACGGGGAAATCTTGGAGTGTGAACCCTTGGGCAGAAGCTTGCGCGGTAGCCTCTTTGAACTTGCCCGAGCTGTTGCCGGGGCTGGAGAGACTGCCGAGCCGTCGCAGATTGGGCAGAAATGCGCGGAGGATTTTGAACTGACGCTCCGCCGGGATCTCTAGGAGCGTGCCCGTCATATTCGAAGCGTTGAGGTAGTGTTTCAGAGGGTCCAGGATCATCATATAGACAACCGGCGTGTCCACAATCTCGAGTTTGGCTGCCAGCGCGGCTTTAAGGCCGACAGCCACGACCAGGGATGTGTCCGATGCGCGTATCTTTCTGGCGAGTTTCCTGCCTTGCTCCAGGTCTCCCTGCAGATCATATTCCGTGTAGATGATTCCGGAGGGTGCAGTCGCTTTGAACCCTTCGATAGCTTGCTCGTATGCGTTGATGCCGGAGGACTTGAGAATCGCAATGTCCATGGCCATGGATTCGCCATCGCACAGGGCGAACAGGCTGAGGAGGACCGCGAACCCCAGCACAAGCCTGGGAGCGCGGCAGGATCCTGTTCGGAGGCGGTTGGCTCTGCGAGTCATGAAGCTCATAGACAATAGACGGGGAATCTTCACTCCTCCTGTCTCACTTCTCTCTCGTCTTCCTGGGGCGAGCCGACAGGCTGCGGACCATGCCCAACATATGCACGACTTTCCCCTCACGGTTTCGAAGAACTTGCCCGCTCCAAACGAGCCAACGGACGGATCCATCCGTCGTCACCGTCCGATGCTCAAACAGCACGTCTTGGCCGCCCTGCTCCAACGCCTCATCCAAGGCCTGCGCCATGGCTTGCCGGTCGTCCGGATGGACGAGAGCAAGCCAGTCCTCCCGGGAGCGCGCCCGCGAACCATCCGACAGGCCGAGCATGGTGTCCACTTGCCGGGACCAGCAGAATTGGCCGGTCTGACGGTCCCAATCCCAGCCGCCGACTTCTGCGGATGTGAGCGCGTGACGAAGTTGAGCCTCATGGGTCCGGAGCGCATCTTCGGCGAGCTTTCGCTCCGTGATATCGGACGATACCCCGCAGACCGCATACGGGGACCCGTCCTGACCGCGCAACGGGAACTTGATCGAGAGGTAAGTATGCAGCCCGTCCTGATGCGGGGCCTGCTCTTCGTATTCCACCGTCGCATTCTTCTCGAACACCTCAATGTCGTTCGCGCGAAAGGCATCGGCGATCTTGCGGGGGAAAATCTCGTGGTTCGTGTGCCCGATAATCTGATCGGCTGTCAGGTTGAAGAGTTCCTCGAAACGGCGATTCACGAAGAGGAAGCGTCCATCCGGGTCCTTCGCGTAGATGACGGCGGTGGTCGTGTCGGCGACTTCTTGAAGCAATTGCTGGCTTCGGCGAATCGCCTCTTCCGTCCGCTTGCGATCCATGATCGATTGCAGTGAGCCGGCCATGCGGATCATGCGGCCGACGGCATCCCAGATCGCCTGCCCGCGTGCGCGAACCCAGTGGTAGTCCCCCTGTTTCGTCAGCAGCCGGTACTCTTCATCGTAGGGGACACGTCGTTCGATATGCGCGGTCAGCGCGGCAAAGACGCGCTCGCGATCCTCGGGATGCAGCCGTGAAGCCCAACTCTTCAGGACATCGGGAAATTCCTCCTCGGTATAGCCGAGCATTTCGCGCACGCGGGAAGACCACCAGATCGGCGTGTCGGGAGAATTCCAAGGCTTTCCTGGCAGAACTTGACCGTCCCAAAACCCGTCGTTCGAGCCCCGAATCACCAGCTCCAGACGTTCTTCGCTTGCCCGGAGCGCCGACTCGGCCTTTTTGCGGTCAGTGGTGTCGCGGAACACCATGACGACGCCGACCACCCTGTCGTCTTCCCGAATGGGCGTGCTGATGTATTCGACCGGGAAACTCGTGCCGTCTTTGCGCCAAAACACCTCGTCATTGACTCGATAGACGACTCCGTCGCGAAGTGAGGCGTGGACAGGACAATCCTTC
>DATIFR010000264.1:0-6451 GCA_035455145.1 Nitrospira sp.
GACCACAATCCTATGGGACGGGGTAGTCCCTGTCAAGGATCCCGATCCCAGGCCCAAGCCTCACAGTAGCCGTTGCCTGCTTCTAATAACCGGCCAACCCCGCAAAGATCCCCTTTCACCAGTACTTCTGATGGATATGCACACATTTCTGAGAGTGTTAGAGTACTTGTATGAAGACATGCGATAAATGCCGCGGAACAATGTTACCGGAACGGGCAGTGGATTTGGATGCCGGGCTCGCGATCATGGTGTTTGCCTGTTTGAACTGTGGTCGGCGCAAAGCAGCGGATCAGGAACCTCGTCCCCTTACGGCCAGACATTGACGCGATGACGGAACTCAAACCGCTCACGTACGATGAGCATAAGGCTGCCGAGGCGGCCTTTCGTGGCTCTCCGCCTGATCCCGATTGGACCGACGCCGCGCAGTCGCTCTATGTGAAGCTATCGAAGGCGGTCGCTGATCGTGCAGCTCGCTTATCTGTAGATCATCCACCAGCGGCAGCCGCCCTCCGTTAATCGCATTATGCGGCCTCCCGTCCATAAACTCTCGCGGGTTCCGGAAACGGCCCTTCTCAACTGCCCCTCCTGCTACCGCATGATCAGCTACAGTCCTCAGCAAGCCACGATCGCTTGCACATGGTGCGGCATCGCCATGAAACAGTCCGCCCCTAAGACGCGGTAACTTCATCACGTTCAGGGCAGCAACATTTTACGGTGGTTGGAAGAAGTTGCCGAGTGGAGCGGCGAGGGGTACCGCCATTACTTAAGGCCTAGCACATCCATCATGTCGTACAGCCCGGGTGGCTGCCTGACGACCCATCGTGCCGCCCGCAACGCACCACGCCCGAAGGTGTCGCGACTGCTGGCCCGATGGGTCACTTCGATCCGTTCTCCCATCCCGCCGAACAGAATGGTGTGGTCGCCGACAATATCGCCGGCACGAATCGTTTGAATCCCGATCTCCTGCTTCTTTCGTTCTCCAATCAGACCTTTTCGCGCGTAGACCCCGACTTGATTGAGATCCCGATTCACAGCCCTGGCCAATACCTCCGCGATCTTGAGCGCCGTCCCGCTCGGCGCATCTTTTTTGAGCCGGTGATGCGCCTCAATGACCTCGATGTCGTATTCGTCCCCCAATGTCCTGGCCATCTCGCTAATGACCTTGTAAATCAAGTTTACGCCCACACTCATGTTGGGGGAAAAGACGCAGGGCACCTGGCGGGCCAGCGATTTCAGCTCTTCGAGTTCCGAGGCGGCGAAACCTGTCGTTCCGATCACCATGGCACGCCGGTGCTGCGCCACCACCCGTAGATGATTCAGGGTCGCTTCCGGAGAGGAAAAATCAATGACGACTTCTCCCCGCTCGAGGAGCGGCGAAAGATCCTCCGTAATCTGGACGCCGGCCTTGCCACAGCCCGCCGCCTCGCCGGCATCCTCGCCCAACGCATGGTGGCCCTTGCCCTCGATCGCGCCCGCCAATGTGAGCGCGGTGGAATCCTTGATCAAGGCGACCAACCGGCTGCCCATTCGACCCGCGGCACCAGCGACAATGACTTTGATCATGCAGAACCGCTCGCTTCCGATCGACTAGATCAGCTTCATGTCCTTCAACACGCGCGTTAATTGGGCTTTCGTGTCGGCCCCCATCGCACAGAGTGGCAGCCGCAACTCCGGATCGATTTTCCCCATCATGCCCAAGGCTTCTTTCACCGGGATCGGGTTCGTTTCGTAGAACAGCGCCGCGAAAAGGGGCGACAACATGAAGTGCAGCTTGCGCGATTCCTCGACCCGGCCTGTCAAAAACGTACTGACCAGCTGCGCCATCTCCTTCGGAACCAGATTCGCCGCCACTGTGATGACCCCTTTTGCCCCCACCGCCATCATGGGGAGGGTCAACGCGTCGTCACCGGCCAGGACCGTCATCCGCTCACCGCAGGTCTGCGCAATTTCAGACGCTTGCTGGACCAAGCCGCTTCCTTCCTTAATGCCCACGATGTTCTTCATACCGCACAATCGCGCGACGGTCGTGGGCAACATATTTACGCCGGTCCGGCCAGGAATATTATAGAGGATCTGCGGAATCTCGACGGACTCCGCGACCGCCTTGTAATGTCGATACAGCCCTTCTTGGGTCGGCTTGTTGTAATAGGGCGTGATCAGCAGCGCCCCGTCCGCACCGGCCTCTTTGGCATGCCTGGTCAATGAGATGGCTTCGTCGGTGCTGTTGGAGCCGGTCCCTGCGATGACCGGGACACGTCGCCTGGCGACTTCGACGGCCAGCTTGACCATGCGATGATGTTCCTCGTGCGTCAGGGTTGCCGATTCACCAGTGGTGCCGCAAGGAACAATCCCGTTCGTTCCATTGGCAATCTGCCACTCGATCAAATCGCCGAAAGCCCGCTCATCAAGCTGGCCCTTCCTGAACGGCGTGACGATGGCAACCAACGACCCGGTAAACATGGGAACTCCTTTACCGACTACTCGAGAAATGCGGGAACCGTTTCACCCCTAACCAGATCATCGTAAGTTTCTCGTGCTTTGATGATATGGATCTCGCCGTCCTTGATCAGCACCTCAGGCACCCGCGGCCGCGAGTTGTAGTTGGACGCCATGACAAACCCGTAGGCTCCCGCGCTCATGACGGCAAGCAGATCGCCAGGCCTGACCTCCGGGAGCGTGCGATCTTTCGCCAGGAAGTCGCCGGACTCACAGACCGGCCCGACTACATCGACCGAGTGTTTGGGGCGCTGCAACAGGGATTCGAAGACGGGACGGATCTCGTGATAGGCGCTGTAGAGGCTCGGCCTGATCAAGTCGTTCATCGCGGCATCGACGATAATGAACCGCTTCGCTTCGCCGACCTTTTCGTAGAGCGCTTTGGTCACGAGGATGCCTGCATTCCCCACGATCACGCGTCCCGGCTCCATCACCAGCGTGAGTTTCAAGTCCCGCACGAGCGGTGAAATGGCGTCGGACAGATCTTGCGGTAATGGCGGCTTCTCGTCGCTGTAGGTGATCCCGAGCCCACCCCCGATGTTCAGGTATTGAATGTTGATGCCCTGCTCCTTCAGTGCTGCGATCAGCGTGATCACCTTCTTCAAGGATTCGACGAAGGGCGTGACCTCTGTCAGTTGCGATCCGATATGCGCGTGCACCCCGACGACCTCGATATGGCCGAGCGAGGACGCCAGCTTGAATTCCTCCAAGGCACGATCGGCGGCGATCCCGAACTTGCTCTTCTTCAAGCCGGTCGAGATGTAGGGATGCGTCTTGGGATCGATGTCGGGATTGATCCGCAATGCTACGCGGGCTTTCTTTCCGACCGAAGCAGCCACGTCGTTGATCGCGTGAATCTCCGCCGACGACTCCACGTTGAACATGAGGATGTCCGCCTTCAGCGCATCACGAATCTCCTCCGCATTCTTACCGACGCCGGCGAACACGATTTTGGAGGAGGGCACACCGGCCTTCAGCGCACGAAACAATTCGCCCCCGGACACGATATCGACGCCGCTTCCTTCCTTCGCCATAAGACGAAGGATCGCCAGATTCGAATTGGCTTTCATCGCAAACGCGATGATGTGCGGGATGTTCTTGAACGCGCTGTCGTACGCGCGGAAATGCCTGGTCAACGTCGCGTGACTATAGATGTAGCAGGGCGTGCCAACTTCTTTGGCAATCCGGCTGACGGGCACCTGTTCACAATAGAGCTCGCCCTGGCGATATTCGAAATTATGCATCCTGAAAATCCTCGCTCAGCATTTCGAGACCCGCAAGGGAGAAGCCTTGCAGCGAGGTCTCGAAGGCATCCTTGAACTTGCGATAGCGCACCTTCACATGCGGCACAGCGGCCTTGATGGCCTCCGAATCGATCAAGGCCTTCAGCGCATCTGGCGCTGCCAGTTTCAGGTGCTCGAAATTGACGATGACGTCCAATTTCGCGTTCTCGGCCGCCTCTTTGATCCGCTTGATGAGTTCCTGAACATTCAACTGGTCCAGCGCACCCTCGAGATCAACAAAGAGGGCGGCGAACTTATCATGCCGTTTTGCTTTGATGTTCAGGGTGAGATTTTCTGTCGACAGCGTCTTCGGGTCTAAGCGTTGCTTCAAGGCATGTAACGCACTGGGAATGAGTTGATCCTTGTCCAACACAGGGAGCTTGGCTTGCAGATTTTTCAGCACAGTCGCCAGGGGGGAAAGGGTTCCCTTGGGACAGCTCCGCTTAACCAATTTTCTGAATTCCCGGTTCATTTCCCATCGGGCCACCAACCGCTGCTTGGTGCCGGAAAGCCGATACCAGATGTTGGGCAACGAATAGAATTGATGGTTGGCCCAATGGAATCCCTCTTGTAGCTGTTCCGGCGTCATGCGACTCGGCTGAAACACGACGTGTTTCCCGTCGTACTTCGACCAATCCTTGTCGAAGATCCGGCCGGCGTTGTTATACCGGTCGAAGAGCGCGGTTCCCGGCAACGGCGTGAGAATGTTGAAGTAGGCCAACTCCACTTGATTTTTGGTCAAAAAATCAACGGCGCGTTCAAACACCGCTTCGTCGTCGTTGTCGAACCCGAACACGATGCCAGGATTCACCATGATCCCATAATCGTGGAACATTTTGATCTCTTGGGCAAACTTTTTGACGCGGTTGAACGGCTTATTGGTTTCATCGAGGCAGTCTTCATCCAACGATTCCATCCCGACGAACACGGAGACGCAGCCGCTCTCCGCCGCTAGCTTGACCATTTCCTCATCGTCCGCCAGAAACAGCGTGGACTGGCAGCCCCATTTGAGCTTGAGCGGCTTCAACGCCGTCCAGAGCTCGCGGCAATAGGCGCGGTTGCTGTTGTGCAGGTCGTCGACAAACGCCACGATGCTGCCGTCTTCGATGCCGACTCGAATGCGGAGACTCAGGATGAAGGCCTTCCAGAGCGGTTCGTCTCGAATACGCTCAACCAATTCGCTGCGAATCCAACGTTGCACGTTCTGGAGCTCCGTGACGACTTCTTCCACCGGCCTGCGCCGCGTGGTCTTGCCGTTGAAGGGCGACACACTGCAAAACTCACAATCGAAGTGACAACCCCTGGTCGTAAAACTGCATTGCCTCGTCATATAGGCATCGGGGCTCAACAATTCGACGCGCGGGCTCTTGTAATTCTCCAACGCCGGAAACGACGTCATTTTGTACATCCGCTGCATTTGACCCGCCTCGTAGTCTGCGACTAGTTGCGGCCACAAATCTTCTGCCTCGCCGCAGACGATCGCGTCCGCATACTGTAAGGCTTCGTCTGGGCAGTACGTGGGGTGGACGCCGCCCATTACGATGGTTTTCCCCCGCTTGCGAAACTCTTTGGCGATCTCATAGGCGCGCGGCGCATAACAGGTCATGATCGAAAGGCCGACCATATCGCAGGGATAGTCGAAATCGATGTCCTGCACCGCTTCGTCGACCAAATCGACGGTCCAATGCTCCGGCGTATAGGCGGCAATCGTCGGGAGGCTCAACTTCGGGAACCAGACCGCCCGTCGCTCCGACGCCGTCAGGTGGTACTGGCTGTTGCGAGGATAGGGATCCACCAGCAGCAACCGTTTGCCCGCGGTCTGTCGGGGCAAATGGCCTTGTCGCATGGGTTGAATCAGTTGCATCAGTCCCTCCTCCAGTTCAACATCGGTGCAAGGTGAATAGTCATAACATTTTCCCGCGTTCAGCGCGTACCGAACGGTCGTACCGGCGGCAAATCCACATCTTGGCCTTGCGGTTCACTTGCCGCCTGCGATTCGGCCGCTTCACGTTGTTGCGCTTCGAGGGCATCACGCTTCTTCTGAAACTCGACCGTCCGGGACACCCCGACATCTTCAGGAGCAATCGGCGGCCCCACAACTCCGCAGGCTGCCAGCAGCACCATGACCAGCACGACGGCCAGACTTCTCACGACAACATCCGTTCGAGTTCCTTGATCCGCTGCTCCACGCGCACCCGAGCCGTCCCCCCGATCTGTGCCTTACGATCAATCGCCGCCTGAACTGTCAGGCGCGCGAAGACCCCTTTTTCGATACGATGGGAGAACCGGCGCAACTCTTCGAGCGAGAACGAGGTCAATTCCTGCCCGCGATCCAACGCGGCCCGCACGACCCTCCCCGTAATGGCGTGGGCCTCGCGGAAGGGCACGCCCCTCGCCACCAGATAGTCGGCCAACTCCGTCGCGAGCATTCCGCCGCCTTGGAGAGCCTGCTTGAGCGCCTTTTTGTTTACTTTGAGCCGACGCGTCAGCTCAGTCAAGACCTGCAGGGAAGCCGCCACCGTATCGATCGCGTCGAACAGGGCCGGCTTATCCTCTTGTAAGTCCCGATTATAACTGAGCGGCAGGGCCTTCAGCATGGTCAACAGATTGATCAAATGGCCGTAGACCCGGCCTGTCTTGCCGCGGACCAATTCGGGAACATCCGGATTCTT